>NZ_DBHIEC010000005.1:0-152555 GCF_057250765.1 Catonella sp.
TGACGACTTTACCTATGCAAAAGAGGCGATTAGGCTTGGGGTGACAGAGTACATCCTAAAGCCTGTAAATGTGGATGAACTCACTGAAATTCTCAAAAAAGTCAGGGCGAAACTTGATGAAGAAATAGAGTCTGCAAGAAACATAGATAGCCTTAGAGAAAGCTACAAGGCAAGCCTCCCTGTGCTTAGAGAACAGTTTCTAAATAAGCTGATTATTAAAAAGGGATTTTATGATGAAAATGCAATAGATGGCTATCTTAAAGAATATGGCATGAACATTGGAAATGCCAATAAATGGGTGGTTTGTGCAGTAAACATAGAGCTTGAAAATGCGAAAATAAATGGCGAACTCCTTAAAGAAAAGGAATTGATACCTATCTATGTTAAAAAGTTTATAGAGGATAAGCTTAGCCCTTACTACAGAAATGTGGTCTTTGATTCGGTGCAGGATGCAGAGCCTGTTATCATTGTGGCTATTGATGATGAAAATAGCCAGACAGGACTTACAAATGTAATGAGAGATGTATGTAAGAGTGCGAAGAGAGTCTTGGGAGTTGGCATTACTGTGGGAATAGGAAGGAGCAGCCAGACGCTTTCTGACATTTCAAATTCATACAAGACTGCTACTGATGCAGTAGGCTACAAGAAAATAGTAGGAGCTGAGGATGTAGTCTACATCCACGATATGGAGCCTGTGAGTACTGGAGTATTAAGGCTCGATGAAAGGGAAGAGGGAGAGCTAATCTCAGCCATCAAGTTTGGTGGTGAGGAGAAGATTGCAGAGGCTGTCGGAGTTCTTGCTTCCAAAATAGACGAAGTTAAGGTACATTCAAATCAATATCAGGCTTATATGATGAGGGTGTTGACGGGGATTATGGACCTTATGCAACAGTATGAAATAAGTCTTTCGGAGCTTGACAACTATATAGAAACAGTTTCCAAGATGAAAGACGGGGAAAGCTTCAAGAAATGGCTGGTCGGAATCTGCAACAACATCAATCTCGGAATGCAGCAAAAGAGAGAATCGACCTCCAAGCAGATTGTGAAAGAAGCTAAGGACTATATCTCAAATAACTACACCAATCCCGAGCTTTCGCTTGAAGTTATCTGTAGGCATTTACACCTTAGTCCGGCGTACTTTTCAAGCCTTTTTAAGAAAGAAACGGGGCAGACCTATATTAACTATCTCACCGATATAAGGCTCAACAAGGCTGTTGAACTCTTAAATACAACAGATGAAAAGACCTATATGATAGCAGAAAAGGTGGGATATTTGGAGCAAAATTATTTTAGCTATGTATTTAAGAAGAAATTTGGAGTGTCACCAACCAAATACAGAACAGGAAAATAAGAGATGCAGGCTGAAAGAAAGAAAATCGTTTATAACAGTAGCATTAGAAATTCAATTTTCATTTATTTTACAATCACATCGCTTGTTGCGGTGCTTTTGATTGTGATATCCATCTACTCAAGGCTCTCTTCACAGCTTTATGACACAGTTAAGCAGGAGAATGTAAGCCTTGTTAACCGCGTAGATTCATCGATGGAAGTGTATCTTAGAAATATAATGAAGCTTTCTGACACGATTTATTATGGAATTGTAAAAAATGCTAATCTCTCCGAAGATTCAATTGGCGAAAAATTGACTCTTCTCTATAACAATAATAAGGTGCAGGTATCAAACATTGCTCTCATTTCAAAGGAGGGAGAGCCAATAAGTGTGGTACCCGCAGCGAGATTTAGGAAAAATTTCAAGGCCGAAGATGAAGAATGGTTTGTAAATGCGCTTAACAAAACTGAAAACATACATTTCACCCTCCCCCACGTGCAGAAAATGTTTGAAAAGGGAGATAATGGCTACAACTGGGTAATAAGCATGTCAAGAGCAGTTGAAATAACTGTAGGAGGAAGCACAGAGCAGGCGGTTTTGCTTATAGAAATGGCATATCAGGGGCTTGACGAAGTGCTTGATGAGGTAACCCTTGGAAATGGCGGCTATATCTATCTTATGGATTCAAAGGGTGAGATAATCTGGCATCCGAAATTTGAGCTCATAGCCTCAGGCAGGGTGAAGGAAAATAATCTTGTGGCAGCTGGCTATGATGATGGCAGCAGGGAAGAAGTCTTTAACGGCATAAGACAGACGGTGGTAACAAAGACTGTGGGATATACAGGTTGGAAGCTTGTCGGTGTGATAAAGGGGACTGGAATCTCCTTAAATATGCTTAAAACAAGGCTTTTCATCGTGTTTGTCATCCTCCTTATCATTTTCATAGTCATCATTATCAATTCTTACATTTCATTTAGGGTAACCAATCCGATAAGGGAGCTGGAAAAGTCTGTAAAGGAGCTTGAAGAGGGCAATCTTGATGCTGATATCTACATGGGTGGCTCTTACGAGGTACAGCACCTGGGCAAGTCTGTTCAGGATATGAAGTTTAGGATAAAGGGGCTTATGCAGGACATTGTAAATGAGCATGAGGAGAAGAGAAAGAGTGAATTTGATTCGCTTCAAGCACAGATTAACCCGCATTTCCTCTACAATACCCTTGATATCATAGTTTGGCAGATTGAAAATGAAAAGCAGTCTGAAGCCGTACATACTGTTACTGCCCTTGCGAGATTTTTCAGGCTTTCCCTGGGTAAGGGCAAAAACATAGTTACAGTCAAGGATGAGATAGACCATGTGAAGAATTATCTTATGATTCAGCATATGCGCTTCAAGAATAAATTTGACTATGAATTTGATATAGCTGAGGATGTGCTTGAACTTCCGTCCCTTAAGCTGATGTTACAGCCTTTGGTAGAAAATGCCATTTACCATGGCATGGAGTTTATGGACGGAGATGGTATGATTACAGTAAAAGCATGGCGTAAAGAGGATGAACTGTATCTTTCTGTGGCGGACAACGGGCTTGGTATGACTGAGGATAAGGTGGAAATGATACTTACTGGAAAAAGTTCCTCAGGCAATGGGCGCGGCTCAGGCATAGGAGTTAAGAATGTAAATGAGAGGATAAAGCTCTACTTTGGAGAGGCTTACGGCTTAACCATTGATTCAGAGCCGGATGAAGGCACGAAGGTAACGATACATTTACCTGTAAAGGCTGAGAGGAGATAATATCTGGTTACCTTGCGGGTAAAGAGCCGGACTATAATAATGATATTGTGAGAGGAAAACTTATGAACAAAAAGTCAATAATATTTTGGGTATTATATGCTACCCTCCTCATATTCTTATACATCCTCTCGGCTACGGATCTAATAATAAAAGAGAATGAAACCAAGGTTTACTCTATATCCATACTGGTGGATGGGATATCGGGGGAAAATTTTGAAAATATGAAAAAGGGAATGGATGAGGCTGCCTACGAGTATAACGTGGATATGAGATTTCCGTCAGTAGCCGAGAACCTTACTTTGGAAGAAAAGGTGGAGATAGCAGAGGATGAGATAGAGACAGGTGCTAAGGCGCTAATTCTAGGGAATGCACACAAAAGTGAGGTTGCAGATAAAATAAGGGAAAAACATCCTGAATTTCCTGTGCTTGTACTAGGTGAAAAGGGAGATATTTCCTTGGATAATACCCGTATATCCGAGTTTTTATTTAAGAATATAAATAAGACTAAGGGAAAGGTAAATGAGATATGCTTAGTTGCAAAAAGCCTTGAGGGAGAGGACATTAAAGGTCTAGCACAGAGTTTGCGAAATAAATTTGAAGACGCAGGGTGCAAGGTTATCATGATGGAGGGAGAAGGACCGAAGCTTGAAAAGAGACTTAATGAGTTTGGCAAGGATGAAACTGTTTTTATTTCCCTAGATAAAGAAAGCTCACAGCGCGTTGTCAAGTATGCAAATGATAATGAAATAAACAAGAGTAAATTCAAAATATACACAGTTGGAGCTACCGATTATCTGCTTGGAAAACTTGAAGAGGGAGACGTAGATGGAATAGTGGCTTGGAATGAGTATGATATGGGATATTCTATGATTGAGAAACTAATCAATCGACTTGCAAATAAAGAAAAAATTAGCAAAGAAGTAGTAGAAACATTTTACCTTACAGCAAGTGATATGAAGAACGAAAAATATATTAAAATACTTTATCCGATAAGCGGGTAAGGAGGGTATGATGAAAAAGAAAGCAATAATTACTCTTATAGCTGTTATAATTGCCTTTGCCGCTGCATTCATTATATTTATGTGTGGAGGAAAGGATACTTCGGATAAGAAAACCATAAGAATCGGAGTTAGTCTCTATCGCAGTAACGACACCTTTATATCAAGCATTAAAAAGGAAATGGAGAATTATGTCAAGTATTATGAAAAAAGAAATAAAATAAAACTTAACATGGAAATAGTGGATGCTGGAGGCAGTCAGTCTACTCAGAATAAGCAGGTAGACAGGTTTATTTCTCTGGATTACGATGTGATTTGTATAAATCCGGTGGAGAGGGCAAATGCCTCAGTGATTATAGATAAGGCACTTGCGGCGGATATCCCTGTTGTGTTTTTTAACAGAGAACCAGTGGAAGATGACATGAAGCGCTCGGAGAAGTTCTGCTATGTTGGCGCTGATCCTAAGGAGTCTGCAGTACTTGAGGGTAAGATTTTGGTAGATGCTTATAACAATGACAGGAAATCTCTTGATTTAAATGGGGATGGAGAGGTGAGCTATATCCTCCTTGAGGGAGAAGCCAGCCATCAGGACTCCATAGTGAGAACAGAATGGTCTATAAAAACCCTAAAAAGCGGCGGAGTGCCTATAAAGAAGCTTACAGGGGACATTGCTAACTGGGACAGAAGTCAGGCGGCCGCACTTATGGAAAACTGGGTTAAGGAATATGGAAATGACATAGAGCTAATCCTATCAAATAATGATGACATGGCACTTGGAGCAATTGACATTATTAAAAATGAAAAGTCACTTAAGGATGTGAAGGTAGTAGGGGTGGATGCCACTGAGCCCGCGCTTGAGGCAATAAAAAAAGGAGAGCTTTTTGGCAGTGTATCAAGCGACAAGCCTGAATATGCCAGAGCGATAATAGAACTTGCCATAGCCAAGGCTACAGGGAATGAGCTTCCTGAGGATATAAAAGATAAGTGCCCAGACGGCAAATACTACAAGGTAAGCCAGTACATAGTAACTACGGAAAGCCTGTCAAAAATTACACATTAGCATTTCTTAAAATGAGGCTTATGAGCCTATTTTATAGGTAAATGAGAATATTTTAAACTTTGACCTGTCAAAATAACTAAAAAAATCATAGAAAAACAGAAAAAAATTCTATATATTAACTTTCCAAATTTTGATATACTCACCATTGTAAATGATTGAACCCATAGTCAAAGGGGTTCTGAAAAAAGGAGGAAAGATTTAATATGAAAAAAAGAGCATTATCACTTATGTTGGTTGCGGCTACGGCAATTTCTTTATCAGCTTGTGGCGGCAGTGGAGCAAAGACAACTTCCAGCACAAAGACTTCAAGTGCAGCTAAGAGCAGCACTGCAGCTTCTGCATCTAAGACTTCATCAGCAGCACAGACTTCAGGTGAAGTAGCAAACGCAAAGAAGCCTTTAGTTTGGTTTAATCGTCAGCCATCTAACAGTACTACAGGTGAGCTTGATATGACAGCACTTAACTTCAACGAGAACACCTACTATGTTGGCTTTGATGCTGCTCAGGGCGCTGAATTACAGGGAAAAATGATTAAAGAATACATCGAGAAAAATGCAGATAAGATTGACCGTAACGGTGATGGAGTTATCGGCTATGTACTCGCTATCGGTGATGTAGGCCACAATGACTCAATTGCCCGTACAAGAGGTGTTCGTAGTGCACTTGGTACAGCAGTTGATAAGGATGGTACTGTAGTTAGTGATCCTGTTGGAACCAATGCAGACGGTAAGGCTACAGTAGTTAAAGATGGTGAGATTGAGGCAGGAGGAAAGAAGTACAAGGTACGTGAGCTTGCTTCTCAGGAAATGAAGACAGCAGCAGGTGCTACTTGGGATGCTCCTACAGCAGGTAACGCTATCGGAACATGGTCATCTTCTTTTGGAGACCAGATAGATGTAGTTGCTTCTAACAACGATGGTATGGGTATGGCTATGTTCAATGCTTGGTCAAAAGAGAAGAAAGTTCCTACCTTCGGTTACGATGCTAACAGTGATGCAGTTGCTGCAATAGCGGACGGATACGGCGGAACTATCAGCCAGCACGCAGACGTTCAGGCTTACTTAACTCTTCGTGTACTTCGTAATGCTTTAGACGGCGTTGACATCAATACAGGTATTTCAACTGCTGATGAGGCTGGTAATGTACTCAAAGAGGGTGAGGACTATGTATACAATGCAGATCAGAGATCTTACTATGCATTAAACCTTGCTGTAACAGCGGATAACTATAAGAACTTCCTTGATGCTACTGTTCCTTTTGCAGCAGTTTCTAAGCAGCTTGACGCAGCTAAGAGTCCTGAGAAGAAGGTATGGCTTAATATCTACAACTCAGCTGATAACTTCTTAGGTGCTACATATCAGCCACTTCTTCAGAAGTATGACAAGTTATTGAACCTCAATGTTGAGTACATTGCAGGTGATGGACAGACAGAGTCTAATATCACAAACAGACTTGGTAACCCAAGTGAGTATGATGCATTCGCAATAAACATGGTTAAGACAGACAATGCAGCTTCTTATACAGCTCTTCTTAAGAATTAAGAAAGGCTATAAAGAATTAAAGGCATTAGGTGGCGGCTCATGCCGCCACCTTTTTAGATATTATCAAAGATTCAGGTGCCTTTATTATTTGACTGATATATGAATAAGGTTATAATACTGCGGGAAATGTGAATGAATTAAGTATTTGAATAAGATATAACAGGGGTATGAATATGGAAGAAAAAAACAATGAGACTATCTTATCGATACGCGGCATGAGTAAGTCTTTTGGTAGAAACAGGGTTTTACAGCATATTAATCTGGATGTAAAACGTGGCACCGTTATGGGACTTATGGGCGAAAATGGTGCAGGTAAGTCAACCATGATGAAGTGCCTTTTCGGAACATATCAAAAGGATGATGGAGTAGTTGTTTTAGACGGAAAAGAAGTAAATTTTTCAGGGCCTAAGGATGCACTTGAAAATGGAATAGCAATGGTTCATCAGGAACTCAATCAATGCCTGGAAAGAAGTGTTGTAGACAACCTCTTCTTAGGCAGATGCCCCGTAAATTCGTTAGGTATAGTAGATGAAGCAAGAATGAGAAAAGAGGCTTCAGAGCTCTTTCGTAAATTAGGTATGACTATAAACCTGACTCAGCCAATGGGTAAAATGTCAGTTTCACAGCGGCAGATGTGTGAAATAGCAAAGGCCATCTCTTATAATTCGAAGGTAATTGTACTGGATGAGCCAACCTCTTCGCTGAATGTTCAGGAAGTAAATAAATTGTTTGAAATGATGAGAATGCTTAAAGAAAAGGGAATTGCCCTTATCTACATTTCTCATAAGATGGATGAGATTTTTGAAATCTGTGATGAAATATCGGTACTAAGAGATGGTAATCTGGTTATGACCAAGCCGTCAGCAGAGACTAATATGAATGAGCTTATTACAGCGATGGTTGGTCGAGTGCTTGAGAATCGTTTTCCTCCTGTGGACAATATCCCTGGAGAGCCGGTGCTCTCTATCAAGAATCTTTCTACAAAGTTTAAGCCTCAGCTTCAGGATATAAGCTTTGATGTTAAAAGAGGAGAAATCTTTGGGCTCTACGGACTCGTAGGAGCTGGAAGAACAGAGCTTCTAGAGACTATTTTCGGAGTTAGAACTAGGGCATCGGGAAGAGTTTATTTTAAGAATAAGCTAATGAACTTTAACAGCCCTATAGAAGCTATGGAGAGTGGATTTGCAATGATTACCGAGGAGAGAAAGGCAAATGGCCTCTTCCTTAAAGGTGACCTTACATTCAATACCACAATTGCCAACTTAGGTCAGTATAAGTCAGGAGCTGTACTATCAGATCAGAAAATGGTCAAAGCAACTTCTAAAGAAATAAAAACAATGAGCACAAAGTGTATGGGACCATCAGACCTTATTTCTAGTCTTTCAGGTGGAAACCAGCAGAAGGTTATTTTTGGAAAATGGCTTGAGCGTCAGCCTCAGGTATTTATGATGGATGAGCCAACCAGAGGTATTGACGTTGGTGCAAAGTATGAGATATATGAGCTTATTATAAAGATGGCTAAAGAAGGTAAAACTATCATAGTTGTTTCCTCTGAAATGCCTGAGATACTTGGTATTACAAACCGTATCGGAGTTATGAGTAATGGAAGGCTTTCAGGTATAGTAAGTACCAAAGAAACTAATCAGGAAGAGCTTCTTAGACTAAGTTCAAAATACCTATAAATGAGGGAGATAAAGTTTATGAGTAAAATATTAACAGTGGAAGAAGAGAAAAAGCTTCGTAAGCCTATAGATGATTATGTGGGTGAGATACAGGGGAAAATCGATGCACTGAGAGTTGAGGGTACCGATAAGATAATTGCTATACAGAGTCTGATGGAGAGTATCAAAAGAGATAAGACCCTCACTAGTGACGAAAAAAATTCTGACCTTTCAGAACTTGTGGCAAAGCTTAAAAAGGCTGAGGAAGTCGAGAGGGAAAATAAGGATCAGATAGCTAAGTATATAAGTGAGGCAGAGGCTTATATAGATGCGCATTTTGACAAAGAATACTATCATCCATTAGTCTCAAGCTGTAATGAAGCAAAAAAAGCAGCCAAGTCAGACTATCAGGCAAAACTTGAGAAGCTTTCCGCTGAGCATAAGGAAAATCTTGAGGGGCTTAAGGACAGTCAGGAGATAAAAGACGAAAAATATGTGTACAAGAACCGTCTTTTTGACGCAAAACTTGAGTATGAAAAGCAGCTTCAGGATATAAAGGACAGGAAGATGGAGGCATTCAGCCACAAGTACCATCTCATTGACCTGCTTAGAATGTCTAAGTTTACCTTTATGCAGAATCAAAAGATTAAACTTGAAAATTACAAGTACAGCTTCAGCCTTAAGAAATACTTTTTGCAGAACGGTCTGTATCTGGCAATTATCCTGATATTCATAGGACTTAGTATACTTACACCTGTGTTAAAGGGGCCACAGACACACCTGCTTACTTATAACAACGTGCTTAACGTGTTACAGCAGGCATCTCCAAAGATGTTTCTTGCCCTCGGTGTTGCAGGACTCATTCTTCTTACAGGTACCGACCTTTCTATCGGTCGTATGATAGGTATGGGTATGACTGTAGCAACCATAATAATGCATCAGGGCGTAAATACAGGTCAGGTATTTGGCTATGCATTTGACTTTACAGGTCTTCCTGTAGCCTTAAGAGTTATACTTGCACTTGTTGTGTGTATATTGCTTTGTACCTTATTTACATCTATAGCGGGCTTCTTTACCGCAAAGTTTAAGATGCATCCGTTCATTTCAACCATGGCTAACATGCTTGTAATCTTTGGTTTAGCTACCTATGCTACAAAGGGTGTATCTTTCGGAGCTATCGAGTCAAGCATACCTGATATGATAATTCCTAAGATAAACGGCTTCCCTACTATTATTCTTTGGGCAGTTGCAGCAATTGCTGTGGTTTGGTTCATTTGGAATAAGACACCGTTTGGAAAGAACCTTTACGCTGTAGGTGGTAACCCTGAAGCGGCGTCAGCTTCCGGTATCTCAGTATTTGCTGTAACCCTTGGTGCCTTCATCCTTGCAGGTATCCTTTACGGCTTCGGTGCTTGGCTTGAGTGTGCGAGAATGGTGGGTTCAGGTTCTGCGGCTTATGGCCAGGGCTGGGAAATGGACGCTATCGCAGCCTGCGTAGTTGGTGGTATTTCCTTTACAGGTGGTATTGGTAAGATATCAGGTGTAGTTGTCGGTGTGCTTATCTTTACAGCACTTACCTACTCCCTCACCATCCTTGGTATCGATACCAACTTACAGTTCGTATTTGAAGGTATCATCATCCTTGTAGCGGTTACTCTTGACTGCTTGAAGTATGTACAGAAAAAGTAATTAGATATTTATCATCCCCCGGTTAGCCGGGGGTTTTGCTATACCCTTGTCTAAGGTAATGAATCCTATAAAGAAGTTTTTTCATGTTACACCGAACTAAAAACGTAATATAAAAGTTATAAATTATTTAAATAAAAAGTAAACTATATATGATATAGTATCATCGTCAATATTAGAAATTCGGAGGTAACGATGAAAAAAATCTATTTTAAGTTGTTGTTGTCGATGATGATACTCCTTAGCCTTTCATTTCTGCCAACATTTTATGAGAGTGCAAGTGCAGATACAGGTAGGGCAGTGGTTGCTGCAAAGAGCAATGTAGTAGCCTATGGGAAACTTGAAAAGGTAAACACCAGAAAGCAGCTTAAGAAAGCGGTTGCAAGACGTGTGATTAACCTTGACAGTAGAATCAGATTGTTGGTAAACAGAAAAGCTATGAAATACTCCTTCAACGAGTATAAGAAATTGCTTTATGAGATATCAGACAATCAGAAATACAACGAAATAATGGAGTATACCTCATACTGGGATATCGACAGTTATAATTACAATAAAAACTACTATGTATGGGAATTCAGACCTAGGTACACCATAAACAAGGCTCAGGCTAAGAAGATTCTTGCCAAGGTGAAGCCTATCATCAAGACCAGAAAACAGCTTATCAAGCAGGTTGCAAAGCATGTTAAGAATCTTGACAGTGAATACACCTTAAACATTAGCAGTAAGCTGGTAAAGATAGAGAATAAAGCATCATACACCAAGTTCTGGGATAAGTTATATGCTAATCCTACTATCAGTGATATTAATCATTACAGAATTAACTTTGATGATAAGTATAAGAAATACAAGAATTATTATAAGTGGAGAATCCGTGTAAAGTATAATATCTCCAAGAAGGAAATCAAAGCCTTAGACAAGTTCGTAAATAACTGGGTAGCAAATAATATAAACTCAGGGATGACACAGGAACAGAAGGTAAGAGCTATCAATGATTTCATGGTAAGCGAGTACAGATATACCTTCGGCGACAATGTTAAGCCACCTGCTAAAAATGCGAAAGTATACCCTGACGGAAAGCTTGGCAAATACTCAGTATATACCTGCTTCTCCCTTTTATACGGAAAAGGCGGGGTGTGTGATGCAAAGGCTAAGATGTTCTACAGACTTGCTAAAAAAGCAGGAATAAAGGTGCTTTACATTACAGGTCGTGCAGGAGGAATGCTTCACGCTTGGAACATGGTAAATATTGACGGCAACTGGTATCATGTTGATGTTACATGGAACAGAGGGCATTATGAAGGAAGCGGAGAGAACGAATACGTTGCAAGACTTGACTACTACCTTAAGAGCGATGCAACACTTAGGAAGGATCATAGCTGGAATGCAAAGGACTATCCTGCGGCAAACTATGATTATCCTGTATCGTAGAAGCTCTTTTCATAGCAGCTATTCATCTTGAAGGTTAACTTGTAAAGAGGTGTTATGTTAGAAACTAAATATTAAATAAATGTAACGAGGGAAGAAGCCTAGAATATTAACAGGCTTCTTTTCTCATTTATTTGGCAATTCAAAGCAAACTTATTTAAAAAAATACTAACTTATGATAATATATTGTGGTCAGAACTAAATGCTATGGAGGGTAAAATGAAGAGGATATCATTTATATTCAGCTTCGTGCTGATTTTGTGTATAACAAGTGGTGCATACACTAAAGTGAATAGTGTAAATGCAAATACATCAAGGATTGCAAAGGTCACAGTAAAAAAGAGTAAAGACGCTAAACAAAAGCAGAAAAAAATCAATACAAAAAAGCAACTGATAAACTCGATTATAAAGCATGTAATCAACCTCGATAAGGACATTAGGCTAAAGATATCAAAGAAAGCAGTCAAAAACAGTGATAATGAATTTAATAAAATATTCGATAGACTTTCTGAAAATGTAGAATATAATGAGATAATGTCGCACACAAAGGGGTATAAAACATCAACACAAGATAATGGAGGCAAATACTATTATTTCACACTAAAACTTGATTATAAGATAAACAAGGCTAAGGCAAAGACTATTTTAGCTAATGTTCAGCCCATTATAAAGACTAAGGCAGAGCTTATTAAGAGTATAGTTGCACATACAGAGAATCTGGATGAAGAATTTTCTGTTAATGTAGATAACAGAGTCTTATCGTATAACAATCAAAAAGAGTATAATGCGCTATGGGATGAACTCTACGCAATACCTGAAGTTAATGACATAGTTCACTACAGCAAGGGAGATGATTCGGATTTTATTCAGTACAAGAATTATTTTAAGTGGAAAACAAGAATAAAGTATGATATCACAAGAAAGGAAGTAGCTGATCTGAATAATTTTGTGCAATCTTGGGTTACAGAAAACATAAAGCCTGAAATGACTGAGGAAGAGAAGGCGAGAGCAATTAATGACTTTATGGTTAAAGAATACAGATATACCTATGGTGAAAAGAAACTTTCGTCAACGGATACTTTATCGTGTCCGGGAGGAAACCTGGGGAAATATTCTGTGTACACAAGCTTTGCCCTGCTTTATGGTAAGGGAGGGGTATGTGATGCAAAGGCTAAGATGTTCTACAGGCTTGCAAAGGCTGCAGGTCTTGATGTCATTTATATAACAGGAAATGTTGATGATGGGCTTCATGCCTGGAACTTGGTGAAGATTGACGGTAACTGGTATCATCTCGACAATACCTGGAATAGAGGGCAGTATGATGGAAGTGGAGAATATGACTACTTTGAAACCAGAAATTATTATTTAAAAGGAGATGCTACAATGAGTAAAGATCACAGCTGGGATAGAACAAAATACCCAGCTTCCAAGGCTGACTACCCTCTGGGGCCGGAACAGGCATTGCCAGACGATACAGAGAAAAGTTATGACTCGTTTTCTCTAAAGAAAGCCTCCTAACTGTCTATAGATTATTGGCAGAAATTGTGATATCATTATGAAGTTAGGAACGAGTTAACTATAAATTAGTATAGATTCAACCTCGGAGGAAGACATGGGGAGAGTAATTGCGGTAGCAAATCAAAAAGGTGGAGTGGGCAAGACAACCACGGTAATCAACCTGTCAGCCTGCCTTGCGGAAAAGGGCAAAAAGGTACTGGTTATAGACATTGACCCACAGGGGAATACTTCAAGCGGACTGGGAGTGGATAAGAACAATGCTGAAAACACAGTGTACGAGCTCCTCTTAGGAGAGAGTGAGCTTAGTGACTGCATTATAGAGAATGTGTATGACGGTCTGTCGGTTGTGCCTGCAAATGTAAATCTTGCAGGGGCTGAGATAGAACTTATAGGAATACCTGACCAACATTATATTCTTAAAAAGCATATCGAAACAGTAAGGGCAGACTACGACTTTATTATCCTTGACTGTCCGCCATCCTTAAACACCCTAACCGTAAATGCAATGTCAGCAGCCGATTCGGTGCTTGTGCCTATACAGTGCGAATATTATGCGCTTGAGGGACTTAGCCAGCTGATACATACAATAGAGCTTGTAAAGGCTAGGATGAATGATAAGCTCTATATAGAGGGAGTGGTCTTTACCATGTACGACGCTCGTACCAACCTCTCACTTCAGGTGGTTGAGAATGTAAAGGATACCTTGAAGCAGAACATATATAAGACGATAATACCAAGAAACGTTAGGCTGGCAGAGTCACCAAGTCATGGTGTGCCAATCAATATCTATGATTCCAAATCAGCAGGTGCAGAGGGATACAGGGCGTTGGCTGACGAGGTTATAGAGAGTGATGTAACTGGATACTAGTAGAAAGAGGATAGAAATGGCAATGAAAAAAGGCTTAGGCAAGGGACTTGATTCGATGATTCCCGAAAAAAAGACGAAGGCAGAGCTAAAAGAAACCGCCGATAAATCATTTTTAGAAATAAAAATATCTGAAATAGATCCCAATATGGGGCAGCCAAGAAAAAGATTTGACGAAGATGAGCTCTTAGAGCTTTCAGAATCCATCAAGATACACGGTGTCATTCAGCCTATCATCCTCACAAAAAGAGGAAAGCGTTATGAGATAATAGCGGGCGAGAGGCGTTGGAGGGCTTCAAAGCTTGCAGGACTCACGAAAATTCCTGCGGTAATAAGAGAGTATACCGACAAAGAAATAATGGAAGTATCACTTATTGAAAATATCCAGCGTCAGGACTTAAACCCTGTAGAAGAGGCTGAAGCATTTAAGAACCTTATAGACGAGTATAAAATGAAGCAGGATGACCTTGCTGAAAGAGTGTCTAAGAGCCGTTCTGCAATCACCAATGCACTAAGGCTTCTTAAGCTCGATGACAGAGTTAAGTCAATGCTTGCGGAAGGACTTATTTCACCGGGACACGCTAGGGCATTGCTTGCTGTTGAGGATAAAAACAAGCAGCATAACCTCGCAACAAGGATATTTGATGAGAAGCTAAGTGTGAGAGAGACTGAAAAGCTGGTTAAGCATATCTTAGAGAATAAGGAGCCTGAAAAAGAGAAGGAAACCTCAGAAAGACTTGCTTACAAGAAGCTTGAGGACAGTCTAAAGAGCATTTTGGGCAGTAAGGTAAGCATCAAGGGCAGAAACAACGGCAAGGGAAAGATAGAAATAGACTATTATTCTGTTGAAGAACTGGATAGAATAGCGGAACTACTTTCCACAATCAAGAAATAGGGATATAAGAGGTAAGCAAAATGAAGTTGTTTGGTTATGATTTTATTGCGGAGTATATAATCTGTGGCTTGGCAGGAGTAATACTGCTGCTTTTTATATTTGATATCATTCAGTTTGTTAAGATTTCAGGACTTAAAAAGAGGATAGAAAGATTAACTGAAGGCAGCAAGGGAAGCCTTGAAGATAAGATAGCTGAGAAATTTGCTCAGATTACTGAGATTAAAGAGGTTCAGAATAAGAACAGCAAAGATATTGAAATGATATTTAGAAGGCTTAAAGCCGCCTATCAGAAGGCAGCCATATACAGATATGATTCTATGGCTGACATGGGAGGTCAGTTAAGCTCAGTTATCGTTATGCTTGATGAGAGAGACAATGGTTTTCTCATTAACTCCGTACACAGTACCACAGCAGGTACCTACACATATGTTAAGAAAATAACAGATGGCCTTGCAGATGTGGAGCTTGCTGAGGAAGAGGCAGCCGCAATTGCAGAGGCAATTGGAAACAAGAAAACAAGATAGACACCTACAGATAGGAGAGACTCATGCAACCTTTATTTTTAAGGCCGGTATTTAAGGAAATGATATGGGGCGGAACTGCCCTAAGGGATTTATACCACTACGATATACCAAGTGATAAAACGGGAGAATGTTGGGCAATTAGTGCACATAAAAATGGCGGCTGCATAGTAGAAACCAGAGAGAAGTCCGAATATTCAGGAAAGAAGCTTAGTGAGCTGTGGCAAGATAACAAAGAGCTCTGGGGAAAGTCCGGAAAGGCAGAGGTGTTCCCTCTTCTAACCAAGCTTATTTCTGCTGAAACTGACCTATCCATCCAGGTTCATCCTGATGATAACTACGCTAAAGAGCACGAGGGCGGCTCTCTAGGCAAGACAGAATGTTGGTATGTGGCTGATGCAAAAGAAGGTGCAACCATAGTTATAGGGCACAATGCTAAGACCAAAGAGGAGCTCCATAAATATATGGATGAAAAGAACTTCAGAGGTCTTATCAGAGAAATCCCGGTAAAAAAAGGCGACTTTTTCTTTATTGAGCCGGGTACTGTACACGCCATAAAGGGAGGAACCGTAATACTTGAAACCCAGCAGAACAGTGATATAACTTATAGACTGTATGACTATGACAGGCTTCAGGATGGCAAGCCACGTGAGCTCCATATCGACAAGTGTTTTGACGTAATAACCTGTCCATTTGAGGAAAAAGAGCCTTCACATAGAACTTGCAAGACCTTAGAGGATGGTTCCATCGTTAGAAACCTTGTAGTATGTGACCTCTTTGAAGTAAGCTATATCAAGGTCGTGAAGCAGGTAAAACTCCCACAGGAGACAGACTTCACATTGGTGAGCGTACTAGAGGGTGAAGGAGTACTTATAAGTGGCGATGGTGATAAGTATGATATAAAAAAGGGAGAACATTTCATCCTCCCTTATGGCTTTGGTGCTTATGAACTTAAAGGTAATATGGAGCTAATAATATCTGGCTGCACTAAATGATAATATGGAGCTCATAATATCTTGTTGCACTAAACGATGATATGGAGCTTATAATATCTGGTTGCACTAACGACTAAATATATCCTCAAGTACAGGCTGTAAAAGGAGGATACCCTCTCCGTCAGCCTCGCTAAAACGCCCTAAGGTAGGACTGTCGATATCAAGTACAGCTACTACTTTGCCGGATTTATCGTGTAAAGGAAGGACTATTTCTGAGTTTGATGCAGAGTCACAGGCGATATGCCCCGGAAAGGCGTGGACATCCTTTACTAGCTGGAGGCTGTCAGTGGACACCGCGGTTCCACATACACCTTTTCCTAAAGATATGGTTACACAGGCAGGTTTACCTTGAAAAGGTCCGAGGATTAGCTTATCATCTTTAAGCAGATAAAAGCCGACCCAGTTTATATCAGTAAGCTCCGTATTTAAGAGGGCTGATACATTTGAAAGATTGGCAATGAGGTCGCTTACATCAGATGTAAGAGCCTCTATTTCTTTTGATATGAGTGAATAATTTGTCATATATTCTCCTTTGGCTGTAATATTTTGTCTCAGAATATCACAATTATTTGCTCATAACAAGTAGATAAACAGGTAACAGGAAAAAGTTTCAAAAAATTGTAAGAAAAGATTAAACTTAAGCCACTTGTAATTGACACTTATCTTGTTATATAATGAAATGTATATTTTTTGGATTTAACTTTATGTGGTAAAGGAAGAAACAGGATGAGCAATGAAGATGAATTTTTGAAGGAGATACGTAATTCTCTCGCAGAGCAGGTAAAAAAGGAAATGGACACTAAACAAAAGGGTGAAAGACACAATATGACTGATAAAAGGAAACCAAGGAAAAAGAAAAAGAAACTAAACATTTTTATTAAGGTGCTTATAGTACTCTTAGTTATTATACTGGCAGGTGGCTCTTTTCTTGTATTTACAAGACCGGGCAGAAAGATAATGTCCAATCTTGCAGTAGAATGGGCTTACTGGAGGATGGGTAAGAACGCTAAGACTGATGATAAGCCTGCTAAGAACGCTTCTGGCTCGGCGGTTGAGACAAAGGAAGAAGAGGAAGAAGGACTAAAGGTGGGTGAAATCACTGAGAACATAGACCCATCCAAGATGTCTGCCACATTTAGAAACGCACTTCACGAGGACGGAGTATATAACATCCTGCTTGTCGGAGTTGAGGCAATAGGTAATAACAGTGTGGCGTCAGGACGTACTGACTCCATTATGATAGCCACAATCAATACAAAGCAGAAAACTCTTGGACTAACATCTATTATGAGAGATAGCTATGTGACCATTCCGGGATACTATGATACTAAAATAAATGCAGCCTTTGGACATGGTGGAATTAACCTCTTATATGAAACTATTGCCTATAACTACAATTTAAGGCTTGATGGTTCAGCAATAGTAAGCTTTAAGACTTTTCAGAAGATAATAGATGAACTTGGCGGAATTGATATAGAAATTACACCGGCCGAAGCCCAGTACTTAAATACTACTAACTATGTTTCGAAAAAATCTAACCGTACCTTAAAGCCGGGAATGAACCATATGAACGGAAATCAGGCACTTGGCTATGCCAGGGTGAGATATAGAGCTACACTTGATGGTTCTGTTGATGATTTTGGAAGAACTTCAAGACATAGAAGGGTTATGGCTGCTATATTTAAGGAAGTGAAAAAGAGTAATCCTATTACTCTTGTAAAGCTGCTTGATACCGTATTCTCTCAGGTACAGACTGACATTAAGAAGAGTAACGCAAGTTCATACCTCGCAGAGGTGATGGAGCTTAGCATAGACGGTGTACCTCTTGATAATTTGCGACTTCCTATAGACGGTTCATATCAGGGCGTCAAGATAAATCGCCAAGCAGTAGTTACATTTGATTCTGCTATGAATAAGGATGCTCTGGCTAATTTTGTATTTGGCAGCCATAAAAAGCCTGCTACTGAATCAGCCATAGACGGCAAAAAGAAAACGAAGAATAAGTAAAATACAAATCTAACCGATGCAGGGCAGCCTGTGTCGGTTTTCTGTAGGAAGGAGGACGTATGGGAAATCTGTTGTTGATGTTTTCTATAATCATTTTTGCCTGTGTCCTTCTTGACAGAATATCAGCCAAGATAGGCATGCCAGTTCTTCTTGCATTTATTTTTCTGGGGATGCTGCTTGGATCTGATGGAATCTTAAGGATACCTTTTGAAGACTATAAATTTGCGGAGAATATCTGCTCAATAGCTCTTATATTTATTATATTTTACGGAGGCTTTGGTACGGACTGGGAGCAGGCAAAGCCCGTAGCCCTTAAGTCGGGACTTCTATCCACATTTGGGGTAGCCCTCACAGCATTTATAACTGCTGTATTTTGCCACTATGTGCTGGAACTTAGCTGGACAGTATCCCTGATACTAGGCTCTATATTAGGCTCCACAGATGCAGCCTCGGTCTTCTCCATACTTCGTTCCAGAAAACTAAACCTAAAATACAATACAGCGTCAATGCTTGAGCTTGAGAGCGGAAGTAACGACCCTATCGCATATATGCTTACCATTCTTTTTATTCAGCTGTTACAAAGTAGTGAGAATACATCAAATCCGGTTTTTTTGATACTAGGGCAGTTGGGCTTTGGCGTAGTAGTGGGAGTATTTGCAGCCCTTATCGCTATTTGGATCCTACACAACATACTTACAGAGGCAGACGGCTTTGATACCATCTTTGTATTTGGCGTAGCCCTGCTGTCTTATGCAGGAGCGGGTGCAATAGGTGGAAACGGATATTTAAGTGCATATATCACAGGAATAATAATGGGTAACAGCCGTATCAGGGATAAGAAGAACCTGGTGCATTTCTTTGACGGAACTACAAGCCTTATGCAGATGGTTATCTTCTTCCTTTTAGGACTCCTGTCAAGCCCTTCAAAGCTCCCTGGAGTAGCGGCTCCGGCCATATTCATATTTTTATTTATGACATTTGTGGCAAGACCGCTTGCAGTAATAGCGATACTCGGCCCTTTTAAGAGTAAGGTAAATCAGATAGCTCTTGTGTCTTTTGCAGGGCTTAGAGGAGCGGCATCCATTGTGTTTGCCATAATGGCGGTACTTGGCTCCGAACTTGACGAAAATCTCTTCCACATTACATTTTTTATAGTACTGCTTTCAATCATATTTCAAGGGGCATCCCTGCCGAAAATAGCAAAGCACCTTGACATGATAGACCACCAGGGAGACGTTATGAAGACATTTACTGACTATACTGAGGAGGTTCCTGTTCAGTTTATTCAGTTTACCATACCTGAAGGCCATTCCTGGGCGGGTAGGACACTTATGGATATAGAAACACCTCCCGAAACCATCATAGTTTCAGTACAAAATGAGTCGGGGACGAAGGTTCCAAACGGTCAGACAGTTCTAAATATAGGGGACAAGGTTATACTCTCAGCTGTTGTTCCGGAGCACATGTCGGGCACAATGCTAAGTGAAATACATATCAACAAGACAAGCAGCTACATTGGCAAGGCAATCTCCGAGATACCTACTGATGATGACACATTGATAATACTAATTAAAAGAGGGGATGATGTCATTATCCCTAATGGAAACATAGTGTTAAATGAAGGCGATATGCTTGTGATGAACAGTGTAGTCAGGTAGACTAGAAAGGGAAATTATGTTTAAGACAGGATTTGACAACGACAAGTATCTGAAAATGCAGTCAGAAAGGATAATGGAGCGAATTGAGAGTTTTGGTGGAAAGCTCTATATGGAATTTGGAGGCAAGCTCTTTGACGATCACCACGCCTCAAGAGTGCTGCCGGGATTCAAGCCTGACAGTAAGATAAGGATGCTTACACAGATTAGGGAAGACGTGGAGGTAGTGGTAGTCATAAACTCTGCTGATATAGAGAAGAATAAGGTGCGTGGAGACCTTGGTATAACCTATGACCTGGATGTACTTAGGCTTATAGACGCATTTAGGAGCTATGGCTTATATGTCGGAAGCGTAGTGCTTACAAGATTTGAAGGTCAGGAATGTGCCATCCAGTATCAGAAAAAGCTTGAAGCGCTTGGCATAAAGGTGTACAGACATTACCCTATAGCAGGTTATCCAAACGATGTGCCTACAATCATAAGCGATGAAGGCTATGGCAAAAATGATTATATAGAGACAAAGCACTCCCTCGTAGTTGTTACCGCACCGGGACCTGGAAGTGGCAAGATGGCAGTCTGCCTCTCACAGCTCTACCACGAGCATAAGCACGGAATAAAGGCCGGATACGCCAAGTTTGAGACATTTCCGGTATGGAATCTTTCTCTTTCACATCCTGTAAACCTTGCCTATGAGGCGGCCACAGCAGACTTAAATGATGTAAACATGATAGACCCTTATCACCTCGAGGCTTATGGCCTTACTACAGTTAATTACAATAGGGATGTAGCTATCTTCCCTGTGCTTAACGCAATGTTTGAAAAGATATACGGCTCATCCCCATACAAATCTCCTACAGATATGGGAGTAAATATGGCAGGAAACTGTATATTTGATGATGAGGCTGTAAGGGCAGCAGCAAGTCAGGAGATAATAAGGCGTTACTTTAAGGAAAGATGTGAGCTAAGAAAGGGTAACAGCAAGGAAGAGGTGGTAGAGAAGCTTGAACTCCTTATGAAGAAGGCAGGAACCGGAGTACAGGATAGAAAATGTGTTGCCGCAGCCAATACCAATGCTGAGGTGACAGGAGAGCCTGCAAGTGCCATAGAGCTGGCTGACGGCAGCGTAGTAACAGGCAAGACGTCAGAGCTTATGGGAGCTACATCTGCCATGCTTCTTAATGCACTTAAGAAACTGGCAGGCCTTCCAGATGAGCTGCGCCTCATTGCTCCAAGTGTAATAGAGCCTATACAGCAGTTAAAGATAAAGCACCTTGGCAATCACAATCCAAATCTGCATATTGCTGAGATGCTGATTGCTCTCACCATCTGTGCAGGAAATGATGAAAATGCAGCAAAGGTGGTTACAAAGCTTGATGAGCTTAAGGGCTGCGAAGCACATTCTTCAGTTATACTCTCAAGTGAAGATCAGCGTACACTTGCAAAGCTTGGTATCAACCTCACCTGTGAGCCAAAGTATCAGACAAAGAAGCTATTCCACAACTAAGGATAGTAACTGCGTCATTTTGGTTTACCTGGCATCTTATATTTTGACAACTGTGTATAAATGAAAAATAATTTTTAACTTGAAAAATATTTGACACATGTATATATTAGAATAATAACATTAAACCGTTTTAGGAGGGAAATAAAATTATGGCTAAAGAATTAGGAGCAGAAAGCTTTGCATTAGATCTTGAATTCCTTATAGGAGAATATGAGAAGAAGCTTAGTGCTGAGGATACAGAAGAAGGTAAGAAGCGTCTTGGTGAGCTTCTTGAGGCTTGTAAGTCATTAAATGGCAAGAGCCTTTCTGACTTACTTACACTTGTAGATACAGGAGCATTTAACAATGTTATTTCTGCATACTGCATGAAGGCTATGCAGGAGACAGGAAAGTCTGAGTCAGACTGCGAAGAAGTTCTTAACAAGCTTGAAGAGCTTTATGACTACGATGCGGATAGTGTTGTAATTCCTATGCTCACAGTTGAGACTGATGAAGACGCAGAGTAATAAGTTTTACATTTTGAGGGATTAGATGTTTATTGATGAATTAATAGAGGGCTGTGAGTTAACGCTCACAGCGCGCTTTGGTTCTAAGACCGCAAGTTTTAGCTCTAAGGCAGTAGAGATAACCAATCCGAAGGACAAGAAGGAGATATCCGGCTTTATTGAAAGACATGAAGGCGGTCTTTTTCCTTATGTGGTGGCAGAGATGTTTACCTTTAATGGACATCCTTTAAGCTTTGACAACAATGAAATATCCTGTGATTTTATTGGCATTTTGGACTCAAAGCCTTATGAATGGCACAATGTAAGGGTGTATAGGATTAACCTTGAGAACTACGGTTCTGCACACCTTATCATCTCAGAGGATGATGCTGAGTCCTTCAATAGGAGAAACAGCTTTAGAGTTCCTCTTGCCAATGAATGCTACATAAAGCTTGGGAGCGATGATACTCTTAATAAGGCCCGTCTGAAGGATCTTAGCTCAGTAGGCATTGGTATTGTTGTACCTAAGTTCTTATTTGTCGAGGCGGGAGAAGATATTCTAGTAACATTTTCGGACTATATGAAGATGTTCAAGGTAAAGACTCCTACTCACCAGCCTGAAACCAAGATAGAGAAGGACATCGCAAGGTTTAAGAAGCAGATTTCCCTTATTGAGGCTATGAACGGTGGAGGCAGTGTGGAGAAGTCCGAAAAAGTCAATCAGAGAATAGAATTTATTATAAAAGCTAAGATAGTAAGAGTAGTAGATACAATCAACAGGAAAACCATAGGTTGTAAGTTCTTAGCTATTAATCAGGAGCTTAGCAAGTATGTAAATGAGAAACAGATGGAAAAGCGAAGGGCTAAGAACAGGCCTTTACAGTAAAGATAAATAGTGTTATGGATAACCGGTCGGCGTTGTAACTGACTGGTTTTTTTGTAATAGGAAATTTAAAAGGAAAATGAGATGAAGGCGGGTAGAAATAAGACAATAGATTTATCTGTGGAAGAAGGAAATGAATATCTGAAAAAATGCTTGATCTTGGATAAAAAGGCGGGAATATCGGATGTTTTGGACAAGACCATACTTGGAAATACATTTGAAGTACTTAGACTGTTGCCTAAAGAAAGCGTGGATTTGCTAATAGTAGACCCTCCTTACAACCTCGATAAGGATTTCCATGGAAATAAATTTAAGAAAACCAGTGACGAAGCCTACTTGGAATATACGGGGAAATGGGTAAAGCTTGTAAGGCCTCTTCTTAAGGCAAATGCGACCGTATATGTCTGTTGCGACTGGATTTCCAGCTCACCGATATTTATGGTGCTTAAGGAGCATTTTCATGTGCAAAACCGAATTACATGGCAGAGGGAAAAGGGCAGGGGGGCTCTAACTAACTGGAAGAACGGCATGGAGGATATTTGGTTTGCGACGAATTCTGCTAAGTATACCTTCAATGTAGAAGCTGTTAAGATGAGAAGAAGTGTGATTGCGCCATATAAGGTGGATGGGAAGCCAAAAGACTGGGAGGAAACGGAGTCAGGTAACTTTAGAAACACCTATCCGTCTAATTTTTGGGATGATATTTCCATTCCTTATTGGTCTATGTCAGAAAATACCGCCCACCCTACCCAAAAGCCGGAAAAGCTCTTAGCCAAGCTCATTCTTGCAAGCTCCAATGCGGGAGATGTGGTTCTAGACCCTTTCCTTGGTTCAGGCTCTACCTCGGTAACTGCAAAGAAGCTAGGCAGACACTTTATAGGGATAGAGCAGAATGTACAATACTGTATATGGGCTGAGAAAAGGCTTGAAATGGCTGAAGAGGACAAGACAATCCAGGGCTATGCAGATGGCGTATTCTGGGAGAGAAATACGGGGAGGCTGCAAAGGAAGAGTAGTAAGTAGGAGGACTTTATGAAAGGAAAGATTATGTTAAAGATTGTTATAGTGGTTATTTGTCTAATAATTATAGCATTTGTAGCATTTGCATTCTGGTTACCATCGTTTGCAATGACAGGAAAAAGACAGACCTTAGAAGAAGCATTTGCCTGGCAGAGCGAGCACTACGACACCTCATTTTATAAGGGACTTAAGAAAACGGATTATACTATAAAAGGATTTGAAGACTACGTGCTTCATGTTGAGTTTCTTAAGAATCCAACTCATACAGATAAGTACATCATTCTCTCTCATGGCTATACGGATAACCGCATGGGCTCATTGAAGTATGTTAAGATGTATCTGGATTACGGATTTAACTGTATAATCTATGACCTTAGAGGGCATGGTGAAAACGACCCCACCTTTACCACATACGGGATAAGGGAGGGCAAAGACCTAATAAAACTCATCGAGGATACCAAGACAAGGTACAAGGATATTTCTGTACTGGGACTTCATGGAGAATCTCTTGGTGCTGCCACCACACTCACAAGCCTGAAGTACAAGCCTGAAGTCGACTTTGTCGTAGCTGACTGTGGATTCTCAGATATTGAAAATGTTCTAAGACTAGGCTATAAAAATGCCGGCTTACCTACATTTTTGTTTGACATAGCCAATTTTACGGGTAAGATTCGCTACCACTATTCATTGGCTGAAATGCGCCCTATAGATTCACTTGATGAGAATACAATACCTATCCTCTTTATGCATGGAGCAAAGGATAATTTCATCATTCCAAAGAATTCTGAAGACATGTCAGCAAGAACCAAAGGCTATAAGGAACTTTATCTCATAGAGGATGCAGGACATGCAGAGTCAATACTTGTTCATCCGGATGAGTATAGGGAAAGGGTAAAAGCGTTTTTGGAAAGGTAATAGGAAAGTTAATAGCTGTCCGTTGTGGGCAGCCCTCTATTTTATCTTATAAGGCTTGTAATTAGGGGATTCTTTAATGTAATCATCACAGCTATGTGACACTTCGCCCTTTGACCAAAGTCCTGCTAAGTTGATTTGTCCTGAACCGTATACTGCTTCTTTTGCACCGTCAATCTCAGGATTAACATATTTTTTAAACCAAGCTTCAAGCTCATATCTAAGCTCGGCGGCAAGCTCATCATGGCTATCTTTTAGCAGGAGATTGTTTTTTTCATCAGGATCATTTATTAAATCATACATTTCATCAGGGCCATAAGGATAGCGTTTTATGTACTTAAACTCCTTGTTTCTAATCATTCGATTTGGACCATATTCATCAAGAATAATGATTTTTTCATCCTGCTCAAAGTCCAGTCCCTTTAAGGCAGCGGCAAAGCTTCTTCCCGGGAGGGTTTTATCCTCGTAATCCGCTATTCCCACATAGTTTAAGAGCGTTGGCATAAAATCATAGGCTGAAACAAGTGCATCACAGACCTTATTCTCTGGAATAACACCCGGATGAGAAGCAATGAAAGGTACCTTAACTGAGCTGTCATACATATTGATTGGAAAGGTACCATTTCCCTTACCCCAAAAGCCATGATGACCGCAGCTAAAACCGTTATCACTGGTAAATACTATAAGTGTATCTTCTCTGATTCCAAGGCTTTCTACCTTGTCTATTATCCTGCCTATATTGGCGTCCATAGCAGTAATAGCAGCAAAATAACCTATGAGGTTAGAACGCAGGTCTTTTGCCACCTCTTTAGTAAGATAAATACTGTCAGGATGCTCCTTCTCCTTTGGAATAGAGTCAAAAGGGCAGTCCTTGTACAAGTCAGTGTATTCTTTAGGATGGTTATTAACCCAGGGAGAATGTGGAGCAGTATAGCCAACAGTAAGGTAAAATGGCTGCTTTCCAGCGTTTTCATCTATAAATTCCAAAGCATCATCGGTTATCACATCAGTCACATACCGAGGTTCATTGTATAGTACTCCGTCTTTATACAAAGGTGCATTGTAGTAAGGTCCACCGCCGGACTTGTGAGCAAACCAGTGGGAAAAACTCTTTTGAGGCTTGGCACTGTTTCCAAGATGCCATTTACCTGACAGACCGCATATATAGCCGTTTGCAGCAAGTACATCGGTATAAGCTTTCATACCTTCTAGGTATTCAATGTCTTCCTGTTTTTTGTTGTCATTTCTAAGCCAGTCGTGAACGCCATGCTGAGAAGGGATTCTACCTGTTAGAAGTGAAGCCCTCGCAGGCGAGCATACAGGGGAAGCACAGAAGAAATTGTCAAATAACATTCCCTCACTTGCCAGTCTGTCGAGGTTTGGAGTGATGATTTCCTTATTACCTGCACATCCCATAGACCACATTCCCTGGTCGTCAGATAAAATAAATATAATATTAGGCATTTTAGTATTCATATCAGCCTCCTGTATGGTATAGACGATTAATCTGTAAGAGTAGTATGCTTAGACCTTAATTTGTCGAAAAACTGCAAACTCAATCCATGCTAAATTATCATATAATAGCCCATCTTCAATGTCAATACTGTGTGAAAAAACGCAAATTATTAAAAGAAATGTCAAATAATTTATATAATAAATTTCAATTGGCTACTATGCTTTCAGGCTGTTAAATATTATTTTTCTGAATTTAACAATAAAAAATATTGGGATGTAATATGACGTATGAATGCCATATTTAAGAGGTATAATTTTGCTGAGAAATAAGCTCAGGGGTAACACTTACCTCTTCCCTGTGCAAGGGGTTAGAAATATTGCACCTAGCGAAAAGTGTTGCCATTTAGGTTATGGCAGACCCAAGCGTAGGTGGGGGTGGTATAACTCAGAAATACGCTAAAACCTTTTAAGGGAGGAACTTATGGAGAAAGAAAAAACTTCTTTGAAAAATATAAGCGCAGAGAAAAACAGCAATCCGTTTGAAGAAATTGTTACGATTATAGAAAATGCAAAAGAACGTGCATATAGAAAAGTTAATGAAGAGCTGATATTAATGTATCAAGAGGTAGGAAAATATATAAGTAAAAAAACTGATGAAGCATCCTATGGCTCCAGATTTGTTGATAATGTGGCAGAATTTTTTTCTGCAAACTATCCTGAGCTGAAGGGATTTAATCGTAGAGGACTTTACAGAATGAAGCAATTCTACGAGCTGTACAGTGGTGACGAAAAAGTGTCAACGCTGTTGACACAATTGAGTTGGTCTAATCATTTGAAAATAATGTCTGGATCTAAAAGCAAAGAAGAAAGAGAATTCTACATTAACTTAGCAATTAAGGAGAATCTAACTCATCGAGAGTTGGTAAGGCAGATGGATAGTGGCTATTATGAGCGTTATATGCTTTCAAATAGTAATAATTTACCTGCTATACAAAGGGCAAAACAGGAGACACATAGTTTGTTTATGGACAGTTATGTATTGGAATTTCTTGATGCTCCCAAGATTGGGAATGAAAGAGAATTTCAGAAGTCAATTCTTGAGAATCTGAAAAACTTTATATTAGAAATTGGAAAAGATTTTTCCTTTATAGGTAATGAGTACAGGGTACAGGTTGGAAATCATGACTACTATATAGATTTGTTATTCTATCATAGAGGATTATCCTGCTTGGTTGCTTTTGAACTTAAAATTGGAGAGTTTAAACCAGAATATGTTGGCAAAATGAACTTATACTTGGAGACACTGGATAGAGAAGTGAAGAAACAAACCGAAAATCCAAGTGTAGGAGTAATCCTTTGTGCATCTAAGGATGATGAGGTAGTAGAATTTGCGTTAAGTAGGAGTCTTTCACCTACAATGGTATCTGAATATAGATTAAAGTTGATAGATAAGAATTTGTTGCAACGAAAGTTGAAAGAATATATAGAAATTGTTGAGGAAGAAATAGAAGAATAAATTTTGGTGAGGATATAGTAAATGATTAGTGTTTTAAAAGATTGGTTACCAATGGTTATTTCAATTATTGCTATTATTGTAAGTGTTAAAATGAATAATAAGAATAAAATACAAGAACAGAACTACAATAATAGTATGCTTGATTTAGAAGAACAAAAGAATGCATTGCATTCACAAGAAAGAAGGACCGATGAACTATTTATGAAATTAAATAGTAGATCGAATTTAATTCCTTTTTTTCATATAGTGCTAGATGATTCTAAAATAGAAAAAATTGAAGGAGAGAAAATAAAATTAACTATTGGAATAATAAATATTGGAAAGGAAGCAGCAAATAATATTATGATTTATCCTATGGGAGATGGATTAGAAAATTATTTTGTTACAGTAAATGAAAAGCACAATAGCTATTTCTTGTTCAGCTATCTTAGTAAGTATTACGCAATCTCTGGAGATATAGTAGAATTTAGTTTAATAAAAGAGATACCACAAGAAAATGGAGGTAAAATCAGTGATTTTATTAGGTTTAAAGTTCGGTTTAAAGATCTTTTAGGGAATTTGTATGAACAAGAATTTGAATTTGGATATGATAATTATTTGGTAAAAGGATATAATTTAAAAAATTCTTCTAGTGTACCAGTATTAATAGAAGAACAGTAGTGGGAAGCTAATAACAGTACGAATTCTTAAGAAGGGAAGAATCAGGATTTAATAAGAACGAGCTTGAAAATGGGGAGGGAGAAAGTAATGTACTTCGACGAACTGATAAGGAAAGAAATGAGAATGGGCGAATTTTCCGAGATGGAGAGTACGGACGAAATCGTAGAGTATATAAGGGAGAAAGCGCTGGATGACTTAGAGCAACAGACAGATTTTATGGAGGAATATCCGATTCCAATCTACGCAGAGATGAGGCTGGATTATCTTACGTACAGCGAGGAGGAGCACCACTATAATTTGCTAGTGGATTTATACTTTGAGAAGGAACTGACCAATCATCTGATGGACATTCAGAGACAGGCGATAGAGTTTATCAGAACAGAGAAGCCTGCGATGATGAAGGCTTGGAAGATAGAGGATGAGAATGATCCACACTACAAAGCGATGAATTCTGCTCTAAGAGAAATGGTTATCAAGGCAGTGGTGGAAAGCTAAAAGATAATACCGATACAGGAAAAAAGAAGCTGATGAAGCTTCTTTTTTTGCGCGCCTGGCGGTGCTAGTTTCTAACGGGTTAAAGTCACGAATCCAACTGGTAGTGGGAAGGATATTTCTGTTAAGCCAAAAGGAAGTGTAAGTTATATTGACACAGGCTTTCAGGCTGTTAAATACTATTTTTCTGAACTTAACAATAAAAAACATTGAGATGTGATATGACTCATGAATGCCATATTTAAGAGGTAAAATTTGACCGAGAAATAAGCTCGGGGGTAACACTTACCTCTTCCCTGAAACAGGGGGTTAGAAATTAACTGTGTCAGCGAAAAGTGTTGCCATTTAGGTTATGGCAGACCAAAGCGTAGGTGGTATAACTCAGAAATACGCTAAAACCTTTTAAGGGAGTCTTGATGAATAATCAAGGCTCCCTTAAATTGTGTTACTACCAGCCCACGTTTCTAACTGATATTACTAAAATTCTCCTACCTAATAGCCGTAAAAAATGTTATACTAGGGTAAACTAAAATATATGGTACCACAAAAGGGGGATACTATGAAAAATAAGGGGTTTATATCGCTTTGTCTGATACTGTTTTTAGCAAGTGATATATTTAAGCTGACGACTCTTGCCAATTCTGCAAGGAGAATCTGGGATGGAGTAGATATGACGGGGACTGTGGTAAAGGGTGAAAACTGTCCGATAGAAGTGGAAGATGAGCAGCTAACCTTTGATATATCAGAATTTCCTAATAGCTACTATGAAAAAAAAGGAGATTTTTTAAAATATAATGGCAAGGTGACTGCAAAATATACATTTTACAATCCGTCTGATTATAAGGTAACTGCAAAGCTTGTGTTTCCGTTTGGATATTATCCGGAATATGGACCTGAAGAATATGGTGAAGAAAATCAGGTGTACAAAAGAATAGATGATACTACAAAGTTTGATATAAAAATAAATGATAAGAAGATTAAAAAAAACTCTTAGGCATACTTTTTATTATAGTGACTATGATTTTGATATTCATAAGGAAATGAGCTTTCTTATTGATGGCTATATAAAGGATGATTTCTATTCTCCGAAGCTTCCTGTAACAAAATATGTCTATGAGATTAGTGAAGTTGATAAAAAACTTTATAACAGAGAAGTAGCGAGGATAGAGATTCCTGCCTTTGATGGGAAAAGAAAATACTATCTTGAGCAATCCTATGGTTTTACTACTGATGACAAAGGAAGAGTCAGGATGGGTATAACTGCAGAAAATGGGAAAGAGATAGAGCTTTATGTAATAGGTGAGCCTACCAAAGAGATGTCAGAGTGGAAGTTTTATGAAAGCAGTAGTAATGAAAGTAAGGAAATAAAGGGAGAAATGCAGCTTAAATCTACGTCTAAGCTGACATTTAAGGAATTTGTACTAGCCAAGATTGACAAAAATGGACAGATACTGGAGTCTGATTGGTATAATGTAATTGTACGCTTATTTAACCAAAATACAGTAAGTAATGCCGGTGCTATATTTATGAATGTATACGACATAGAGGATATATCAAATTATCTCATGCGTTGGTATGAGTATGAAATCACTCTAAATCCGGGAGAAAAGATAACCAATACGATAGAAGCGCCAATGTATCCAACAATAGACGAAGAATATGATCCCGACATTTATAGATACAACTATCTTCTTTCCCCTGCATCAACCTGGGCGAAGTTTGGGAATTTGAATGTAGATATAAATACGCCGTTCTACCTGATTGATAACAGTCAAGATGGATTTACCAAAACCAAAACAGGCTATAATTTTAAGTCTAGTGGACTTCCTGAAGGAGAGCTTAGATTCTCCCTTAGCACAGTCGAAAAACCTGAAAGAAAAAGTAATATAGGCACATTTTATATTCTTGGAATGTTGTTGTTTGGCGTGTTACAAATTTTGCCCATTATCGTGGGTGTGGTGGCTGTAGTTGTACTGGTGGTTGTTTGGGTGAGGAGGAGATTTTAAAAAAATTCACATTGGGAGGTCGGGATGAACAAGTTGATTAAAAAAAGTCCGGGCAAACTCATTATAATAATGCTTGTAGCATTGACTTTCGTAATTGTAGTATTCTGTTATAGGCTGTTCATAAAGCAGGATACAATCAGCTCTATAGCGTATTCCGGCTTAAAAAGCAAAGATGATTATAGAGTTTATATCAAGGAAGATGGCAAGTATGTGCCGTTTTTGGTTATAGATAATGGATATGATAAAGAAAGTACCCTTCTTTTGAGGGAGGAAATCCTAGCTGAAACAAAGAGGATGAATGAGTATAGCTCGTACTATAAAGACAGCGAAATAGACAGGTTCTTGAATGGTTCATATTATGAGAATCTTAAAGAAATTCACTCTCTTATAGAGAGTACTGCGGTTGAAATTATTAAGGATGAGGCAATTGGTTCAACTGGAGATGGAACCGAAAAGATAAATAGAAATGTATTTTTACTTTCAGCCTATGAACTTGGGATTGATATGGAAAAGGAAGGTAAAAGACTAGGTTATTTCTCTAATCCTGACAATAGGATATGTTACTTAAGTGGAGAATCCGTATCGTGGCTACTGCGAACTCCCAATACCTGGGAGCGTTCTGTGGTATGTTGTTTAACCTATGACGGAGCGTTTGGTTCTTGGAACGCATATACTAAGTGTGGAATTCGTCCGGCATTTTGTGTTAATTCTTTAGTAATAATAAAGAAAAAAGCGGGAATCGTTGAGGGGAAAGAGGTCTATGTGTTGGAGTAGAGATTGATGCGATTGGTGCATATGGGTAGCATATTGTAATCTAATATTACATAGAGTTCCACAGTGAGAGGTCAAAATGAGTAAACTAATGAAATCTCTATCAATCAAGGGAATAATCATAATCTTATTATCAATAATATCTGCATTTATAGGGATAAACTGTTATATAACACATATTAGGCAGGATACAATCAGCTCTATAGCGTATTCCAGCCTAAAAAGCAAAGATGATTATAGAGTTTATATCAAGGAAGATGGTAAGTATGTGCCGTTCTTGGTTATAGATAATGGATATGAGAAAGGAAGAACCCTTCTTTTAAGGGAGGAAATACTAGCTGAAACAAAGAGGATGAATGAGTTTAGCTCGTACTATAAAGACAGCGAAATAGACAGGTTCTTGAATGGTTCATATTATGAGAATCTTAAACAAATTCACTCCCTTATAGAGAGTACTGCGGTTGAAATTTACTCAGATGCTTCAATTGGATGTTCAGGTGACGAGACTGAAAATATAAACAGGAATATATTTTTGCTCTCAGATAAGGAACTATCATATGGTTATGGAATAGAAGGTAAAGAGCTGAGGTATTTTAGAAATCCAGATAACAGACTTAGTTATTTAGATGGGACTCCGATGGGATGGTTGCTAAGAACCCCTGTGACATCATATCTTTCTGCAGTGTGTGAAGTAAGTTTTGATGGTAAACTTAGTCTTGGCAATTCTTTTGGTAAACATGGAATCCGCCCAGCCTTTTGTGTCGATTCTTTAGCAAAGATAAAGAAAAAAGCGGGAATCATTGAGGGGAAAGAGGTATATGTGTTGGAGTAAGGATTTACCCTACTTCTTCAAGCAATGTATATACTCCACGACCTCGCTGCCTGCTATCCTCCTATTTTCGTCTTTATCAGCCTTAAACCTTTTGTATTCCCTGGTAAACACGCTATAATCTCCGTAAGCAGACATAATATCTCTTATGGTGTCAGCAGACATAAGGCCTTCGTTGTTGTAGCTTAGGAAAATATAGCCAAAATCAGCATTTTTAATAAGTGTATCAAGGGCAGAAGAGGCTGTACGCTTCGAGCAGAAGCTGCTCTTTTGCTGCTCATAGTCACGAAGCCCTGTTATGCCACGAAGAGCAGGATTGTCATACTTTGCTATGGTTTCAAGGATGTGATAATTGGCAGAATACTGCCTTGTATTATATGGCGGATCAAGGTAGAGGATGTCTCCACTTATTTTCTTTATTAGAACATTTACATCTTCGTTATATACTTTGCCTGCTTGCCCGGAAATGACAGGCAGCAGGGATAGTGTGAAGTCCTTTGCTGCTGATTTTTTGATGTGTTTTAAAAAGGCTGCGTAGACAGAAGCCGTATTTGCATATTTATCTATTGAATTGATGAGGCTTGCAAGGTAGTAAAAATAATCAGCATCAGCCATTTTGCCGGCGCCATGGGCTTCTTCCAAAAAAGTTCTTATCGCATCGCATTTTTGCCCGTTGCTATTTGTAAAATAATTTCTCCCGGAGCCTGAACCTTCGCAGTAATTATTGTAAATAAAGCCTTTAAGAGGCTTAAGAGAATTAAGCACTATTCCTAAGTCATTATTTAACGGAGGGACATTTTCGATAAAATGCTTGTTTAGGACATAGCTGTAGTACTGTATATCATTTGCAATTACATAGGCACCCTTTCCCTTATAAGCACTTCCCACCACTCCTGTACCTGCAAATATATCGGCAAAGACATAATTATCCCCTGTTTTATATCCGCTGACATTTTCAATGACATTTTCAATAAAATCCAGAAGTGAGTACTTTGAACCTATGTAATTCATTGCTTATCCCCCATTTTTAAGTAAGTCTACAGATAAGAAGAATAACATATTTTTACGGAAAAATAAACTGTTTGGTGGATGAATTATATAGAGTGAAAGGTGAAAATGTGATGTAAGCGTTGAAGATGATGTTGGAATGGAGATTAAAATATTATATACTTGTAGTGATATTTATATTATTGCAAGAGTGGGAGAAACAAATCTGAACCGCAGGGAGCAGATATTTCATATATCCATATCATTTAAGAAAAAGGAGATAACATTATGCAGGCAAAAGCAGGGGATGTGTACTGTGTTTACAATGAGAAATTAAAAAAATATACTGCTTGTCAGATAACCAAGGTAGAAGATAAAGATGGAAAAGAAATGGCGGTAAAGCTGTCTCTTAACTGGTCGGGAGAGGAGCCCCTTAAAGAGGAAGAACTGTCGGAGTTAAAGCCACTTTATGTTGATTATATGTATTGGGACAACAGTTTGGACATAAATCATGTGGAAGTAGATGTTCCGGAAAAATATATTTTTGTAGGAAATGTGGCTCCTATAATGGATGAGAGCTCAGACTCGTATTCATATGGCTGGGGTAGTGGAGACATAGTATACAGACAGTTAAGATGGCAGGATATCCCGAAGGAGATGAGAGATGCCTTTAAGGCAGCAGATAAAAGCGAAGAAAAGGTTGTTTTAGAGGGAGAGGAATGTAGAATATCAAGGAGAAATATGAGTGATGAGTGGATTCACTTTGAAGATGTGCTCAGTCTTAGGGTTTTTCCTTGTTTAAGCCACCTTACCTTACATAAATGGTATAAAAACCTATATGAATATTTAGAGGGCTATCCATTCTTAAGAGAGCTGGAGCTTAATAACCATGGGCAGAAGAAGCTTGATTTCTCAAAAAGCTATATAGACAGGCTTTCCGTTGATATGACAGGGGTAGAAGAGCTTGTATTAAATGACGGTATGGAGCATCTTATTTTGTTCGGCGAAGTTTCAGACAACTGCAAGATAGGGGCTGAGGATAATGGAAGCACCCTGATTTTATATGTTGATGGGGCTCTTCCAAGGCTGTCAGGTATTGAGAACTTAGAAAGTTTGCATATTAGAAGTATAATGGAACTTGATATAGAGGAGGTTTTGTCTCAGTATCCTGACCTTTTGGAATTAAGGCTATGGGGGAAGCCCGGCAACCTGATTAACTTTGACAAGCTATCAGGGTTTAGCAAGCTGAGGTTCTTCTCCACTATGGAATTGTTTGGTTTCTCTGAGAAGGATATTCCAGAGCCTGAGAGCTTCCCTAATCTTTGCAGCCTGTGGATGGACAGCCTGCCTGAGGATGCAGCCAAAAAGATAAAGAAACTATATAAAAACCGTGCTAAAGAGGAACTACACCTTTGGATTACGAAAGCAAGAAAACCTGAATGGCTGGCACAAAACCTGGACAATCCGTTTCGCTCATGGGATGGCAGGGAGGGTATCACTCCTTCAAATGCCAAAAAGGCTGCTGACCTCTACAGAAAGACAAGGGCGCAGGTTATAAAACTAGTAGAGGGGACCACATCAGACTTTGAGCAGGATATCGAAGTCTTGGTGAGAAGCTACACCGAGGGCTTTAACAAGATGGATAAACGAAAATACTTTATTACAACTATCGAAAGAGACGAGGTCTACGATGCCCTGTCCGAAATATTAGACCTGATTCCGGATGAATTTGGGATTGATAAGAATAGGATGATTGATATTTTTGATGAATTGAAGGAGTTTTAAGCCAAACTTTAGATTTTTAACACATGAAACTTTAGATTTAGATTATCCCATAGGGAACTTTTCGCAGATAAAGTACCGAAAAGTTCCCTAAAATCATTTCTGCTAATTTTTGCCTGTAACTGTATGAGTTTTACCTGCCTCCACGGTTTTTTTGCCGGACGGGGTGGAGACTAAGAGGCTGGTACCTGTATTGTTTGTGACTGTTATAGGTGTCTTGTAGTCAAGGGTTGTTATTTTAGAGTCCTTAGCTCCGCTATTCACTACAAGAGTAGTGCGGGCATCAGCAAAAATAGTGATGCTTTTATCTGCCGTAACCTTTGTCTCTTCTGCAGAATCATTTATGGCAACTACATCTTTCTTTTTATTTTTACCGCTTATCTTAATATCTGACTTTGCAAGTACGTAGATATTGCTAGGTTCTTTTTTGCTATCTGATACAAAATCAAGTTTTGCAGGATTTTCAAGGAAGACAGTATGAACAATGGCTTTCTTTCCTGAAGATTTAAGGGATATTTTAGCATTGTCTTTTCGCGCATAGAGGTAAGACAACTGTCCTGCGACATCGATTTTCACAGCCTTAGAGCCTGTTATTATCACCGAATTAAGGGAACCGCCCTCGGATATCATAAGTGAAAGGCTGTCTCCCGCACTTTCAAGATTCTTACCGAAACTCCCTTTTGGTATAGTAAACTTAGCCTTTCCATTTACAATGATATCGCTTACTTTCTTATTTTTAAGAAGGCTTACAAGCAAAGACTGGGTAGTGGCATAGCCCTTATTATCTACCTTAACATTTGCTTTAAGAGTATATTTAAGCTTGTTCTTGTTGTAGACTTTGGCGTAAACAACAGTCTTTCCACTGGAATTTCCTTTTACAACCCCTTTTAATGACACAGTGGCTATTTTCTTGTTTCCTGCTGACCATTTAACAGTAAGTTTCTTATCAAGACCTTTTATTTTTAAGCTGTATCCCTGTTCTATGTGAAGATTTATGGATGATTTATTTAGTTTAGGTTTAGCAGCCTGCACCGGAGCGGTCCAAAGAAGTCCTGTCATCAAAAGCATTGCTATAGTTAATATGGAAAGTATACTTAATTTTTTCATAGTTCCTCCTTTTTGGTATATCTTAATTGTAGCATTAAAACGCGGGGACTACAATAACCTATGATATATTTGAATATATGATTTTACACATTTTTCCGACTTTTTAGAACAAAATCCCACATTTTTCCGACTTACCCTTGCCTCTTTACATTTCCCACCGTTTTCGTATAAAATTACATAAGAGTTTTAGCAGTATAACAACAAGGAAAAGGATGGTGGGTAAGACGTGAAGCTGGATATTAAAACAATAAGCAGAGAAGTAGTAAAAAATATATATCAAAATAAATTCGGATATTACACAAAGGCCGTCATATTGCAGCTTTTTATGGCAACTGTGGGGAGTTATTCACTGAGGTTCATATTCAAACTAATACTTATGAGTGCCGGACAGGACAATTTTACCACTAATAACGTGATATCTATACTCAGTGCACCGCTTAGTATACCCCTTTTATTTGTCTTTGTAATACTTTTAAGTATGCTTACCTTGTTTGAATTTTCTGTACTTACGCTGATGGTTTACAGTTCATACAAAAACGAAAAGATTCTTTGGAGGGATAGTCTTACAAAGGAATTTATAAAATGGAAGAACTTTAGCCCCAAGCAGTTATTTTTATTTGTTATATATTTTATACTGATGATACCTATGTCAAACCTCGGGCTAAGCTCTGCATTTTCGGAAAAATTCTTCATACCTTCATTTATCACTGAGGAACTAATGAAGATGAAGAACGGAGTGGTTGTATACATAGTTTTTCTTGTAATATGCGGATACATCAATATAAGGCTGATTTTTACCATCCCGCTCACGGTCATTAACAACCAGCCTTTTTCAACCAATATGAAAAAAAGTCTTGAAATTACCAAAAAGGGAAAGATTAGACTGCTGTTTATGTGGTTTAGGCTGGAAGCTGTCCTAGTCATAATCGGAGGCATTTTACTCTGGGTTAACACTTTGATATTTGAGCTTCTTGATTCATCTGGAAGAGAAATAGTATATAACAATGTATTTTATATTATTTCGCGTATCATTTTATTCTTTTTTATAATAGCATCTAAGCTGATTCTTATATCTTCGATAGTGAAGATAATAAGTGACAGGGGAGAAAAACTCTTTTTTAAGACAGCTCCGAGGGTGGATAATGAGATAAAAAGGCGTAAAAAGCTGGCGGCTATAACGAGCGTAATAATGATAATTATATTTGGGCATATGGGATACCAGATGTTTTCTACAGAGATAAATAAAAATGTGCTGATTATAGCACATAGAGGATATAGTAAGTTGGGAGTTGAGAACTCCCTGGAGTCTCTTGCGGGTGCTAAAAAGGTAGGCGCAGACTATGTAGAGCTTGATATACAGTTAACGAAGGATAATAAATTTGTGGTAATGCACGATTTCAACCTTAAAAGACTTGCAGGGGTTGATAAAAAGGTAAAAGATTTGACCTTTGACGAGATAGAAAAGCTTACCATAAGTCAGGGGGAGTTTAAGAGCCATATACCATCATTTGAGGAATTTGTTAACCGCGCAAAAGAGCTTAATATCAAGCTTTTGGTGGAATTAAAGCCTCACGGCGGGGAGCCTTACAACTACGCCGAACTTTTTATAAATGAAATGAAGAGGCTCGGTGTCGAGAAGACTTACAAAACTATGTCCGGAAATCTTGATATAATGGAGGAAATAGAAAAAAAAGATCCCGAAATAGAGACTGGTCACATTATTGCCCTGCAGTTTGGTAATTTCTCAGATGAAAAGGTAGACTTCTTTGTACTGGAAGACTTTTCATTTAATGACATATTAAGTGCTGACGCAAAGAAAAAAGGTAAGGACATCTTTGTCTGGACTATAGATGACAGTGAGAATATAGTAAAATATCTGCATAAGGATGTGGCCGGCATCATTACAGATTATCCTGATATGGTAAAGGAAGAGATAGAAAATGAAGAAGACAGCTATTTCGAGAAGTTGACAAGGCTGTTGTATCAAAACATAAAATAATTATGAAAGGTAAAATGGTGGGAAATTTGACTTTTAGAGACTTCGGAGTAGACGAAGAAGAAGTAAAAAAGATAATGGCAGAGCTAAGATTCGCTGTTAATCTGGGTCTGATAACGGATGATAGCTTACAAGGTGTAGAAAGCAGAAGGCTTGCTAAGGAGGCAGAAACCACTGCTGCATTAGGTGAAAACAAAATAGTCTATGGGCTAAGTTCATACTCCAGGCAGGCGTATTTAAGATATGAGCTTACAAGATTTAGGCTTGATTTTATAAGTGAGGACTCAGTTATCAACTATAAATATACTGATATATCTGAAAAAGATGCAATAGATTTTTATGAGAAAAACAGAGATTTATATACAAGAGCTAACGGCGAGAGCTTTGCATTTGAAGAGGTCAGGCTTATAGTAAAAAAGAAAATCAGAGAATTGGAGTATGAGAAAAATGTCAACTTATTATGTGAGCAGCTTTAATGGAAATGATGCAAATGACGGACTTAGTGAGAGTTCTGCATTTGGAAGCTTATTTAAGATAAATTCTCTTAAGCTTAAAGCTGGGGATAAGGTTTTGCTTGAAAAAGACTCGATATTTGAACATCAGTATCTCCATATAAGCGCCAGAGGAAGCAAAGAGAGCCCTATATTAGTATCTTCGTATGGTAGTGAAGGGAGTCTGCCTATTATAAAATGCGGCGGTTGTGGCATCTGGTATCAGGATTATGGAAGGGAGCTTGACTCAAAGGCTCATACTTTCAAGGGCTATGTGTCCTCTGCGGTTTTACTGTATGACTGCGAATATATTGAAGTTGAGGGACTTGAAATATGCAATAAGCCGGTTAATTTCTTTGGAGAGTCCTACAATCAGGCGGATAAGATGAATAGGACAGGGGTAGCTGTAATAGCGAAAAACTGCGGAACACTCCATGATATTTCCCTTAAAAACCTATATATTCACGATGTAGAGGGCAATGTCTATGACAAGCATATGAACAATGGCGGGATATATGCGACTGCACTTACACCTGATGATGAGCAGACTACAGGTGTAGCAAGATATGACGGCTTTGCGATAGAGGGCTGCACAGTGAGGAGGGTAAGCAGGTGGGGAATAGCTATGGGCTATACCTATGAGCATGATAAATTCCTTGGAGCTTATCTTGACGAAGAAGCGTTTAGGAAATACGGACACGAAAATGTTGTCATTAAGAATAATTATGTATCTGAGGCAGGTGGTGACGCCATCACTGTTATGTATGCACTAAGACCTCGCATAGAGCATAATACGGCGGACAGTGTAGCCACAGAGATGAATGACAGAGCTTATAAATATCCTGAAAAGAGAAGTGGCAAGGTGGCGGCGGGCATCTGGCCTTGGAAGTGTAAGGATGCCTTATTTAGATACAATGAGGTGACTGACACTAAGTTAAATCAGGACGGAATGGCCTATGACGCTGACTCGGGAGATGGAACGGTTTATGAGTATAACTACAGCAGGCTGAATGAGGGCGGCTGTGTTATGTTCTGCCTTGAGGAAGCAGTGAACAATATATTCAGGCACAATATAAGTGTAGACGATCTTGGCGGAACCATAAGCCCTGCCGGCAATCCCGATGCCTATATTGCGGAAAATGAGTTTTATGTAAGGGAAGGTACACCATTTTTAAGGAAAAATATGTCAGGTGGAAATTATGAGCTGGTTGATAATAAGATTGAGGTGATAAAGTAAGAATAAATGCCAGGGGAAGCTATAAATACTCCCCCAGCATCTCATTAACGACCTCCCTTATCTCATTAGCAGTCACCTTAGCATAACCGGTGCTGATTCCGATATTCTTAGCGACATTTATAAGATGCGTTATATCGGGGTTAGCGCCTTCTCCGTCTACTGTGGTAGCGTGTTCACCCCCAAGTGAATTGCTATAGGTTAGGTCGTAGGCGGGAGAAAGAATCCAGCGTTTTTCGTCTTCAAGGTAAATATACGAAAAATTCTTGGAGTGATCGTCCCTGTTGTGAGCAAAAACATTGAAGCACATAAGCCTGTATAGCTTTTTACATTCACTTATATCCTTAGTCAGTTCCAATGTAAGCCTCATAAGGAGGTTATAATCCAAATTAGGCAGTCTGTGCGATGTTTCAAGAAGTCCGGACACAGATATCATATGTCTTTTGTATGGCGGAGTTTGAAGCCTGTCGAATCTTTCCACTCCAAAATACCCCGAGCATAGCCTTGAAGGAAAAAGCCTTGTTTCAGGCATTTCTATACCACACGCCTTCGCACAAAGAGAGTAATCATATTCAAGTTTACCTATATTTTTATTATCTTCTTTAGAATGAAATTTTATGATGTAATCTACACCCTCTATAGTAGTAAGAATCTTTGGCCTGGCGCCTCCTGAAGAACCTCCCAGAATAAAAAGTTCATCCAGCTCAGACGAATATTTAGTATTCAACAAATTGTTGCATTCTATGCAAATCTCATCCAAATCAAGGTTTATCACATTATTTTCCATATCTGCAACAGGCTTGTAGCTTAATGCACCCATACCTGAATCGCCTACAATAGAAAGCCTTTCAAGGTTGCCGAGGTTAGCAGGGGTTATTTTATTTCTCAGCATAAGCCTGTCAACTAATAGTCTTCCCCAGCCATCAGGAAGGCTGTCATTAAATACTCCGAAAAGCCCGTCAAAAGGCTCTATCTTAGGTATGAATAAGTCTTCTTTTAGAGGGAGAGAAAATGGACTTATTGAAAATCCTGTCTCAAGCCATTCTTTAGAGTATTGGAAGGCGGCAAAATAATCCTTGTACAGGGCGAGTGTTCCAACCTCTCTATCGCCGTAGTTTACCTTCAAGCTTTGTATTTTCATCTATTAACTCCTGAATTGATTTATATGGTACTTCGCTAAACAAATTATTAAGCTCTTCCTCCACTTCAAGAGCTATGGAAAGTTTTATAAGTGATGTTAGCGAAATTTCGCCTGTATGTTCAAACCGCTTAAGAGAGCCAAGACTTACGCCTGACTTTGTTGCAAGCTTTGCCTGTGAGAGTTTTCGTCTCTTTCGTATACTGATGAGGTTATGTGCTATATTGTTTGCAATCTCAGGAGGAGTTTTCTGTGTTAAATTAATCATAGCTAATATATTATCCGAATTAGGCTTAAATGTCAATAACTGGATAATATATTAGCTATTATTATATCTGAGACATGAGTTCTGCAAGCATTTGAAATTCTATGATAACGATTGCATAAATTTTTATGGAAAATGTTTGCGTAGATGCTATTATAATAGTAAAGTTACTTAAAATTGTTCTTTTAAAGGACTATTATAGCTTTGATTTTTAGGAATCTTGCAAAAATATTTGTAGCTGGGTCATTTGTATATTTATATAAAAACAGGAGAAACTTATGGCAGATAATCTAATAGTTATACATGGAGGAGGGCCGACTGCGGTGATAAATTCCTCCCTCTATGGGGTCTTAAAATTTGCAAAGAAGGATGAGAGAGTAGGTAAAATCTATGCTGCAAAAAACGGTACAGGCGGACTCTTAAAAGAAGAACTGATAGACCTTAGCGATGTAGCTGATGAAAAGCTTGAACTACTCAAACAGACTCCGGGCACAGCTATCGGGACATCTAGAGATCCTCTTAAAAAAGAGGATTATGAAAAGATGGTGGATATCCTTGTCAAATACGGCATAAAGTATGTGCTCTTTAACGGTGGAAACGGCACCATGGATACCTGTGGCAAACTTTGTGAGACTTGTAGGGAGATGGGAAAGGATATATTTGTGATGGGCATACCAAAGACTATGGACAATGACCTTGCAATTACAGACCATAGTCCGGGCTTTGGAAGTGCAGCCAGATACATAGCAACAAGCGTAAGGGAACTATGCTTCGATGTAGAAAGCCTGCCTATCCATGTGGTGGTAGTTGAAGCATCCGGCAGGAATGCAGGATGGATAACCGCAGCAAGTGCTCTTGCTGATAGAGAAGGTAGATATGCACCAGACTTGATATATTTGCCTGAAGTTCCATTTTCAGAAGAAAGATTTCTTGAAGATGTGCGAGAGAAGCTTAAAACCAAGAAGGGTATAGTGGTTGTTGTCAGTGAAGGACTTAGCGATAAAGCGGGAAAACCTATAGTTAAACCTATATTTCAGGTTGGCAGGGCGACTTACTTCGGAGACATAAGCTCACACCTTGCAAATCTTGTGATTAAGGAGCTTGGCTACAAGGCAAGAGGTGAGAAACCGGGGCTTCTTGGCAGGGCGTCAATTACCTTGCAAAGTGAGATAGATGTCGAAGAAGCCATACTTGTAGGCAGTGAAGCTGTAAAGGCTGTACTTAACGGAGAAAGCGGCAAGATGATAGCCTTATCAAGAAATGAAGGAAATGAGTACGGAGTTCATACTACAGCAGTAGATATAAAAGATGTAATGATGTTTGAAAAGAAGCTTCCCGAGAATTTTATAAATGAATCTAAAAACGGAGTGACCGAGGATTTTATAAAGTGGTGTGAGCCTTTGGTCGGGGAAATAGGGAATGAAATGGTGAGTTTTAAGTAGTTCATAATGTGTAAATATATGATAGCAGAGCAAGTTGAGATTACGTAAGAGTGCAAATATAAAATGCTATACTGAAAGATATGAAAAAAAGAATTGGAAAAGTAGTCAAAGAAGTAACTAATAAAGTACATTTTAACGGTATATATAAAGTTTTAAATTAATAAAGAAATGAAATAATGAGGTGAGAATATGTTAGTAAATATGAGGGATGTACTAAAGGCAGCAGATGACAATTTATACGGACAGGGTGCATTTAATGCCAATTCCGTAGCACAGATAAAGGCTCTTGTCGAGATACACGAAGAGCTTAGAAGTCCTGCCATTATTCAGGGAGCAAACCTTGCCAATGGCTTTATGGGTGGCTGTATTGATTTTACTAAATGTACGCTTGAAGATAAGAAAAAAGGTGCTAAGAACATAGGGGATGCGGTTAGAAAATACGCTGAAAACAGCAAGGTACCAGTAGTACTTCACCTTGATCACGGCAATGACTTTGATGCCTGCAAGGCTGCCATAGACGGTGGCTACACAAGTGTTATGATAGATGGCAGCAGTCTCCCTTATGAGAAAAATGTGGAACTTACCAGAGAGGTGGTAAAGTATGCCCACGAAAGAGGAGTGTCTGTTGAAGGCGAGCTTGGAGTACTTGCAGGGGTAGAGGATGATGTATTCAGCGAAAAGAGCAGCTATACCAATCCTTTGCAGGCTTTGGACTTCTTTAAGAAGACAGGGGTGGATGCCCTCGCTATTAGCTATGGAACCATGCATGGCCCTAACAAGGGTAAGAATGCCGTGATTAGGAAGGAGATTGCAATCGCTATAAAGGAGATAATGAGGCACGAGGGAGTTGACGGCTTCCTTGTAAGCCACGGCTCCTCAACTGTTCCTCAGTACATAGTTAAGGAGATAAACGAGCTTGGCGGCGACATTACCAATGCCTACGGAATAGATGTAAATCAGCTTGTTGAGGTAACAAGAAGCGGCATTAACAAGGTGAATGTAGATACAGATATTAGGCTTGCTACCACAAGGAATATGAGGGAGTTGTTTAAGAACAAGCCTGAGCTTAAAAATGTGCAGTTTTGTGATGAGATATTTAAACTCCTTGAAGCAAACCCTAAGGTATCAGACCCTAGAGCCTACTTACACCCTATAATGGATACACTTATGTACGGGCATATTCCAAATGAAGGCGTGGCTGAGATAGTAAGAGAAGTAGAGCTCGCAGTCAAGGAAACTGTCGGAACTCTGATTGTAAAGTTTGGCAGCGTTGGTAAAATGCCCCTTGTATTGCCTCATACACTTGATGAAATGGCTGATTACTACAAGAGTAGAAAGTAAGGAGGAAGGATGAAAAAGTATTTATATCTTAACTTAAAAAGATTTGACGTACTGAGAGAATTTGGCGGTGTTAATGGGGACTTAGACCTTAAAAACTGGTCTGTTAACATCATCAAAAAGATAACAGAGCCATTAAAGGAGATTAAGGCTAAGTCAGATGTCGAATTTGTAATGTATCTCCCTGAGCTTCATTTATTTAATGCATTAGAAGCTGCTGATGAAACTATATCTGTCGGCTGTCAGGGTATCTTCTATGAAAATGTGAGCAAGGGAGGCAACTTTGGAGCATTTACAACTCACAGGGTAGCTGCGGCAATGAAGCAGATAGGGATAAAGGATGTGATTATAGGCCATTTTGAAGAGAGAAAAGATAAGAACAATCTCTTATCAATGGCGGGGACTGAGGACAAGGCTTTGGTAAATAGGATATTAAACAAAGAGCTTGCCCTTGCGATAGAGTCAGGCATAACTCCTTTATACTGCATTGGAGAGAGCCTTGAGGAGAGGCAGACTTCCTGGAAAGAAGTTCTTAAACTACAGATAGAAGAGGGCTTAAGGGGAATTGACTTATCAAAGGTTAAAATTGCCTATGAGCCGCTTTGGGCGATAGGACCGGGTAAAACTCCTGCAACTGCTAAGGAAATAAAAGAAGTGGTTGATTTTATCAAGTCAATTGTTGATGTACCTGTACTTTACGGAGGCGGCCTTAAGAGTGATAATGCTGCTTCCATTTCACAGATAGAAGGAGTGGATGGAGGCCTCATAGCACTAACCAGATTTACTGGGGATATAGGTTTTTATCCTGAGGAATATTTGGAGATAATTAGGCTGTATTTAGCTTAATATACTAGTAACATATATTCGTGCAGGCATACTTGAACAGAATCTTATAATTTTGATACCTATATCACAAGCTTGAATGGTGTTTATAAGAGCAGATAAATATTTGTTTGCTGTTACATAAAAGTTTGGAGTGTTAAAAGATCTTATATAAACAAAATATTCGGAGGTAAACATGAACTTAAATTTTGAGTATGGACATGGTTTCATGAAGGCGGAATTGCCTGATAATACTGATATATTTATACCGGGGGAGACAGTTGCGGATCCACCTCATATACCGGAGGAGCTCCTTGTGGAGAAGACCCTGTATTCTATCAGGAATCCTATAGGAATGGAACCTATAAGCAAGCAGGTTAAGGCAGGAAGTAAGGTTACCATCATCTTCCCTGACAGGGTTAAGGGTGGAGAGCAGCCTACATCTCACAGAAAAATCTCCATAAAGCTAATCTTACAGGAGCTCTACGCTGCAGGGGTGAAGAAAGAGGACATCCTCCTTATCTGCTCAAACGGACTTCATAGGAAAAATACTGAAAAAGAAATAAGAGGGGTATTAGGAGATGAGCTCTTCTTTGAATTCATTCATACAGGCCAGATAATAAACCACGACAGTGAGGACTACGAGCATCTTGTAGACCTTGGCAAGACTCCTCAGGGCGACCCTGTCATTATGAACAAATATGTCTACGATGCTGACTTTGCAGTGCTTATAGGCCATACTCAGGGCAACCCTTATGGTGGATATTCAGGAGGATACAAGCATTGTGCAACAGGTATTACACATTGGCGTTCAATAGCAAGCCACCATGTGCCAAAGGTGATGCACAGAGAAGACTTTGTGCCTGTTAACAACAGCTCCGCTATGCGCCATAAGTTTGATGAAATAGGCTCATATATGGAAAAATGCATGGGCAAGAAATTCTTCTGCTGTGATGCTGTCCTTGATACCAAGTCAAGGCAGATAGAGATAAACTCAGGCAGTGCTGACGGAGTTCAGGAAAAGGCCTGGGTAATGGGAAATCAGAGAACCTATGTGCCATTTGCAGAGAAAAAATACGATGTAATAGTCTTCGGTATGCCACAGTTCTTCCACTACGGAGACGGCATGGGTACCAATCCTATCATGCTTATGCAGGCGCTCTCTGCTCAGGTTATCCGCCACAAGAGGATAATGAGTGATAACTGTGTCTTCATCTGCTCCAGCACCTGCAACGGATATTTCAACGAAAGGCTTTGGCCTTATCTTCCTGAACTCTTCGAGCTTTTTAAGGAAGAGGGAAATACCTTGGTTGACCTAAACAGATATGGAGAGTATTTTGCGACAAATGAGGAATATATCAGAAAGTACCGATATGCAAACGCTTTCCATCCTTTCCATGGCTTTAGCATGATATCCTGTGGACATTTGGCTGAAAAACATACATCAGCAATCTACCTTGTAGGAGCTGAGAAGCCGGGATATGCAAGGGCTATGGGCTTAAAAACCAGGGAGACTTTTGAAGAGGCACTTAAGGATGCAAGACTTAAATATCTTCCAAAGGAGCCTAACATCCTTGCCCTCCCAAGAACCTTTACCACTGCGGCAGTCCACCTTATGATGAAGGACGATGTGATGCCTGTAGCTGATAGATATTTAAAATAATTTGTGATTGAAGTATCGGAGGTATAACAATTTTGCGTTACGAATTTGCAAAAGAATTTATTCTATTTTGATAGGCAAAATGTGAATATCGCTTGTTTTTAATAATAAGCTGATTACGTATATCTGACAGAAATTGGGATAAGAACGCTAGAAATCAGGATGTAAGTGAGTTTTGACATCCTGATTTTTTACTTCAGTTAATGCAATCGTTTGCCTAAATTTGTGTATTAATTTGCCTAAATTTATGGTACAATATCCTTACCTTATAAGGCAAAGGGGAAAAGCATGGAAAAGAATACAACCCTTAAAGATATAGCTGACAAGCTTGGAATATCAGTATCAACCGTTTCAAGAGTAATAAATGGCAATTCGATAAAGGCAGCGAACAAAAAGCTTCAGGATGAAATCTGGAGGACTGCCAAAGAGTTAAACTATGTTCCCAATACCGCAGCTCAGCTTCTAAAGAGGAGCAGAGAGACAGATAGGGATAGTCTTAGAACGATAGCCTGTGTATTTGCAAGGGCTGACACAGACCAAAGTGATCCGTTTTTTTCGGAAATATCCAGGGCACTTGAGACTGAACTTCTAAGACAGGGCTTCATTATGAAGTATTCCATTTACAATAAGGGACTACCACAGGTGGTACTTGAGACCTTTCTTAAGACTGAGAGGGTGGATGGAGTTATCATACTTGGAAGACCTGATAAGAAGATAATTGAGTTAGTATGTAAGTACAACAAATATGTAGTCTATGTAGGACTTAACAAGATAGATGGAGACATAGACCAGGTTATCTGTGACGGCTATGAAGCGGGAATGGCTGCATTGAAGCACTTACAAAAGGCAGGGATAAGAAAAATATTTTATCTTGGTGAGACAAAAAGTGAAGCAAGGTATAAGGCATTTAAGGACTTTATGAGGCAGCATGGACTGGCAAAGGAGCCTGCTGACTATACTATAGAATCACCTTTTAGACTTCAGGCTGCCTACGATAAGATGAAGCACTTCTTAAAGAAGGGGGAGCTTCCCGAAGGAATGTTTTGTGGTAATGACCTGGCAGCGCTAGGTGCGCTGAAGGCTCTGATTGAAGAAGGAATCAAGGTGCCAAAAGACATATCGGTTATAGGGATTGATGATATTGCGATGGCAGGCTTTTCAACCCCAATGCTCACTACAGTAAGCATACCGAAAGAACAGCTCGGTAAAAAGGCGGCTAAGTTCATAGTGGACAGGATACTTAATGGAAATGACATTAATGTAATAATGATGATTCCCTTCAAGCTAATTGTGAGGGAGTCAACTAAAAAAGTAAAAGAGGTAAAAAGATGATTAAGAACAAAAAAGTAGTTTTAACAGCATTATTTATAGCACTTGGACTGACCTTGCCTATGATAACCGCCAATGTACCAATGATAGGCAATATGCTGCTTCCAATGCATTTCCCTATTATTATCTGCGGTCTTATCTGTGGGGCGGGCTATGGTGCTCTGGCAGGAGTGATAACACCACTGTTAAGAAGCTTTATCTTCGGCATGCCTCCTCTTTTTCCGATTGCGACAGCTATGGCCTTTGAACTTGCTGCTTATGGGGCAGTTGCAGGACTTGTATATGTGGTTATTCAAAAGAGCAAAGGTTCGGTTTACCCTGCCCTGATTATATCAATGTTATCAGGAAGGGCAGTATGGGGAGTTGTAACCTTCATCCTCTTTAGAATGATGGGCAAGACACTTACACTCCAAATGTTCATTGCAGGAGCATTTACAAATGCGGTACCGGGAATAGTAGGACAGTTAATCATCATCCCTGCGCTTATGTATTATCTTGCAAAGCACAGGGCTGCATCAGTAGAAACTATATAGGTATGAAATGAAATATTCTTATGATGAAATTAAGAATCTTGTAGAAAAATATATGCAGGATGAAGATGAAAGCTCTGTTTTAATTGCGATTGACGGTAATTGTGCCGCAGGCAAGACAACGCTTGCGGCAAGGCTACAAAGCGACCTTGGAGGCAATGTGTTTCATATGGATGACTATTATCTGCAAAGCTTCCAAAGGACAAAGGAGAGGCTAAGAGAAACAGGCGGTAATGTAGACTATGAAAGATTTAAAAAAGAGGTGATTGAGCCTCTTAAAAAGGGTGAAGCAGTAGGGGTGTATGCCTGCATTCACCCTGATTTCGTTTTAGAATACAGGAAAACTCTCGAATTTAAGAGGTTTAACATCATAGAAGGCTCCTATTCCTGTCATCCCTATTTTAACTCTCCCTACAAGCTGCAAATATTCGTAGAGGCTGATTATGAGCTACAGATTGAAAGGATTAGAAAGAGAAATGGGGAGGTAATGCTTCAAAGATTTATAAATGAATGGATACCCAAGGAAAATGAATATTTCAGAAAAATGAAGATAAAGGAGAATTGTTTACAGATAAAGGTGTAGAAAGAAAAAGGATGATAAAAAATCATACTTATAATCAGACAAGCACAGTGGTACAATAGCCTTAACTTGATGAAGGGAGATGGTTACATGAAGAAAAAAAGTAAACTCTCTGTAATCCCTAAACAGTTATGGCTATTGTTTTCTTTTTTGGCAGCGATGGTGGTGTGGTACCTCTTATCTATCAATCCACAGACTGCAAGAAGTTTTCCAAATGTAGTCTTAACTGTAGAATCTGTAAAAACAATGATTGGCAGGGGAGTTTTCTTTACAGACATTAGTAGCAGTTTGATATCGGTAAGTGTGGGATTTTTGCTTGGCTTTGTATTGTCCTTACCTACCGCTATACTTATGGCTTGGTATGCACCGGTAAGAAATATTATAGAGCCTTGGATACAGTTTATCAGAAATATCCCACCTCTTGCTTATGTTCCTCTTGTAGTTATTTCAGCGGGGGTAGGCAGGAGACCTCAGATTATAGTAATTACTATTGCGACCTTTCTTATAATGACGGTTACTATATATCAGGGTGTTGTAAATGTGGATGAAACCCTTATAAAGGCTGCCAGGGTACTTGGCGCAACGGACAAGGATATATTCTTTAGAGTTATTGCCCCTGCGACTCTGCCTTTTATAATAACAGCCATAAGACTTGGAAGCTCAACAGCTCTAACCACGCTGATTGCGGCAGAATCAACAGGAGCGGTTGCAGGACTGGGTATGAGAATCCGCTCGCTAAACAACAGCTTTGAGTCAGCACCTATGCTTATGTATATCATTATTATCGGTATCATCGGTATGTTGGTAGAAAAGCTGGTTAAGTTCTTAGAGAGGAGGTTTACATCATGGCAGGAGAAGAGAGAAGTGTAAGCGGGAATGTAAAGCTTCAGATAAACAAGCTAAGAAAGGTATTTAACACAAGAAACGGTGAGATGGTAGCCTTAAACGGAGTTGACCTGGATATAAGGGAAAATGAATTCATCTGTGTTGTAGGACCATCAGGCTGTGGTAAGTCTACCTTGCTCAATATTATTGCAGGACTGTCAGAGCCTACCTCAGGAGAGGTCTACTGTGACGGCAAGCTTGTCAAGGGAACAGGTACTGAAAGAGGAGTTGTATTTCAACAATATGCCCTATTTCCTTGGCTTACAGTAAAAAAGAATGTAATGTTCGGACTTGAACTTGAGGGGATTAAGGGAAAAGAAGCTGAAGAGAGAGCCATGAAATACATCAAAATGGTCCAGCTGGAAGAGTTTGCTGACCATTATCCTAAGGAGCTTTCAGGTGGTATGAAGCAGAGAGTTGCAATTGCCAGAGCCTATGCGGTGAATCCGTCTATTTTGCTTATGGATGAGCCTTTTGGAGCCCTTGATGCACAGACCAGAACCCAGCTTCAGCAGGAGCTTTTGGAGACCTGGGAGAAGGAGAGAAAGACCTGTTTTTTTATCACACATGACGTAGATGAAGCTATCATCCTTGCTCAAAGGGTTATCATAATGAGTGCAAGACCGGGAAGAATCAAGGAGATAGTTGAGATAGACATTCCTTATCCAAGGGATCAGGAAACCAAGATGTCACCTAGATTTTTGGAACTTAAGAACCATATTTGGAGCCAGGTATACAAGGAATATCTGGAAGTAAAGAAGTAAAACCTGCGTGCAGGATATTTACAATATAAGGAGGAGAAAGATATGAAGAAAAGAATAATGGGACTGGCACTTTGTGCTACACTTCTTGCGAGTGCCTTAGTAGGTTGTGGAGGCAATACCACAAAGACTACATCAGACACAAAGGCAAGCACAGCAAGTACCTCACAGGCTGCAAGCACAGCTTCAACCAAGTCAGAGACTAAGAGCGAAACTCCTGCAAGCACAAAGCCTGAGGCAGTTACCCTCAATGTGGCGTATATGCCTAACTATGGAAGCCTCTGGGCAATTGAAAATGCCATTGCACAGGGCTATCTGGAGGAAGAGGGAATTACAGTTAACCTGACTGAGTTCCAGGATGGACCTACAATTATAGCGGCTATGGAATCTGGAAGCATTGATATCGGATACATTGGACAGGGTGCTCATAAGCTTTGTATCAACGGAAAGGCTTCAATATTTGCACTTTCACACATTTCAAACGGTGACGCTGTTATCGGCGGAAAGGATATCAAGAAGATAGCAGACCTTAAGGGAAAGAAGGTTGCTTATTCCTCAGGGACTTCAAGCGAGGATATCTTACTTAAGACTCTTGCTAAAGAAGGAATGAAGCTTGCAGATGTAGAGGCAGTAGATATGGATGCGTCAGCAATAGTAACAGCTATGCTTTCAGGTGGTGTAGATGCCTGTGCAACCTGGTCTCCAAATACACTTAAGATATTTGATGAGATGAAGGATGCAACGAAGCTATCAGACAACCTCACCTTTAAGGATACTACAGTTTCACTTGCAAGCTGGATTGTAATGCCTAACTTTGCTAAAGAGAAGAAGGATGTACTTGTTAGATTTACAAGGGCATTATTTAAGGCTATGGATTATGCGGCAAAAGACCATCAGGAAGAGACAGCAGAGCTTATAGCCAAGCGTATTGCAAGTGATAAGGATACAGTATATGCTCAAAGAGGCGATGCTGACTGGCTTACAGGCAAAGAGGTGGCAGCAGGTGCAGCGGATGGAACTGTTGAGAAGTACTATGAACTTCAGAAAAAGGACTTTATTGCGGCAGGTGCAGTAGAAGGAGATCCTGCAGTTAAAGACTATGTATTATTTGATGTAATGATTGAAGCAGGTAAGTAAACGCTATATTATATGGCTGTCGGAAGCGGGAGGATGCTTGCTTCTGACAGCTTTATCAGGTTTAAAGGAGGGAATATGAGACACGACTACTATAATTATTCAAAGGAAGAGCTGCTTAAGAATCCCAAGATAGAGCTTATTCCTATGGAGGACGGTGAGAAGGTATTTCAGTCAATGGCTGAGGAAATGGTGGCTGAGATAGAAAAAAACAATGAAACGGGAGAAAATACTGTATTTATCTGCCCTGTGGGTCCTGTCGGACAGTATAAATACTTTGTAGAGGCAGTGAATATAGGAAAGATAAGCCTTAAAAATGTATGGTTCATAAATATGGACGAATACCTTACAGATGAAAAGGAATGGATAGGTAAGGAGGATCCTCTTAGCTTTAGGGGATTTATGTACAGCGAAGTATATGATAGAATAGATAAAGACTTAGTAATGCCTGAAAACCAGAGAGTATTTCCAGATCCAAGAAGGCTTAATTATATCCCTGAGCTCATTGCTGAGCTTGGCGGTGTGGATATCTGCTTTGGAGGAATTGGTATCAATGGTCATGTGGCATTTAATGAGCCAGAGGAGAGTTTTAGTGAAGAGGGATTTAGAAGTCTTCAGACAAGAGTGCTTGAGATAAAGCCTGAAACCAGGGCAATTAATGCAGTAGGTGCTCTAAACGGCGCTATTGAAGATATGCCAAAGTACTGTATAACCATTGGCTTTAAGGAAATATCAGAGTCTAAGAAAATAAGGCTTGGCTGCTTTAGAGACTGGCACAGAGCGGTGGTAAGAAGGGCTGCCTATGGAGAGATGACTACAGAGTTCCCAGTGAGCCTATTACAGTCACACAATGATATAAATATCAAATTTCCGAGGTTGGTAGCGGAGATAAAATAGGAGAAGATATGAGAAATACATTTATTAAAGGAGCAGAAGTATATATTGACAAGGCATTTACAAGGAAAACTATAGAGATAGAAGGTTCTAAAATAAAGATACATGAGGAGGATTACGCCCTTCCAAGTGATGCAGTTGAAGTAAACGGTGAAGGGAAAAAGCTTGTACCCGGCTTCATAGACATTCATACTCATGGAGGAGTGGGAGTTGATGTAAACTCTGCTACAGCAGATGAACTTGAAAAAATAGGAGAGTTTTTTGCTTCAAACGGCACTACTTCCTGGCTTTGCTCTATACTTACAGACACTAAAGAACAGACAGAGTGGTGCATAGAGCAGTTTAATGAATACCAAAAATCAGAAAGAAGTGGTTCAAATTTGGTAGGAATCCATCTTGAAGGACCGTTTCTTGCAAAAGAGTACAAGGGAGCCATGCCCGAGTACCTCCTTAGAAAGTTTGACATAGATTTACTTAGGGAATATCAGGAGAAATCAGGAGGAAATGTCCGCTATCTAACAGTTGCCCCTGAGGTTGACGGAATAGCGGGTGGAGTAAGAGAGATAACAAAGCTAGGTATAGCTGTTTCCTTGGGACACTCAGGTGCAGACTATGAAACAACGATGAAGGCTATTGAAAATGGAGCCACTGCCTGCACCCATACCTTTAATGCCATGAAGCTTTTACATCAGCATTTTCCAAGCATCATGGGAGCTGTACTTGAGACGGATGTATACTGTGAGGCCATTTGTGATGGCAGACACCTTCATCCTGGAGTAGTAAGGCTTCTTATCAAGGTTAAGGGGCTTGACAGGGTGGTAGCAGTTACAGACTCAATTATGGCAGCAGGTCTGCCTGATGGAAAGTATAAGTTAGGTGTAAATGATGTGGTTGTGGAAGACGGAGATGCAAAGCTTGCTGAGAATGGAGTAAGGGCAGGAAGTACGCTTACTCAGAATGTAGCCCTTCTCAATTTACTTAAATTTACAGGCAGGCCTCTTGAAGAGATTTTACCTATACTTACGGAAAATCCTGCAAAGCTTGTAGGCATATATGACAGAAAAGGCTCTATAGCTGACGGAAAGGATGCTGACCTGGTTTTACTTGATGAAGATGCCAAGATATCAGAGGTCTTTGTTATGGGAAAGAAGCAGGAGAGAAAGTAAGAACGGGATTTGGATTAGGAGAGAAAGATGCTTATTATACTGACTATTTTTTTGGTTATATCAACTGTAATCATGGTATTTCTAAAAAAGAACAGGGAGATGCTATTACTTTTAGGACTATGCATCTGCCTGATGATGGAAATAGCCGGAGTTATGATATACATAGCCAAAAAGGGCGGTATATCCTACAATGTAATGCAGTTTTTCTATTTTACCGATGCCCTAAGGGATAAATTCAGATATTTATACATCAGCCTCGGGCAGCTGGGATTTCTGATTACATTGGGACGTCTTTTCTTTCCTTATTTTTTGCTAAACCTTGCCCTAAGCTACTCTATGATTGAAGCAATAAGACGAAATAACAGGCTGAAGACAATTACCCTGATTCTGCCGGTACTAACAACTGTTTTATATTATCCAAGTATCTACCACAAACTGGTAGATACAAGAGAAAGCTGGCAGATATATATAGCTGAGGGGAGCATGATATGGATAGTAGCCTATCTCATCATAGCCACAGTTTTGCTTATGGTAGAGTATGCTTCTATAACGATAAAGCTTTGCAAGGTACAGTTTAGGAAGATTATTATAAGCCTCCTTGCTCTTACAGGTATCTATTTGCTCTATTGTAGGCAGGATCCCGGTCAGGTATACAAGTTTTACAGCTCTCCCTTTGCCTGGAACAAGGGAATAGGATATCTCCAGGGCAACCCTACGCTTATTAGCTATATTACACTTATTACGGTAAGTGTGGTGTGCTGTGTAATGGGCTTTTACAGCCTATTTAGCTTCACCAGTGACAACTATACCGAGAGTAAAGACGATGCTATCATAAGGAGGAAGTTTGACACTGCAAGAATCGGTGCTTCCATGTTTGTGCACAGTATGAAGAACCAGATTCTCTCAAACAAGGTAATATATAAAAGAATATCGAATTTGTTTGAACATGAGCCCCCAGACATGGTAAAATTAAAGGAGTATATATCTGCCCTTGAAAATGCTAATACCAATATGTTAAACAGAATGGAAGAGCTGTACAGACATGTAAAGGCTAATGAAATATACATGGTACCGGTTTCCATGGAAGAAGTGGTAGAATCGGCTATTAGCAGGTTTCATGAAAAATATCCGGATGTAAAGGTGGATGAGACATTTAGTGAAGAAATGCAGATACTGGCGGACAAGTCCCATCTATCAGAGGCTGTCTGCAATATAATTGCAAACGGCTATGAATCAATGCTTGAGGCAGGAACGGATAAAACCAAGGACATTGAGATTAAGTGCTACAATGAAAGGCTCTACAGTGTGATTGAGATAAAAGACTATGGTAAGGGAATGAACAAGAAGCTAAAGAAAAAGGCTTTTGATCCATTTTTCTCAAGTAAGAATTCCAATTATAACTGGGGTATGGGGCTTTATTATGTAAGGGAAATAGTGAAAAGCCACCTTGGCCAAATCAATATAGAAAGTGTGGAAGGAAGGGGAAGCAGCTTCTATATAATGCTGCCAAGGTACAAATGATGTGGGTGTCAAAAGTATTTGATGCCTATGATAGATTGACAGGTGAATAAGAATTGGAAAGAAAAATAAGAGTTTTAATTGCGGATGATTTCGTGTATTTGAGAGAAGATTTGACAGAGCTGATAAATAAACAGGAAGACATGGAAGTGGTGGGAACTGCCGCAAGTGGAAGTGAAATCATTGAACTTGCGGAAAATACAGACCATGATATTGTGCTTATGGATATTGAAATGGAGCAGACTAATGCCGGAATACTTGCAGCTGAAGCCATCAGAGATGACAATCCCGACTCGATGATTATCTTTCTTACAGCGCACGAAACCAAGGAAATGATACTTACGGCTATGGGGGCAGGAGCAGTTGACTATGTTGTAAAGGGACTTGAAGATGAGGTCCTTTTAACCCATATAAGAAGTGCCTACGAGGGCAACCCTATTATGCAAAGCAGGGTTAGGGATACTGTCATGCAGGAATATGAGAGGCTTCAAAAAAGCGAGAGAAGCCTGCTCTTTTTTATCCACTGTATATCAAACCTTACAGGAGCTGAAAGGGAATTGGTTAAGCTATTGCTTCAAGGGTGTAAGGTCTCTGAGATTGCTGATATAAGAAAGGTTGAAAACAGTACAGTTAAGACGCAGATTAAAAGCCTGCTTAGGAAGTTTGGCTGTGCCAGAAGCAAGGAAGTGGTAAGCCTTATTGAGGAGCTTAAGATAGGGCATCTGTTTTAATAATATAAGTGTTTGAAGTATAAAATCTGATTGTGGCATATTTTCAGAGGATTTATCATCTTTTTAAGTGGCAGCGGTTTTATAATACAAGTGTAGAATAATTGGGGAAAATAGCAATGGAAATTTTGTTTTTTGTAGTTTGTTTTTTGGCATCAATAGTTGGGGCAATCTGTGGAATAGGCGGAGGTGTTATTATTAAGCCTCTTCTTGATGCGCTTCAATTCCTTGATGTGAGTCAGATAAGCTTTTTATCAGGTTGTACGGTTTTGTCTATGTCAACTTACTCTGTGATTAAATCTAAGCTTAGTGGTAAAAAAGAGGTTGATATAGCGATGGTTTTACCTGTGGGTGTGGGCGGTGCTATAGGAGGAATAGTAGGCAAATGGCTGTTTTCATTTATAAAAAGCCTTAGCGACAACCCCAACAAGGTGGGAGTGGTACAGGCTGCCTGCCTTCTCATAGTAACTGTATTTACTCTGGTTTACACAGTATTTAAGGATAGGATAACTACTAAGAAGCTAATAGGTCTTCCTATCCTCATACTTGTGGGCTTACTCCTTGGTATCATGTCATCCTTCCTTGGCATTGGCGGTGGGCCTATCAATCTGGTGGTTTTATTTTACCTCTTTTCCATGACTACAAAGGAGGCTGTAATTACCTCTCTTTACATCATCTTCATATCCCAGATAGCAAGCCTCGCTACATCTATCATTACCAATACAGTACCGGAATTTCCTGTAAAGGTATTGGTTGTTATGGTGGCTGGCGGCATCCTTGGCGGAGTTGTAGGAAGAATAGTGAATAAGAAGATTGCAGATAAGACCGTAGACAAGCTCTTTATAGGACTTATGGCTGTGATGATAGCTATAAATATTTATAATATTATTAGCCTTGTATGAGAGAGGGGGAAAATAAAAATTTTAAAAACCTCTTGCAATATACTTAAAAACATGTTATACTAGCTTTCGTTCGATTGAGAAAATTGAATAAAGAAATGCGGAAGTGTTGAAATTGGTAGACAAGCAAGACTAAGGATCTTGTGGCTATTGCAGTCGTGTGGGTTCAAGTCCCATCTTCCGCACTATTTTTTTGCCCATACCGGTTTATCTGCGGATGTGGCGGAACGGTAGACGCGCTAGATTCAGGTTCTAGTGAGAGCAATCTTGTGTGAGTTCAAATCTCATCATCCGCACTAATCAAAAACTGTTGCAATAAGGGTTAACTTAGGTTATCTTTATTGTAACGGTTTTTTTTATTTATGATACGAGTGTAGGAAGTATAGAATTCGATGAAAGATTACGGTAAAAAGTTTATCACGCATCTGATTTGTGCGGTGTGAACTGTATTCTTATTTTAGAGGAGGACAATATGGTAAAGGCGGTTTATCCCGGCAGTTTTGACCCGGTAACAAACGGGCATATAGATGTAATCACCAGGGCAGCGGCTATAGTTGATGAGGTCATTATAGGGGTGCTTGTAAACAAGAAAAAGTCTCCTTTTTTTACTATGGAAGAAAGATTTGAGATGCTTAAAAAGGCGGTAGCAGATATACCGAATGTGACTGTAAAAACTTTTGAGGGCACCACCGTAGACTTTGCAAAGGCAAATAATGCAAGAATAATAGTAAGAGGCTTAAGGGCAGTTACAGATTATGAAAATGAAATGCAGATAGCACAGACAAACAGACAGATATGTGAGGAGATTGAGACGCTTTTTCTTATAACCTCACTTGAGTATGCATTTTTAAGCTCTACTATAGTAAAAGAAATCGCTTCCTTTGGGAAGGATGTATCTAACTGGGTACCTAAGGTGGTTGAAGATAAGCTAAAAGAAAAGTTTGGCACAAGCTTATTGTAAAAGAGTCGTAAAAGAAGTATACTGTAGGTAATAATAAAGGCAGGTTAACTAACGCAAAAAGGAGGAAGGTTATGAACAAAGTAATAACTATAAGCAGACAGTATGCAAGCGGAGGACGCGAAGTTGCGGAGAAGTTAGCTAAGGAGTATGGTATTCCGTTTTACGACAGGGCTCTTATAGCCAAAGCGGCGAAGGAAAGCGGATTTGCAGAAGCAGCCTTTGACAATGTAGAGATGAAGGCTACCAACAGCCTCCTCTATTCCATAGCAATGGGTATGAATGCTTACGGAAGTCCTGATTTGGGCTACACACATCTATCTCTTGACGACAGGATATACATAGCACAGTCTGATATTATAAGAAAGGTGGCTGATGAAGGGCCTTGTATCATAGTGGGACGCTGTGCCGACTATGTACTTAGAGAGAGAAAAGATACAGTTAATATTTTCATCTGGTCTTCTATGCCGTTTAGAATCAAGAGAGCAATCGAAAGAGACGGAGTCGAGCCGGATAAGGCAGAAGAGACAATAACCAGGATGGATAAGCGCAGGGCAAACTACTACAACTACCACGCTATCGAGAAGTGGGGCGTAGTTACCAATTATCATTTATCAATTCAGAATGATTTTAGAGGTGTGGACAAGACAGTTGAGGTTATCAAGCAGTTTATCAACAACCTTGACTAACATAATTTTACAGGTGATTTAAAAAAGGGGTTTCTCTAGTTGCATTAGGAGCCCCTTTTTTAGAACCAATTGTAAGGATAATTTAATAAAAAAGATACTCATGGCTTAAAAAATGGGTGTTATACTACGGGTATATGTAGCAAAGTAGTTAAATATAGGTATCAAGCGAGTTTGATACACGTATTAAAAGTATAGGAAAAAGAAAATCTGGTAAAATTATGGGAAAAATCATCGAATTGAAAAATGTGAAGAAAGTATATCACATGGGAAATGAGAGGATTAAGGCGGTAAATGGAGTCAGCTTTGAGATAAACAAAGGAGAGTTTTGTTGTCTCCTTGGTACCTCAGGCTCAGGAAAATCCACACTGCTTAACCTGATGGCGGGCATAGAAAAGGCGTCATCCGGTGAAATCCTCTTAAAAGGCTATGATATAAGGCATATGAGTGAGAAAAATCTAGCCGACTTCAGGCAGCATTATCTGGGATTTGTATTTCAGGCATACAACCTCATTGGTTCTATGAATGCTGTTGAAAATGTGGAATTGCCTCTTGTATTTAAGAGGGTGGATGCAAAGACCAGAAAAAGGCTTGCTGAGCAGATGCTAAAGCAGGTTGGACTTGGAAGCAGGCTTACTCACAAACCAAAGGAAATGAGTGGTGGTCAGCAGCAAAGAGTAGGTATTGCAAGAGCCTTTGTTGCAAAGCCCGAAATTGTATTTGCGGATGAACCCACAGGAAACCTTGATACCAAGACTACTATGGAGGTTATGGAGCTTATACACGCGATGGCAAGAAGAAACAGGCAGACCATTGTTATGGTAACTCACGATCCGAGACTTGCGAGCTACGGAGATAAGATAATCCACATTCTAGATGGAAACATTCAAAATGTTGAAGTGATTAAAACGGCTGAACAGATTGAAGAAGAGAGCAGGATAGAGATAGAGAAGTTTAAGGAACTTCAAAAGGAACAAAAGAAGGCAAGGGAAGAAAAACTTGCTAAACTAATGGGTAAAAAGACGGAGGAAATAAAAGATGAAGCCAACAAAGATAATTAAAAAAGGTGCAGCACTAGTCCTTGCGGCAGCCATGATACTTACCGGGGCTACAGGCTTTTCCGGAGGCATGAGTGTTGTGGAGGCATCAGAGATTGATTTTAACAACCTAAAGCCTTTAGTGCCAAAGGCGGTACTGGCAGATGTACTTAGGCCTTACAACGTAAAGCCCGGTGATGTGGTAAATGTTACCATACCTGTCAAGGCTTCAAACTACAATATAAGAAAGCCTGTGGTAAATGTTGACCTAAGCAAGACTCCGGGCTTTTCCCTTGCTTCAGATGTAACCATAACAGATGATAAGGGCAATAAGGTTGAAAGCATATTTGTAAGCAATACAGCCTATGTTAAGTTTGCGGTAAAGATTCCGCTTAATGCAAAGAAGGGCAGATATAATGACATCCCTGTTACCTTTATTACAACAGATAGTTACGACAACTATCAGGAAGTGGCTCTAGAGCAGTCAAGTAAGCTTACCTTCGTTGTTGACAGCCAGAAGAAGAATGCTAAGCTTTCCCTTTTTGACTCAGACTATCCAAGGAATGTAAGGGATAACGATGATGTAAACATTAAGCTTACCTTCCATAATGACGGAGAACTTAACGCAGATAATGTAACCGTAAGCCTTTCGGGATATGAGAGCACTCTTATACCTAACGACCAGCCTACAGCTAATATAGGGACCATTAAGGGTGGTGAGGATGGAACTGTTGATTTTGATTTTGATGCAATAGAGAATCTTGCTGCAGGAGTTACAAAGATAGACGTAACCGTAAAATACGATAACTCAGACGGCACAGCGGCAGATCCTCAGACCTTTACACTGTCTATGCAGACTATACCTAAGAAGACTGAAGCTGAGAAGCTTGAGGTAAGGCCTGTACTTCAGGTAACAAGTGTCAACTATCCTCATTATACTGTGAATGTAGGAGACCATTTTGATGTGGTTTATGAGTTTAAGAACATCGGTAAGGTTGACGCCAAGAATATAGTTGTGGATACAACAGGATATTCAGAGGCAGGCTTCAAGCCTGCTACAGCCTATGATAAATACAGACTTGCTTCACTTAAGGCAGGTGGGGTATTTAGAATCAGAAGAAGCTTTACGGCTATAGAGACAATTACAGACGGAATGAAGCCTATTACCGTAAACTACTCATATTATTCTGTTAAGGATAAGACTCTTGCAGCCCAGATTACTGATACAATGAGTATCTACATCGATACGAAGGGCAAGGAAGATTCAGGCGAAGTAGACAACAGTATGCCTAGACTTACCGTATCCAAGTATAGTACAGGTAAGGGTAAGATAAAGGCGGGAAAAGAATTTGTTTTCACCTTCGATGTGAAGAACCCACATCCTACAGCATCAGCAGACAACATAGTTGTTACCATATCATCAGCTGATAACAGCTTTGCTATAGTTGAAGGTAGTGCAAGTATGTTCATCAATTCCCTTAAGGCAGGGCAGAGTGAGACCTTAAGCATACCTCTTAAAGCAAAGGGAGATATAGCAACAAACGGATACGACCTTACAATTACCTTTGATTATGAATACCTAACCAAGGATGTTGCAAATAAAAACGCACTTATAAAGAAGCAGAATAAGATTGAAGAGAAGTTAAAGCTTCAGGTATACTCTGATGACAGGCCTATGGTCGCCAATATTTCGGTAGGTGCGGGAGATACGCCTGTGCTTAACGAAGCAACATCACTTTCATTTGACTTTAACAACATGGGTAAGTCTGTACTCTACAACGTGACTGCTAAGGTTAAGGGAGATTTTAAGTCTACAAACGAAGTCCTTATTATCGGTAATGTAAATGCCGGCGAGGGAAGATCCTGGTCTATGGATGTAACCCCTCAGGTGGATGGAATGGGAAAAGGAGTACTTACCATATCTTACGAGGATAGTAATGGCAATGTAAATTCCTATGATACAAATTTTGAAAGTATGGTAAGTGCCACAAACCCTGACGAAACTCCTGATACTCCTATTGACCAGTTGCCGGTTAACGAAGGACCAAAGGAGATAATTCCTCTTTGGGCTTTCATATGCGGGAATGTGATTATATTCATTGTCGGAGCATTGGTAGCAAGAAATGTTGCAATAAAGAAGTACAAGAAGAAAAAGATAGATGAAGCAATGCGTGAAGATGAAGAGTTATAATATAGGAAATTGAGGTGATTATATTGAGCGAGAATTTATTTATATTAAACGGAGTACTTACAGCTACTGCCGGTAGCGCAGCTACAGCTGAGCCACTTCCTGAAGCAAATGTGGATGCAAACGGCAAGGTTACAGTTGTGCAGCCGGGGGGAACAGGTAATGCTACATCTGCAACTGACAATACGCAGACAGACGCAGGAACCACGGCAGGTGATACAACAACTTCAGCAGGAGGTTCGACGGGCGCTTCACAGACAGGGATGACTTCAGGGACAGGAACTGAAACAGCTGGCTCCGCGGCTTCACAGACTTCTGGAAATACAGCGGTTGAAAGCGGTAATGAGGCAACAGGAGCCGATACCGGTATGGAGGGCGGAGACGTTGGCAATATGACTGGAGAAGCCGGTATGACCGGTGGTGGAGATGCTGCCATGGACGGTGCAGGCGGTATGGATGGCATGGGCACTGAAACAGGAGCCTCCTTCTCCGTGACAGAGAGTGTGCCCGCCATGATAGGTATAACTGCGGGAGTGCTTGCACTTTCTATATTAGCGGGAATAGTCCTTGCTAAGTTAAAGATAAAAAAGGGTATTAATTTATATGAAGATTAGTGATCTTATGAAGATGGGCCTTAGGAATCTGGGAAGAAGAAAGGCCAGAACTGCACTTACAGTTGTCGGCATTGTCATAGGAACCATATCTATAGTTGTAATGATATCCATCGGTATAGGCATGAACCAGAGCTTTAGAGAGAATCTTATGCAGTATGGAAGCTTTACCGTTATAAATATGGAAAAGAACCAGGTAAGCATTGATGACAAAGGAAACTACTCTGAAAAGAAGCAGAAGTTAGATGACAAGCTGATAGCAAAGCTAAGAGAGATTCCTCATGTAAAGACAGTGTCGCCAGTTATTACTTTTGCAGCAAAGCTAAAGTATGGAGTATATGAAAACACTGTTCAGGTTAATGTAATGGATTCGGACTCTTTTGAAGCCCTTGAATTTCCTAAGCTAAAAGACAACAAGACATATAAGAAAAGTACCAATAGAGCTAAAATCAAGCTTTGGGTAGGAGCAGAAGGCTTCCAGGGATTTTACAATCCCAATTCAACGTCATTCCAGCCAAAGACAGTTGATCCTCTAAAGGACAGGGTTACTCTTACTATAAATGAGGAGGAGTCTCTTCCTCGTGATGACAAAGGAAACCTAAAGATTCAGCTTAAGGACTATGCTACAGACCTTGCGGTATTTGACACGGAAGGCTACAGTGAATACTCTTTCGGTGTATATATGGATATGGGGCAGTTCTTAGAGATATATAAGGATTTTGTAAAACAGCTCCCTGCTGACAAGAGGAGGATAGCTGAAAAGAAGCTTAAAGAGTATGGCGGCATTAAGATAAATGCAGACAGTGTAGAGAATGTTCAGGATATTCAGGATACCATTAAGGAAATGGGCTATAAGTCAAGCAGTATGTCAGACTATACCCAGCAGATTGAAAACTTCTCAAAGACCATTCAGATGGTACTGGGCGGTGTAGGAGCCATATCTATGCTTGTTGCGGCGATATCTATTGCTAATACCATGATAATGTCCATCTATGAGCGTACCAAGGAAATTGGTGTAATGAAGGTACTTGGCTGCCAAATAGTTGACATCAAAAAGCTTTTCCTTTTTGAGGCTGCCATGATGGGACTAATCGGAGGCGTGATTGGAATAACGCTTAGCTACGGAGCTTCTTACCTGTTAAATACCTTTGGCGGAGCCTTAGGCAGTGCACTTAACATGATGGGCGGCGGTGATGAAGGCGCGGGTGGAAAACTTTCTGTTATCCCACTCTGGTTGCCATTACTTGCTTCAGGTTTTGCTATTTTAATAGGTATCATATCAGGATATTATCCTGCAAGCAGGGCTACTAAGATATCTGCTATAGAGGCAATGAAGAATGAGTAACTTTATTGGTTAAGAAGATATTGGTGTCAAATACTTTTGACACCCACATCATTTAATATCAGATTTGTATGCTAAAACTTCCTTTGGAGAATGAAACTCTGAAGGAAGTTTTTTTGATAGGAAATAGCTCCAAAATTCTCTATCAAACAAAAATTCTCCTATCGGAAAATATCTAGAAATCTTCTCTAATAAAACTTTCCTAAGTAACGAACTGTAGCTTAGAGAAAGTGAATTTTAATTGACAAACGATATTATATATTATATAATATACTATTATAACCAATAAATAAGGAGACAATTATTTATAGAAAGGAGATAACTATGACTTTTCAGGTAACTGCTCCACTGCTGGACGCCTGTGTGCTGGGTATATTGGAAAAGGAAGACTTCTATGGATATACACTTACACAGAAGGTGCAGGAAGTAATAGATATATCTGAATCCACTCTTTATCCGGTACTTAGAAGGCTTCAGAAAGAAGGAGAGCTTGCAACTTATGACAGTCCCGTACAGGGACGAAACCGCAGGTACTATAGGATAACAACGGAGGGGAAGGAAAAGCTTAAGTTCTACAAGAAGGAGTGGAAGTCCTATAAAGACGGGATAGACAGACTTCTAAGAGGAAAGCTTAATGTTGATTTTTCATTTTCAGTAAATATCAATAATGGCAAGGGGGACAAAGAGTAATGAATAAGAATGAATTTATGGAAAGCCTGAAAGCAAAGCTTGCCGGAATTAACCCTGAGGACAGGGAAGATGCCATCAATTACTATTGGGAATATTTTGAAGAGGCAGGCTTTGGAGAGGAAAGTGACGTAACTAGAAGTGTAGGCAACCCAGAAGATGTGGCAGCAAAGATAATAGGGGCATCTGCATATATGAAAGAAGACCAGGAAGTTAATGAAAAAGCTGAAAAAGCAGATAGTATAATAAAAGAAGATATTCCCCCAAAAGAGGCTTCAAGCACAAAGGATGACAATTCATCTTTTGCTGGCGCAGACTTTTCAAAGTCAGATGATGCCGATTCTTTTAAGAGTGATGCCAAAGTTGTATGTGAAAGTACAGCGGTGGAGCTATATAAGGATATTACACCAGATGCCTTTGATTCCATAGAGATAGATGTATCCTCCCTAGATATAATCATAAGAACAGGAGATGAGTTTGGCATATATCTTAATTGCAAGGAAACGGATCCTATCATCAAAAAAGAAGGCAATAGCCTGATTATAAGGGATAAGCGCAAATCAAAGGTATTTGAGTTTAATTTTAACTTCAATATATTTAACAAGAAAAAAGAGTTTGTTGAAATAGCAATCCCAAGAGATAAGAAGCTTTCAGAAGTGCGTGGTTCAACTGACATGGGTAAGTTATCTCTCTTTGCAATATCAGCTGATTACCTTAGGCTGGAAACCAATCTTGGCTCGCTTGAAGTCGTTGGTGTGACTACATCGGAGGCAAAAGTAAAGGCTGATATGGGACATGTTTCGGTTAAAGACGGAGATATAAAAAGGCTGATTGTAGACAGCTCTACAGGGGCGGTAAATGTGAACTGCTTAGAAAGTGAGTTTGCAGATATTTCCACAGATACAGGCTATATTTCTTCAGAGGATGTAAAGAGCAAAGACTTAAAGCTTAAATCAGCTACAGGCTATATAAAAGTTAAAAATGCCAAGGCTGAAAGACTGACAGCGAGAACCGATACGGGACTTGTAAAGCTTGATGGTGTGGATGCAGACTTCATAGACACAGGAAGTAATACAGGAAGCGTAAATGTTAGACTTTCAGGAACAAGGGATGATTATAGCCTTGACCTCACCAATGACCTTGGAGTCATAGTGGTAGACGGAATTAATAACGGAAGAGGAATCTTTAATAATAGCTTCAGAGAAGTTAGAGGAAGCAGGCAGTTAAGAGCTGATGTAGACACAGGAAAGATAAATGTTGACTTCTTTGGCAGATAATAAAAAAGATTCTCAATAAGTTTACGAAAAAAGTTTAAAATATCATTTGACAATTGTTCTCATTTATGGTATATTGTATATTATAATATTGTACGCAATCAAATCATTAAAAAGTAGTCGTACACTATAATTAACTCACAATTGAAAGGAGATTTTGAACATGTCATTAATTAACAAAGAAGTATCAGATTTTACAGTACAGGCTTTTGAGAATAATAACTTTAAAGAGGTAAGCAAGAAGGACATCTTAGGAAAGTGGAGCGTATTCTTCTTCTACCCAGCTGATTTTACATTTGTTTGCCCAACAGAGCTTGAGGACCTTCAGAATCTTTATCCAAAGTTTAAGGAAGTTGGCTGTGATATCTACAGCGTATCTACAGATACTCACTTCGTACACAAGGCATGGCATGACAGCTCAGAGAGAATTTCTAAGCTTACATATACAATGCTTGCAGATCCTACACACGTACTTTCAAAGGATTTTGAGGTATATATTGAGGAGAACGGTCTTGCTGAGAGAGGAACCTTCGTAGTTAACCCTGAAGGAAAGATTGTTGCTTACGAAGTAAATGCAGGTAACGTAGGACGTAATGCAGATGAGCTTTTCAGAAAGGTTCAGGCTCTTCAGTTCGTACACGAGCACGGCGATGAAGTTTGCCCAGCTAAGTGGACTCCAGGTGCAGAGACATTGAAGCCAAGCCTTGACCTTGTAGGACAGCTTTAATTCTAAGCATAGACTCTGAGGATTGTGATAAGTAAGCTCCAGTCCTATTCAAGTGTGTGACATATAATTTTGTCGCATACGAGTGTAATAAATGGTAATAATCAGGCTGTCGTATTAAGCGTACACTGCGAGATGTGGTGGCGAGATACGACAGCCTTTTATAGCGTAATGTACATTTGCCTGGTTTATCTTCGCCCTGCAAAAATATTCGCAATCTGCTTATTATTGCTAAAAAATAGCTGACTACGCTAGGTTTATGCTTTTGCCAGTTGCATTACAAAAAAACGGATTTTGATATTGAGATTTTTAGATAAAAAGGTTAGAATAGAAGAGATAGAGACAACTAACCAGATTTAATTATATAAAGAGGAGGATACATGGATAACAAGAACTTATATGATGTTGCAATCATCGGCGGCGGCCCGGCAGGACTCACTGCGGCTCTTTACCTTGCAAGAGCCTGCTATAGGGTAATAGTGCTTGAAAAGGAGAAATTTGGTGGACAGATTACCATTACTTCTGAGGTGGTAAACTATCCCGGCATTGAAATCACAGATGGAAAGACACTTACCGAGAAAATGCGTGTACAGGCACAGAACTTTGGAGCAGAGTTCAAGCTTGCCGAGGTAACATCTATAAATATGGATAATGATGTAAAGGAGATAGAAACCACAAAGGGCAAGATTCAGTGTCTTGGCGTACTTCTTGCTACAGGTGCTCACCCTAGGATGATTGGCTTTGAGGGAGAGGCAGAATACAAAGGTCATGGCGTGGCTTATTGTGCTACCTGTGACGGTGAGTTCTTTACAGGAAAGGACATCTTTGTAATAGGCGGTGGATTTGCGGCTGCGGAGGAAAGTGTATTCCTTACAAAGTACGCAAAGCATGTCACCATTCTCGTAAGGGAAGAGGACTTTACCTGTGCCAAGGCTACAGCAGATGAGACCAAGGCCAATAAGGATATAACCGTACTTTACAACAAAGAGGTTGTAAGGGTTGAGGGTGACGGAGTACTTAGAAGCATTACCTGGAAGGATTTGGTTTCAGGAGAAGAGACCACCCACAAGGTAGAAGATGATACCTTCGGTGTGTTTGTATTTGCAGGCTATGAACCTGAAACAAGCCTTGTAAAGGGACTTGCAGAGATTGATGAAAGAGGCTACATAATTACAGATAAATCTCAGATGACGACAAGAGAGGGACTTTTTGCAGCGGGAGATGTGTGTATCAAGCCTCTTAGACAGGTAGTAACTGCAGTTGGCGATGGAGCTCTTGCAGCTACCGAGCTTGAAAAATATGTAGTTAAGATGCATAAGAAGACAGGACTTGTGCCAGAGCAACCAGTAAGAGAGGGCAGTGCAAGCAATCACAATATCACTCCTGCAAGTATAAAGCCAGCCGCAGAGGACAATGGCAATGCACTCTTTACTTCAGATATGCTTGCTCAGTTAAATGCTGTATTTGGCAAAATGGAGAGCAAACTTGTGCTTAGTCTCGGGCTTGATAGCAGAGATTCATCAAATGAGCTGAAGCACTATATGGAGGAGCTTGTAAAACTTACAGATAAGCTAAGCGTAAGGCTTGAGGAAAATGTAGATGAAAAAGAAGCCCCTTATGTGAAGGTGTGCAGAGAGGATGGCAGTTACTCAGGACTTGCATTCCACGGTATACCTGGAGGACATGAGTTTACATCCTTCATCTTAGGTCTTTACAATGTGGCTGGACCGGGACAGCAGATAGAGGATGACATCAAGTCTAAGATAGAGGCAGTTGACAAGGAGACAAAGATTAGGCTCTTGGTTAGCCTTACCTGTACCATGTGTCCTGACCTTGTTGTTGCGGCTCAGAGAATTGCTTCTCTTAACCCTAAGGTAAGTACAGAGGTATATGATCTAAACCACTTCCCTGACCTTCGTGACAAATATCAGATTATGAGTGTGCCTTGCATGGTAATAGATGATGGCAAGCCTAATTTCGGTAAGAAGGACATAAGTCAGGTGCTGGATTTAATTTAAATATGCAAGTGTCAAAAGTATAAAAATTCGATTGGTGCTTGTTTGCAAGAGAATTTATTATCTCTTGGCACCTACATCATATAATTAATAAGTTTTAAAACATAAACTCCGTAAATCTTATATAATAGCATAAGGTTTACGGAGTGTACTTTTTAGAGGAAATTTAACATTTATTTCTTCTTTTTATTCCCCATTGAATAGGCATTTAGTATTAAGATACCGCCTATACCTATGAAGGCTGCGTACTGATTGTTGTTACCCTTGTAATACATATAGCCTGCAAATATCAGGATGATGGCACCTGCAATCAGCTTTATGTAAAAAGGCGAAAATTTCTTAGGCTTCATAATCCCTCCCCAAAGTGTTTTAAGATATTATAGTGCTTTTTTGCAGGAAGGTAAAGAGTGAAGTGAATGAAGTTTGGTGTGAAGTTTCGTGTGAAGTGGAGTGAAGTTTCGTGTGAAGTGGAGTGAAGTTTCGTGTGAGGTTAGGCAGGTCTTATCACACGAAACTCACTTGTATCAAGGTGAAATATACTCCATGACAGGAGTAATCTCTACTATAGTTCCTTCCGAAAAAGCAAACAGGATGAAGCTTACTATAAATAAGACTGCAATATATCTGATTCCTTCAAACTTCTTATACAGTCTTATAAGCATAAGTATGGCGGCGGTAAACATAACCAGGAGAAACCAGGCAGCTACCAGCCTCCTAGATGTAAAGCCATAGCTTGCCACATATAAGTAAAGCTTGAAATAATCAAGTATGGCAAAGCAGATACCTGTGGAGGCAAAAAGCGTGGCGAAAAACTTCACCCACTTGTCCTTAAATTCTACAAGGCTATCAGGTGCGAAGAAGAAAAATACACCGAAAACCGAGAAATTAAGCACAAGTATCTGGATAAGTTCATAAAAGCCTTTTACTGCAAGCCTTGAAGCCTCGGGAGCAGTAAAAGAATCAGAGCTTATAACCGGAATCATTGTACGAATCTGGAAGATAAAAAATATTATGTAAATGGTACTTAGGGCAGCAAACACTGTAATTACGGCAAACTTTGGTATGTGTCTGTAGTCTGTAAGCCCGTTAACTATATTTTCTTTCTTAAATTCAGGCTCATTTTTGATGGCTGAACCTCCGATAAGCCCCATAAGAAAGGCTCCTACAGGTATGGTAATAATGATTCTTGGCAGCATAGTCATAAAGAAATAGTTGTTAAACAAAGGATCAAATCCCGGCAGCAAGCGGGCAATTCCGCTCATTAAGTGAGCAAATCCGCTGTCTACATCAGAAAGCAGGGAAGAAGCAAATAATACAAGCAACAATGTTGAAGTTATTGTAAGAATTATAGGCAGATGCTTCTTCTTGCTAAACTTAAAGCTATGCCTTTTTATGGCATTTACAAAGACAATCACTCTTAAGCCTAAATTAGAAAAAGGGATGATGATAAAGGCTGAAAGTAAGTCAAAGAATACCATAGGACCGGTCTTAGCTTCTGCTGTCACACCCATCCTCATAATTACATAGTAGGCTGCATTGCAGTGAAGGAAGAGGAGCAAAAATGGCGAGAAGGAGCTTTCGCTTTCAAAAGTCCTCATACACCATAGGATGGAAAGCAGTATAAGGGTTATAAGCCAGAAAATGCTCTCTCTATTTCTTGCTTTATTGTATTTCACAGCGGTAAACTCCGTAATTCCAATGAAGACAAGTGTAAATATAAAAAATCTTAGGTTAAAGTCAAAGCCTCCAATATGAAGAATGATGGAGCGCTCGCCCATGATATCAGGATAAAAATAGGCAAGAACATAGGTAACAAAGGTTAACAGCAGTAAAAATGGTCTATATACAAATTTTTTCTCATTCATTTTCTTCATCCTCCCTGTATTCTATTATGTCGCCCGGTTGGCAGGAAAGTGCCTTGCAAAGCGCCTCAAGAGTAGAAAAGCGGATTGCCTTTGCCTTGTTGTTTTTAAGTATCGAGAGATTGGCGTTGGTAATGTCCACCTTCTCTGCAAGCTCAGAAAGGCCTATATTACGCTTTGCCATCATCACATTTAAGTTAATATGAATTCCCATAATCGTCCTTTCTTATATGGTTAAGTCAAGTTCTTCCTTCATTGCGAGAGCCTGTTCAAAGGCATTTTTAATCACCATCACAATGAGCATCATAAAGAGGGCTGCTAAAGTAAGCACAAGGAAATACTTGTCGTAGAGTACAGTTACAATAATTAGAAGTGAACCTGCTGCAAGACAGCCAAAGCTAATGTACCTTAGCCACTTTATATTCTCGGCGGTAAATACCTGGTCCTTTTCGAGGTTGCTAACCAGCCTGAACATACAAAATAGCGTGCATAGAGCAATTATGCCCAAAACATAGCTTATAAAGGTGATGATATAAAATGACAATTCTTTGCTTATATTTATCCTTGCTCCGCCAGTCATAGCTAAAAATCTTGTTATAAGATAGTTGCCAAAGAACATCATTACTACAGAAATAAGCATAAGTGCGATTATGCAAAACTTGGTTAGAATTATGCTCTTCTTACTGCTTATAAGTGAATCTTTCATACTGCCTCCTTAGGGATAATTGTTATAAGCGGATTATATCAGGGTGGGTATTGAATGTCAATAGAAATTTATCGAAAAACAATAAATTAATAATGATAAACGGTATGGAACCTTGACTGTATTTGAGGGAAACAAAATATAGAACTTTAATAAGCCAAGATATTGTATGTGTTTTAATAAAAGTATGGTCTATGATCGTGGATTCAGGCAAATATCTAAGACTTAGCGAATTTCATTAAAATAATCCGTATAAATCTTGAAAAAAAGCCTGAAATTGCTTATAGTATAAGTAAGAGCAATAATGTAAATCTAGTCACAGGAGGTGTGGTATGTTTTCAATAATTTCGGGAGTAGGGGCATTTTTAGCAGACCAGTTCTTAAAGGGACAGGTTGAAAAGGATAAGATAGAGACTGGAAGGCAGTATTTTGGAGACCTTATTACCATCAAAAAGTCTGTAAATAAGGGACTAATTATGAACAACCTTGAGGAAAAGCCTAGATGGGTGCTTTCTTGGGTGTCTGCAATGTTTGGTATGACTGCTTATATATATCTGCTTACCCTTGGCAAGAAGCATAGAAAGATAAAGAGACTGGGTCTAGCCCTAATGGTAGGTGCAGCAGCCTCCAATCTCTATGACAGAATCACAAAGGGCGGAGTCACTGATTATTTCGTAATCAAGGGAATTCCTAAGATTATCTTCAACCTTTCTGATTTGGTGATTATCCTTGGCGCTGTGATATCGGTGCTTGGTGAGATAGTTGGGAATGATGAGTAAAGGATGTGAAAAAAACAGGTGGAAATCCACCTGTTTTTTTTCGTACACAGGAAGGCGTGTATGTATAATGATTGAATTTTTGAGGTAAATTTGAATTTCTCATTCGGAGCTGATATCATAAATTCTGCAAAAAAAGTAGCAAATAAAGTAGCAAATAAAGTAGCAAATAAAGTAGCAAATAAGAAAAGAATGTCATAGAACGTAGGGGTGGCAATAAAGCCGGTAAGTGAATTATTATAATGCAAAATCGGGGTGAGACTTTGTAAGATAAATTGCACATTACTATCCGGTTTAATGGTAGTCAGAAGAAATCAGATCCTAATCTGCCTTAGTAGTAAGGGTATAACATAAGATAACTGCGCATAATCAAAAAAATCATATAATATTATCTTGCGCATAATCAAAAAGAGCGATATAATATGCGTATAATCAAAGAAATACCACATGATAATTCTGCGTATAATCAAAAGCTAAATATGAGGCTGATTGTGACTGATAAGGAGAACCAAATGATTCTAAAAAGAAAAATCTATAGCAAATTACTGGATTGGAAAAATGGCTGCGGGGGAACAAAAGCGATAATGGTGGAGGGAGCCAGACGTATCGGCAAGTCTACAATTGTAGAAGAATTTGCAAGAAAGGAATATGAGTCATATGTTCTTATAGATTTTGCAAAGAAGGATAAGGTTGTAGAAGAATACTTCAATCAATACCTGAACAAGCTTGATGATTTATTTATGCTGCTTAGTACCTACTATGGGGTTAATCTGGTTACAAGAAAATCTGTGCTGATTTTTGATGAAGTACAGATGTTTCCACAAGCAAGAGCAGCAATAAAGTATCTTGTTGCTGATGGCAGATACGACTATATAGAAACAGGTTCATTGATATCAATTAAGGAAAATGTTAAGGATATAGTAATCCCATCAGAGGAGAGAAGCATTACAATGTATCCGCTTGATTTTGAGGAGTTTGCCTGGGCGCTGGGAGAAGAACAGCTTGTAAATTATATAAACAGCTGTTTTGAAAAGCGGGAACCTTTGGAAAGAGGCATGCATAATAAGGCCATGATGCTTTTTAAGCAGTATATGCTGGTAGGTGGTATGCCAAAACCGGTTATTATTTACTTAGAGAATAAAAAAAATTTCAGCTTAGTGGATGCAGAAAAGCGGGATATTTTGAAGCTGTATCGTAATGATATTATGAAGATTAAGGCACAGTATCGTGGCAAAGTTTTGGCGATTTTTGATCAAATTCCGGGATTATTGTCGCAACATGAGAAGCGTGTAGTGTTCAAAAATATACAGGAAGGCAGTTATGCGGAGCAATATAGTGAAACATTTTTTTGGCTGTCTGACTCTATGATTTCAAACGAGTGTTTTTTGTGTAATGATCCAAATGTTGGTCTCTCGATAAATGAAGAACGAACTTATGTAAAGTGTTATATGGGAGATACAGGACTTTTGCTAAGCCATGCATTTGATGAAAACGAATTATTAGAGAGTGAGGTATATGCGCAGATTCTAAATGATAGGCTCTCTATTAACGAAGGAATGTTATATGAGAATGTAATAGCGCAAATGCTTGTGGCAAATGGACATAAATTATACTTTTATACTCACTATTCACGCGAAAAACACCGTAATGACATAGAAATTGATTTTATTATATCCAATAACAGTAAGCTGAAGTATAAAATGTATCCTATAGAGGTTAAATCAGGGAAAAAATACACCACAGCTTCACTAAATAGATTTAACGAAAAATATAAATCAAGAATAGGTGAGAGTTATATTATCCATACCAGAAATCTTGTAGTGAAAGACGGGATAGTGTGTATACCGGCATATATGACATTCTGTTTATAAAAGTGGGCTAAGTTGACGCTCGCTTAATAATATAAAATAGCACATTGCTATCCAGATTAATAGTGGTCAGAAGACATCTTAAACTAAAGGATATTGAAATTGTGCCGACACTGTCGGCACAATTGAGTAGCTTTAAAGATTTTTCGTGTTGTTGTTATAGTTAGTGTATGATTATAATTGACAATAACAAAAGAGGAGGACTTCTTAAATGAACATAAAAACAGAATTTTTAAAAATCATGGCAGAACAAACAGAAATAGCCTTAGCAACATCTGTAGATAATATTCCTAATGTGAGAATAGTAAATTTTTATTTTGAGCCAGCTGAAAATATACTTTACTTTTCTTCTTTTAAGGGAAACGATAAAATCAAGGAAATAAATTCAAATCCTTATGTGGCATTTACTACAATTCCTCACTCAGGAAATGAACATGTTAAAGCTAAGGGGATGGTTAAAAAAAGTTCCAAAACAATTTTTGATGTTGCTGACCGATTTATTGCTAAAATTCCAGGCTATAAAGATACTATAGAATACGGTGGGGAATCCTTGATTTTATTTGAAGTAAGATTTGAAACTGTTATAGTTACAAAAGATCTAAACACAATTAAAACATTAGAGCTATAATTTGTTTTCTCAAACAAAATAAAATGAGGCATTTCGGGAGGGGAAATTAGAACAAAATACCTTTTATCGCAGTGATATTGAATTTGAGGAAAAAAACTATCAAAGCCCTCTTTTATGGGCTACAGATGGTATTATTCAGACATTTACAAAAGAAAAATGCAGAACATTCCACAAAAATGTGGAGGGATATTTTGGAGAGGGCGACTGTGGAAAGTAGAGAGAAATTATTGGCTGTTGCATTGCAAAGCAGCTAAGCTTATGAGCAATATAAAGAGGTGGGAGCGTCAACCAGGTTAGTTTATATTATCCCTATATCTCTCAGCTAGCCTCCTAAATCCCTCATAAGACCTCTCAATCACCTTAGTATTCACGCAATAAGCTATCCTTGCATATCCCTGGCAGCCAAAGGCGGAGCCTGGAACTAAGAGGATTCTCTCCTTCTTAGCCTGCTCAGCGAAGACCTTATCATCCTCAGGCGTTTTCATAAAGAGGTAGAAAGCACCTTCAGGCTTTATGTAGGAAAAGCCGATTTCGTCAAACATCTTCATAAGTTTATTCCTGTTTTCTTCATACACACTTATATCAGCACCTTCATCCAGACACTCTGCGATAGCAAGCTGCATAAGGGACGGAGCATTTACAAAGCCAAGTATCCTTGTGGCAGTATTTGCGGCAGAGACCATGTCAGAAAAATCTTCAATCTCAGTAGGAATGACGAGGTAGCCTATACGCTCGCCGGGGAGGGAGAGTGACTTGCTGTAAGAGTAGCAGACTATGGTATTTTCATAGTACTTAGTAAGATAAGGCACAGTTACACCGCCGTAGACCAGCTCCCTGTAAGGCTCATCGGAGATAAGAAAGATAGCATGTCCTATTTCTGCGCTCTTTTCTCTAAGTACATTCACTATGCTTCTAATATCCTCCTCAGAATATACTACACCTGTAGGATTGTTAGGAGAATTTATTATTACAGCCTTGGTATTTGGAGTGATAGCCTTTCTAAGCTCGTCTGCATCAGGTCTAAAGCCGCCTTCCGTATTTGGCTTAAGGGCTACAAGCTTTCCGCTGGAGTTATCGGCGTAATGCCTGTATTCGCTAAAATAAGGTGAAAAGGTAATGACCTCATCACCAGGGTTTAATAAGGTCTTAAAAGCCACGTTGAGGCCTCCCGCGGCGCCCACAGTCATTATTATATTCATAAATGAAAAGTTTGTTCCAAATCTCTTGTTAAGTGAGGAGGCTATCTTTTCGCGGACAGCCTCATAGCCTGAATTATTCATATATCCGTGAAGAAAGGTAGGATTCGTCTCATCCACTAAGGACTTGATTACGGTCTTTAGTTTTTCGGGAGGGTAGGAGAAGGGGTTGCCAAGGCTGAAGTCATATACATTTTTACTTCCATACTCCTTAGCCAGTCTTTTACCATCTTCAAACATAGCCCTGATAACAGAGCTTCCTGCGAGTAAACCTTTCATCTTATCTGAAACCATAAGTACCTCACTTTCATAAAATTTTACAACATTTACATAGGATTTCACTAAAAAACCACACTTTCACATTTGACACTAATCTATCATTATGATAACATAAAATTTCAAAAGGTACACATTATTTCTTAACATACAAATATTTATTCTTGGAGGTAAAAATGAAGGTACTTATAGCAGAGGATGATTTCGCGAGTAGGAAGTTCATGCTTAGATTTTTTGAGAAATATGGGGAATGTGATGTAACAGTAGATGGTAAGGAAGCTGTTGAAGCGTATAAGATGGCCATTGAATGCGGTGAGCCTTACGACCTTATTTGTTTGGATATAATGATGCCCGAGATGGACGGACATCAGGCGCTTAAAACTATCAGAAAGATAGAAGAAGAGAGTGGTGTTGCTGAGGATGAGAGAGTTAAGATAGTTATGACTACTGCCCTTAGCGAGACGAGACACGTGACCAAGGCATTTGAAAATGGCTGTACTGCTTACGCTGGAAAGCCTATTAACCAGGATAAGCTTGAGGCTATGCTTAAGAAGTTCAAGCTTATAGAAGAGTAGATATGAAGAAAAACAGTGTTTTGGATGAAGAAGCCTACATCTACAGGCGCCATCCTGAAGAAAGTGAAGGCGAAAAGTGGAAGAAAATGAGCAGAAAGGAAAAGCTTGCTTATTTTAATGACTATTACAGGAATAAGGTGATTATAGGAATAATTGTCCTAGGTTTTATTGCGTCATTTTTGTACACCGTTCTTTCGCCAAAGGCAGATGTTGTCGTTTCTGTTGCTGTAGTAAACGACTACTGGGATGAGAATAAGGTTAATGAGCTTCAAAAGCAACTTATGGATATACTGGGGCTTAGAGAGGGTAAGCAGGAGATTCTTATCGATGACAGCTACTACCTTGATGAGTCAGGCATGGGCAATGCAGTTGCCAATACCCAGAAACTTGTAGCAAAGATTGCCGCAGGCGACATAAATGTAATCATAGCAGACAAGGCCAAATTTGATGACTTTGCCTCAAATGGGACCTTCCTCAAGATATCTGAGGTGATAAAGGATGACGCTTCATATAAGGATAGGCTTACATCAAACGGCTATGGTATCAGTCTTAAGAAAAGCAAGCTTTTAAGCGAAGTCTCCAGCACCAAAGAAGAAATGATTATAGGTATTGTAGCCAATGCAGACAAAGAAGATTACGAATATATATCAAAAATGGTTAATTATATTTTACAAAAATCTTAAAAAACAAAAATTAAGTGAAATACGCTTGACAATTGATATTGACAAACTTATACTCATTTTGCTGAGTGCTAAAAGTGCTTAGCTGTTGCAGATAAAATGTGATTTGAAATGAGGTAGGAATGAGCGGTAATTCATACAGAAACAACAGAAATGCATATAGAAGAAAAAGAAGAAACGAGAACAGAGGCCTGGTTGCCGTAGTTGTTGTTACGATTATGGCCGCAGGTATAATGGGAGCGTACGGATTTATAAGTCTTTTTACCGGAGATAGTGGGAATAATCCTAAAAGTGTGGCTGCTACAGGCTCTGCCGCAAATGTAGCTGAGAATGGAAGCTCCTCTTCTGCTAATGCCTTGGCGAGCAGCACCACAGCTTCAAGTCAGACGTCCTCCAATGCGTCAAACGGTGATGTTAGAAAAGAAAACAAAGATACAAAGACTACCCCATCCAAGACAGATAAAAAGGAGAAAACAGAGGAAAAGACCGATATCAAAAAGCTTGTTACTGCGTCTAAGGAAGCAGAGGAAGACTACTACAAGGATACGGTTTTTATTGGAGACTCAAGGACACAGGGGCTTCAGATAAATGCAGGTCTTACAAGCCCTGACTTCTTTGCGGGAAGAGGTTTAAATGTTAAGAATGCCCGTACCGAAAAGGTTGTAAAGAATGCAGCAGGTAAGGCAGTGACCGTGATTGATGCCTTAAAGGATAAGCAGTACAAAAAGGTATACATTTGCTTTGGTATAAATGAACTGGGATGGCCATATACCAATATCTTTGCAGATGAGTATCAAAAGACCATAGATGCAATTAAGAAAATCCAGCCAAATGCTGAGGTTGTAGTTCAGGGTATCTTACCTGTAACCGAGAAGAAGTCTAAGTCAGATAAGATATTCAATATGAAGAATGTGAAGAAGTTTAATAAGGTAATCAAGAAGATGGCTGAGGATAATGGGGAAACCTATGTGGACAATTCTCCTGCTGTAGCCAACGACAAAGGATACCTTCCAAGTGATGTAACTCCTGACGGAATACATATGAATAGGGAATATTGCAAGAGAATACTTGCTTATATCGTAAATATGAATTATTAAGAATGAGGTTAAGAAGATGAGAAAAACAACAAGCAAAATCAAAATGTTAGCTGCACTTTCCATAGTAACACTTACAGCTTCTGCTGTACTCTATGGTTGCGGAGGAAGCGGCGATGCAAAGAAGACAAGTTCTGCTGCAAGTACTGCACAGGCTTCATCAGCAAAGAGCAGTCAGGCTGCTGTTGACGTAACAAAGGTAGCTGACAGACTTCTAAATGAAATAAAGTATGATGATAAGCTTGCTGAGCCTGAAGCTGAGACAATTGATATCATTTATCCGGGACTTCCACAGGATAAGATAAAGGCTATGAAGATATATGTATCAAGTTCAGGTGGTACTGCTGAAGAGATAGCTGCTTTTGAGGCAAATGATGAAGAGGCCGCTAAGGAGATTGAGACTAAGCTTAATGAAAGAGTTGAAACTCAGAAGGCAAGCTTTAAGAACTATGTACCTGAAGAGCTTAAGCGTCTTGAGAATGCCTTTGTTATCCGCAAAGGAAACTATGTTTATCTTTCAGTATCAGCCGATCCTGACAAGGCAAAGAGCATCATAGAAGAAAATTAAACCCAAAATTTGTGGGGCAGGTTCGTGACGAAAGGAGCGTTCCTGTCCTCATTATTATATATTGGAGAGACTTATGATATTTGCAGTAGATATGGGAAACAGCAATATAGTTCTGGGCTGTCTTGAGGGAAAAGAGCTGATTTTTGAAGAGAGACTTGCTACCAATATGGGTAAAACAAGCCTTGAGTACGCCATTATGTTTAAGAATCTTTTTGAGCTCTATGGCAAAACTCCTACCGATGTGGAGGGATGTATCATCTCTTCAGTAGTTCCACAACTTACGGACACTATAGCTGAGGCGGTAAACAAGGTATGTGGCAAGGCTCCTCTCATAGTGGGACCTGGAGTAAAAAGCGGTATAAATATAGTTATTGACAATCCTGCACAGCTTGGTGCTGACCTCATAGCAGGCGCAGTTGCTGCCATTTACGAGTATAAGCCTCCTTTTATTATTATTGATATGGGTACTGCTACAACCTTTAGCTACGTAAATGAAAAGAAGCAGTTTATGGGCGGTGCCATTATGCCGGGAGTTGTGACAGCTCTTAATTCCCTTGTAAGCGGCACTTCACAGCTTATAAGAATCAGCCTTGAGGCTCCGAAGAAGGTAATTGGCAGCAATACCATAGACAGTATGAAGAGCGGAACCATATACGGCAATGCCGCTATGATAGACGGCATGATAGAGCGAATAGAAGAAGAGATGGGAAGAGAACTCCTAACTATAGCAACGGGAGGGCTTGCAAAACTGGTAGTGCCGTATTGTAAGAAGAAGATAGTAGTGGATGATTCACTGCTTATAAAGGGGCTTGGGCTTATCTACGAGAAGAACAGGGGTAAGAATTAGTGAAATAATTGTGTATTGCTTGCAATTAAAGCTCGACTTAGATATAATTGTATACAATGAAATTGTGTTAATGAGTTAGGGAAAGGAAGTTGAATGGACGAGAATAAGAATAAAAAACCTGGTGATAACAACTCGGGCGGAGGAATGAATAAAAAAGCCGGGATAATCACCATTATAGCAACAATTATTATATTTTTGACATTCATCTATGGAATGCAGCTTATAAAACAGGGAATCAACAAGGAGATAACCTACAATGAGTTTGTTAAGATGATAGATGACGGCAAGGTGGAGTCGGTTGTGCTTAAGCAGGGCAAGATTGAAATCACGCCTAAGGGTTCAGCCAATGATATATATGCGCCAACTTATTATACAGGTTATATAGGTGATAATGACCTCGCAGAGAGGCTCCTTAAGGCAAATGTGAAGGTAAGCTCGCCAGTAGCGGATGCTTCTCAGGGCATACTTGAGTTCTTTGCTATCTATATCCTTCCTCTTGTGGGGATTTGGGTGGTTATGTATCTACTTTACCGTTCATTCTCAAAGAATGCAGGCGGTATGATGGGAGTAGGCAAGAGCAATGCCAAGGTATATGTTGAGAAGCGTACAGGCATAACCTTTGCGGATGTGGCAGGCGAGGACGAGGCCAAGGACTCACTTCGAGAAATGGTTGACTTCCTTCACAATCCTAGAAAATACGCTGAGATAGGAGCTAAGCTTCCTAAGGGAGCCCTTCTTGTAGGACCTCCGGGAACCGGTAAGACCCTGCTTGCAAAAGCAGTTGCGGGAGAGGCCAATGTACCTTTCTTCTCGCTTTCAGGCTCCGATTTTGTGGAAATGTTCGTAGGTGTAGGTGCTTCAAGAGTAAGAGACTTATTTAAGCAGGCACACAGTATGGCGCCTTGTATCATATTCATAGACGAGATAGATGCCATAGGTAAGAGCAGGGATTCTAAGTATGGTGGCGGCAATGACGAGCGTGAGCAGACATTGAACCAGCTTCTTGCAGAGATGGACGGCTTTGATGCCAAATCAAAGGGAGTAGTTATACTTGCTGCGACAAACCGTCCTGACGTGCTTGATAAGGCTCTTCTTCGCCCGGGACGATTTGATAGAAGGGTTATAGTTGACCGCCCTGACCTTAAGGGAAGAATAGCTATACTTAAGGTACACAGCAAAGATGTACTTATGGATGACACGGTAGACTTGGATGCAATTGCGATGGCTACAGCAGGAGCTGTTGGTTCAGACCTTGCAAATATGATAAATGAAGCTGCCATTATGGCGGTAAAGGCAGGAAGAAAGAGCGTTGGACAGGCTGACCTTTTTGAAGCTGTTGAAGTTGTTATAGCCGGTAAAGAAAAGAAGGATAGGATACTTGGCAAGGAAGAAAAGCGTATAGTTGCCTTCCATGAGGTAGGACATGCTCTTATAACTGCATCTATGAAGAATGCTGATCCGGTACAGAAGATAACGATAGTGCCTAGAACAATGGGTTCACTTGGCTATACTATGCAGCTTCCTAAAGAGGAAAAATTCCTTCAGAGTAAGGAGGAGCTGGAGACAGATATTGTTACCTTCCTTGGAGGAAGAGCTGCTGAAGATGTTGTGTTTAACTCGGTGACGACTGGCGCAAGCAATGATATTGAGCGGGCTACAGCCATTCTTCGCTCTATGATTACTCAGTATGGTATGTCAGACAAATTCGGTATGGTAGGTCTTGAATCCATAGAGAACCGTTACCTTGACGGCAGGGCTGTACTTAACTGTGCGGACGAGACAGCAGCCAGGATAGACGAAGAAGTAGCAAGGCGTATGAAAGAATACTATGACAGGGCTGTGAACATCATCAAGGAAAATAGAGACGCACTTGAGAAGATAGCAGAGTACCTCATTGAGAAGGAGACTATCACAGGTAAGGAATTTATCAAGATGTACAGAGAGATAAAGGGACTTCCTGACCCTGAGGATGAAAAGGTGGATAAAGCTGAAGCTAACAAGACTGATGACAATAAGGCTGATGTGGCTGTGACAGAGGAGATAAAAACATATAATGCTGCCGCGGAAAATCCGGTAAAGGATGAAAGTACAGATAAAGTAGTCGAAAACACTACTGAAAATGCCGGTGATACAGAAAAGTAATACAAAAATAGTAATACAAAAAAGGACTGTTACAAAAGAAAAATACCTGATAGGTGGTCTGTAGGACCAGGTAACTTATTGGTGTATACTCATTCTGATGTAACAGTTTTTTTGTTGCAAAATTATAAACTTATACAAGAGTTAAAAGTATAATATTTCGATTGTGAAATGTTTTAAGGAGTATTTTAGAATCGCGGAAACTGATTATTGATATATCTGGTTTCACTATTGATAAGTGGGCAGAAAATGTGGTAAACTGATACTGGATTTTAGTGTCAAAATATTAGATTAAAGGTGAAAAGATTATGATAAAACTTGAGAGAACCTCCGTCCTCAACCTCGAGAATGCGATGAGGGGTGCTAGAAACCCTATGAATTCCTGGGATAGAACGGATAGCTATTATGATGAGAACAATAACTACATTTTAGGTGAGAATGACCTTAGTCTTGCTACAAAGCTTGCGAAAGCAGGTCCTGACCACAGGAAGTTTATAAGGCAGATATTTGTGTCGGTTGACATAACCGCACCGCTTTACTGGTGGAAGGAGTATGATACCTACAAAGTGGGCACTGTAGCCAACTCTACAAGTACCATGCATAAGATTCACTCTAAGGCATTTGAAGAAGCGGATTTTTCTACTGACCATATGACAGAGGAATCAAGAAAACACTTTTTCTCCTTTGTGGACTATATGGAAGAGGTAAGAAAGAAATACGTGGAATCAAAGGATAAGACCTACTGGTATGACCTTATCCAGATGCTTCCTTCAAGCTACAACCAGCTTAGAACCTGTACCCTAAACTATGAAACCCTCTCGAACATTTACTATGCGAGAAAGGCTCATAAGCTTGATGAATGGCATGTGCTTTGTGACTGGATCAAGACACTGCCTTATGCTGAGGAATTAATAATAAACAGACAATAAAATATTTAGGAGGACAAAATGAGTAATATCGATAACTTATCAGTAAATGCAATCAGAGTATTGTCGGCAGATGCTGTGCAGAAGGCGAATTCAGGACATCCGGGACTCCCTCTTGGTGCGGCTGCGATAGGATACGAGCTTTGGGCCAATCACATGAACCACAACCCAAAGAATCCTAGCTGGGAAAATAGAGACAGATTCGTACTTTCAGGCGGACATGGCTCTACTCTTCTTTACTCATTGCTCCATCTTTTTGGATATGGACTTACTCTTGACGACTTAAAGAATTTCCGTCAGTGGGGCTCTAAGACACCGGGACATCCTGAGTATGGGGTTACTACAGGAGTAGAAGCATCCACAGGTCCTCTTGGTGCGGGTATGGCTATGGCTGTGGGTATGGCTATGGCTGAGACTCATCTTGCAGCTAAGTTCAACAAGGAAGGCTATCCTGTAGTTGACCACTATACCTATGTACTTGGTGGTGACGGCTGTATGATGGAAGGCATCAACTATGAGGCATTTTCACTTGCCGGCACACTCAAGCTAAACAAGCTTATTGTGCTTTACGATTCAAACAAGATATCTATTGAAGGAAATACAGACATCGCCTTTACAGAGGATGTACCTGCCAGATTTAAGGCTATGGGCTTTAAGGTGTTTGAAGTAAAAGACGGAAATGACATATCTGAAATCGGAAAGGCTATAGAAGAGGCTAAGGAGGATAAGGAAAGCCCTTCATTTATCAAGATAAATACAAAAATAGGCTTTGGTTCTCCAAAAGAAGGTTCAGCAGATGTTCATGGAGCTCCACTTGGTGCCGATAATATTATTGCAATGAAAAAAACTCTCGGCTGGCCAAGTGAAGAGCCTTTCTTTGTACCTGACGAGGTATATGAGAACTATAAGGCAAAGGCAGAGAAATTAGCGAAGAAGGAAGAAGAGTGGAATAAGCTCTTTAAGGATTATTGTGAGAAATTCCCTGAGATGAAGACTCTTTGGGATGAATATAAGGATGAGACCAAGGCATGTAAGCTCTTAGATGATGAAGACTTCTGGAGTTATGATGAGAAGGCTGATGCAACCAGAAACCTTTCGGGAAAGGTGCTTAACAAGCTTTCCGCCAAACTCCCTACCCTGTTTGGAGGTTCAGCAGACCTCGCTCCGTCTAACAAGAGCTATGTTAACGGCGCAGGAGACTATTCTGCAGAGAATTATGCCGGAAGAAATGTACATTTTGGCGTAAGAGAACTAGCGATGACAGGTATAGGCAATGGTCTTGTGCTTCACGGACTTAAGGCATATGTATCCACCTTCTTTGTATTCAGTGACTATGTGAAGCCTATGGCACGACTTGCCTCACTTATGGAGATACCACTTACCTTCATACTTACACACGATTCTATCGGTGTAGGAGAGGACGGACCTACTCACGAGCCTATAGAGCAGCTTGCTGAGTTTAGAGCCATGCCTAATTTCAATGTATTCCGCCCTGCTGATGCAACTGAGACAATAGCGGCTTGGTATAGTGCGGTTACTTCAAAAGAGACACCTACAGCCCTTGTACTTACAAGACAGAATCTTCCACAGCTTGCAGGCTCATCAAAGGAAGCCCTTAAGGGAGGCTATATAGTAGCGGATTCTTCAAAAGAGACTCCTGATGCAATCATCATTGCAAGCGGTTCAGAGGTTAGTCTTTCTATCGAAGCTAAGGAAGCCCTCGCTAAGGAAGGTGTTGATGTAAGAGTTGTATCCATGCCTTGTATGGATATCTTTGAGAAGCAGCCCCAAGAATATAAGGAAAAGGTGTTGCCAAAGGCTGTAAGAGCCAGGGTAGCTGTTGAAGCCCTCTCAGAGTTTGGCTGGGGCAAGTATGTCGGACTTGACGGAAAGACAGTATGCCTCGACAGATTTGGTGCTTCCGCTCCTGCTGATGTGCTCTTTAAGGAATTCGGTTTTACGGTTGAGAATGTAGTAAAGGCCGTAAAAGAAGTATTATAAATACCTGATATAACTCGATTCGTGACTGATATAGACGAGAATCAGGGTGGTTAGAGAATTTAAGATATAAAGGATGAGAATATATGGTAAGAGAGTTAGTAAAGGATCAGTTTTTTTTGAGGCTCAAATCAGAGCCTATGACTAAGGATGATATGGCTGTAGTGGAGGATTTGAAGGATACCTTAAGGGCTTATTCAGATGAGTGCGTAGGTATGTCAGCCAACATGATAGGAGTAAATAAAGCTGTAATAGCCATTCAGCCTGAAAACAGTGATGAAATGGTTGTTATGATTAACCCTAAGATAATCAAGAAAAGCGGAGCTTATGAGACAGAAGAGGGATGTATGTGCCTTGATGGTGAGAGAAAAACAACCAGGCATAGAAATATCACAATTGAGTACCATGATGAGGAATTCAAGAAGCATATCAAGCTCTATAGCGGTTATATAGCCGAGATTATCGAGCACGAGTGTGACCACCTTGAAGGAATTATCATCTGATGATATCATAGATACAGGGGTGAAATCCGGAGAATGTATGCAGATGCCGGATTTCTTATCCTGTGGTGGTATATGGAATGAAGTAACGGGTATTATCTACAAAGTATGAATAAAAGAAGGAGGAATCAGGCGTGGAAGATAAATTAGAGGAGAACTATAGAGAAGAGCTTGAAAAACTGCTTCTTGCAAAGGACTATAGAACACTCAGAAAAAAGATGGAAGATATGAACGTGGTAGATATAGCCTTTGCCATGGATGAGATGGATGATGAGGACTCATTAAAGCTCTTTAGAATACTTCCAAAGGATATGGCTGCTGATGTATTTGCCGAACTGGAGCTTGACGACCAGCAATACATAATCGCTTCTATGTCTGATACTGAGGCATCACATATTATTGATAACCTCATGGCGGATGATGCGACTGACCTTCTTGAGGAAATGCCTGCCAACGTAGTAAAGAAGATTCTAGCAAAGGCAAGCCCTGAGACCAGGGCAGATATAAACCATCTTCTGCGTTATCCGGAGTATAGCGCGGGAAGTATAATGACTGTCGAGTTCATAGACCTAAGAGAAATGATGACGGTTGAAGATGCCATACTTAAGATAAAGCGAAGAGGACTTGACTCTGAAACAGTAAATATCTGTTATGTAGTTGATAACCAGCGTGTACTAAAGGGAACAGTAGCGCTTAGATACCTTCTCATAAGAGAACCTGATGAACTTATTGGCGACATTATGAATACCAAGGTCATCAGTATCAATACTCATACTGACCAGGAAGAGGCCGCGCTTACCATACAGAAGTACGGATTTACCGCGATGCCTGTGGTAGATAATGAAAACCGAATGGTTGGTATAATCACCGTGGATGACGTAGTAGACATCCTTCAGGAAGAGGCAACAGAGGATATTGAGAAGATGGCAGCTATTTTGCCATCAGATAAACCATATTACAAGATGACTACCTGGGAGACCTATAAGAAGAGGATGCCATGGCTTTTATTCCTTATGATATCGGCTACCTTTACCGGAGCTATTATAACGGGCTATGAAGATGCACTAGCCTCGTATGTTATACTTACTGCCTACATCCCTATGCTTATGGATACGGGTGGAAACGCGGGCTCACAGGCAAGCGTTTCGGTTATCCGTGGTCTTTCACTGGGAGAGATAGAATTCAGTGAAATATTTAAGGTCATTTGGAAAGAGATAAGAGTTGCAGTATTGTGTGGGGTGACGCTTGCAGGAGCTAACTTCATTAAGCTGCTTGTTATAGATAAATTAGCCCTTCCGGTAGCATTTGTAATATGTGCAACCCTTATTGTAGTTGTTATATTTGCAAAATTTATCGGCTGTGTACTCCCTCTGGTTGCTGAAAAAGTCGGCTTTGACCCTGCAGTTATGGCAAGCCCTTTGATTACAACCATAGTGGATGCAGTGTCGCTGACGGTATATTTTACAATTGCAGTATCAGTACTTCATATAAACGTTTGATAAGAAAGTGAGGAGATTTATGCGTAAGACTAAGATTATTTGCACCATCGGTCCTGCTAGCGAAAGCGAAGAGATGATAAGAGGACTTTGTAAGGCAGGTATGAACGTTGCGAGACTTAATTTCTCACACGGAAGTCACGAAGAGCACAAGGCAAGAGTGGAAAGAATAAAGAAGATAAGGGCAGAGCTGGACATTCCTATTGCTATTATGCTTGATACCAAAGGACCTGAGTACAGAATCGGTGTATTTGAAGATCATCAGGTGGAGCTTCATGAGGGTGACAAGTTTACATTTACCACAGATGACATAATCGGAGACAAGACTAAGGTTTCCGTAAGCTATAAAAATCTTGCAAAAGAGCTTAGAAAAGGTGACACAGTCCTTGTAAATAACGGACTGATCGAGCTTAGAGTAGTCAAGACAACAGCAGTAGAAATTGAGTGTGATGTAGTTACGGGAGGCATCCTTTCAGACAAAAAGAGCATGGCATTCCCTGGTAAGCACATCAAACAGGAATACTTATCTGAAAAGGATAAAGAAGACCTTTTATTTGCCATAGATAACGACCTTGATTTTATTGCCTGCTCTTTTGTTTCAGTTAAAAAAGACCTTGAGGCGGTTCATGAGTTCCTTGATGCAAACGGTGGAAATGGTATCAGCCTTATTGCAAAGATTGAGAATCAGTCAGGCTATGACAACATTGAGGATATATGTGAGCTTTGCAGCGGTATCATGGTTGCAAGAGGAGATATGGGTGTAGAGATTCCTTATGAAAGACTTCCTGCTATCCAGAAAGACCTTATAACCAAGTGCAGACTTCTTGGAAGAAGGGTTATTACAGCAACAGAGATGCTTGAGTCTATGATCAATAACCCACGTCCTACAAGAGCAGAGGCTTCAGACGTGGCCAATGCAGTGTATGATGGAACTTCTGCAATCATGCTATCCGGTGAGACAGCAGCAGGACATTATCCTATTCAGGCCGTTGAATCTATGTCTAAGATTGCAGAGAACACAGAGCAGAATATCAACTATAGAAAGAGATTTTACGGTGGCGACTTTATCATCAAAAATGAGCCTGATGCAATCTCACACGCTACCTGCGGTATGGCTATAGACATTGAGGCAAAGGCCATTGTTGCCTGCACCATCTCAGGTATGACTGCAAGACTGGTTTCAAGGTTTAGGGGACCTGTAGATATTATCGGCCTTACCACAGATGAGAAGACCTGGCGTAAGCTTGCTCTTTCGTGGGGTGTAATACCTAAGATGTGCGAGAGATTTGAGTCAACTGACGTTCTCTTCTATTCTGCAAAGAAGGTAGCAGAGGAAACTCTCCAATTATGCAAGGGCGATAAACTTGTAATCACAGGTGGAATTGCAAATGGTGTATCAGGAAGTACAAATCTTATAAAAGTTGAAAATATTTAACACAGACAAGACAGTAATACATGATGATGTGGGTGCCAAATATTTTGGCACCCTCGTCATTATGAGGATACTTTAATATGGAGATGTCTTATGGAACAGATGATTGTACTTATATCGAAGGTCTGTGTAATACTTGTACTAATACTTGTTTCAGTAGTCGTGGAGGAGTATATAAGCTTTAATAAAGATATAAAATCAGCCCTTGGAATGGGAACTCCCGGTGGTTACGGAAATGAATCTTCGTACAAAAAGACCTCAGTAATGATATTGACTCAGATTATACAGGGTGCTTTGTTTGCGTTTCTTATATATATTGACAGCACAATATCGTTCAAGGGCCTATCAGAGCCGGATATCATTTACGATGCAAGGGAGGTCATCCTCAATCTTTCTGTTATCTATGGACCTATAACAGCTACAATTACAGCAATTGCAAGTATAATTGCAAGAATTATGAGGAATCCTTATAATTCTATGGTGCCGGTTGTCTGTATTATGTGTACATACACAATGGAAATAAGTTATTTATATTACCTAAAGAAGAAGAGAAAGAAGCTTCGTGTTGTAGATTTTACTGTTATGGCTGTTGTTACGGGACTTATAAGTAATATTGGGATTTACCTTACTATCAGGGAAGATATAAAGACAGCAGCAACATCTGCATTTATGCTTATGTTTATATACCCTTTATTTTCTATATCCGTGTACAAGATTATAGATGCTATCAAAAAAAGCAACAATCTTGTTTTTGAACTGTATAAAAGTGACGAGAAGTTCAAAACGATGAATGCTGAACTTCAAAAGAGGTTAGATGAACTAAAAGAAAATGAAGCACACTTTAAGACCATGTTCTATTATTCAGGAGAAGCTATTTTTCTTATTAAAGATAATAAAATAGCTGATATCAACAAGTCTGGAATGAAGATGCTTGGATATCATAGCAGTGAAGAGGTAATAGGCAGGGAATTTTCTGACTTTGTCATGGAATTAAAGCGAAGTGGGGATGACAGAACAGAAGATATAGATGAGGTATTTGCAAGAGTTGCCGAGGGGGAGACTATCAAGAAGGAAATGCGCATTGAGACGAAGAATCTAACCAATGTACATATCGAAGCGTTTATGATAGACCTCAAGACTCCGAACAATGAGTTTATCTACATGTCTGCGAGAGATATAAGCATAAGAAAGGTACGTGAAAATGAAATACTTCAGAAGTCAAGATATGATGAGCTGACCAATGTAGCAAACAGGAAGTATTTTAATGAAGTTGTGGGTAAGATGATTCAAATACCTGAAAGCTATCCAATCTGTTATCTTATGGCTGATATCAATGGCCTCAAGCTAACCAATGATGTCTTTGGACACGCTAAAGGAGATGAACTTATAGTAAAGATAGCCTCTGTTCTTAGCAGCTGCTGCAGAAACAGTGATATAGTCGCAAGAATAGGAGGGGATGAGTTTGCCATATTGTTTACCAATACTGATGCAGGGATGGCGGCCTCTCTGGTTGACAGAATAAATAAAAAGCTTGACAGACAGGAGTATGACTCGGTTAAGCCTTCTGTGTCTATGGGATATGCAGTTAAGAAAAGTATTGAGGACGGTGTCAAATTTGACAACATAGTAAATAGCGCAGATGCTATGATGTATATAAATAAGTCTGCGTCAAGGGAACAAACAAGGAAGATTTTCCTTGATAATATGCTTGACAAGCTGTATGAAATCAGCCCTGACGAAGTAGTTAGGTACAAGGAGCTTCGTACTATGGCTGAAAAGATAGGGAAGATGTATAGCTTTGAACCTGTTGTAGTAAAGAAGATAAACAATCTGATAACTTATGTAAATGTTGGTAAGCTTATAACACCGCGGATTGAGTGGGAAATGAAGGGCGAAAACATATCTACACTTAGATTCTCAAGGAAGTTACTTGAAAATACAGCTGTTATCTTAAACATTATCAGCAACTCTATAAATAACATTGTAACCACGGAAGAACTATCTCTTCTTAATGAAAACTGGGACGGAAGCGGGGAGAAGTATAATACGTTAGGAGATGAGATTCCTCTTGAGGTTAGGGTATTTAGGATGATTTATGATATATACTACTTAAAAACTCATAAAGAAATAGTAGGAATACTGTCAAATGATGAAATAATTGCGCTTATAAGGTCGGAAAGCGGTAAACGCTATGATCCAAAACTTTGTGAGTTAAGATGGGAGGAGATTCTATAGTGAAAATAGATGGAGTACTGGATGCCATTAAAAAAGGTGGTCTTATACCCTATTCAAAAAGCATTTATAGAAAAAAGAAGAAGGAAATAACAAAGAAATTACTTGAGAACTCTAAAATTCTAATGATAGACCTAAACCTAAAGCCTGATGAGATAAACAGAAAGCTTAGTAAGGCAAGGGAAGAGTTTGTGGCATTTTATGATACAGATGCTGTGTTTGCTGAGGATTATTTTAAGGAATTACGGGATGAACTGAAGAAGAATCCAGATACAGGATATGCCACAGGTAGGTTAATTGCTAGAAATGGCGAGCCTGTTAATCACTTTGGAAGTATTAGCAAGGAGATATATAGGTATGACGTAAAGAAGGAAGTGATGGGAGCGCCTCTTCTTATCGGAACTCTTTGCAGAACTTATATAATTAAAAATAATAACATTAGATTCAATGAAGACATGGCTTATTGTAAGGCGGAGCTATTTGCCACAAAATATATGGAAAAGTCATCTAAGGGGCTTATAGTAAGTAAGCTTAGCTACACTACAGGCAGGGGACTTGATGAAAGCTCTGCTAAGATGGGGCAGAGCCACAACAAAAGCTGGTATTTTGCCACTACTAAGGGCTACTTAAACAACCTTATAAAGGATGGTAAGCTGTCTAAAATAGCCCAGTTTGGCTTTTTATACCTAAGCTGTACCAGATTTCTTTCAAATAAAAACGAGTATGTAAAGCTTGTATTTGACAGCGACGAGGAGAGAGAGGAATATCTTGCAGAAGTGGGTGCCGGAATGAGGTTTGTAAGTGATGACATACTCTTTATGAGGGCAAATGCACTTAAACTTGACAGAAACCTTAGAAGATACTTTGCAATGCTTAGATATCCTGAAAAAGAGACCGGGCTTGAGTATAAAAAGCTTGACAACAAGGGAGTAATAAGGCTTAAAGACTCAGAAGGCGGTATAGTAAATGAGATAAGCAGGTTACGTCCACTGATTAATACCTTGGAATACAGACATAAAGAGGGTAAGGACGGATTGTTTATCAAATTCAGTCTCCCTGACTATATGCCTTCAAAGGATTGTGACTTCTATTTTATACGAAGCAGTGAAGAAGGCAGAGTAAAGGTGGATGTAAAGAGAACTACTGAGCTTGCGGCCATTACAACCTTCTTTGATAAGGAAATATTTAGAAGGTATGCCTATGAAGCTTTTGTGCCAATTATTGATTCTAATAAGCAGGAGATTTCCCTTCATTTACTTATATCAGGTGATGAGTATGAGCTTAACCTCTTCTTTGAAGACGTATGGCAGAGTAAGCTTGAGAATGGAAATGTGGCTAAATACTGGTATTTTAATGGGTATATAGCAAGGAAGGAAAAAAAGAGCCTAATAGTCACTAAGGCCGATGAAAAGTCTAAGGAAGAAGCAGAGAAGAGATATATAAGCTATATTGAGGATAAGCTTAACGAAACGAAGCCTGAGTCAGAGGAAAGAGATATGTTAACAAACGTTCTTAGGTGGAGAAAGGCGTATTACGAAAAGTATGATGAGTTTTCTAAAAAGCGAATCTGGATATACTATGACAAGAGTTACAAGGCGGGGGACAACGGAGAATATGCTCTTAGATATGCGAGCACAGTAGATGATGGAATCGAAAAAGTATTTTACATAGAAAAGTCGTCTAAAGACGGAGAAAGACTTATAAAGGAAGGCTACAAGGTAATAGAGCCCGGCAGTGATGAAGGTGTTCTTTATGCACTGTTTGCCGAGGTCATATTTATGACTCACATACCTCCTTTCCACAAGCTTGGCTTCAAAAAGGAAAATCTGGTATATTTCAGGGATTTGTTAAAGCCTAAGATAATAAGGATGTACCATGGTTATCCGATTACAAGAAGCTCGTCTTATGCTCAGATGGGAAGTAATGCGGCTGCGGTGGTGATAGCCTCTAACTACGAGAGAGAGTTGTATACCAATGAAGATAACTGTTTTAGAGAAGATCAAATCATAGCTTCTGGTAATCCAAGGTATGATGATCTAATAGACGACAGTAGAAATCAGATACTGATAGCACCTACCTGGAGGCCTGCCCTTGTAGGCAAGACCTCACCAAATGGTAAGACAGAGTATAACCCTAAGTTTAAGGACAGCAGCTTCTATATGCTCTACAACAAAGTCCTCACCGACGAAAAATTGCTTGAGACTGCAAGGAGAAGGGGATACAAGATTAAACTCTTCTTCCATCCGAAGTTTGAGGCTCAGACAGTTGACTTTGAGACTACAGATGTAGTAGAAGCGCTTAGCCCTACAGAAGATATGGACTATGTTACCATAATGAAGCAAAGCAACCTTATGGTAACGGATTATAGCAGTGTTCAGTATGACTTTGCCTATATGAGAAAGCCTGTGGTATATTACCACGATCCTGTGCTTCCTTACTGGAGAATAACCAATTTTGACTATGAAAAGATAGGCTTTGGGGACATCTGCACCTCGGCTGATGAGCTGGCAGAAGTGCTGTGTAGCTACATTGAAAATGACTGCAAAATCAAAGAAGAATACAAAAACAGATATGAGAGCTTTTTTGTACAAAGTGATAGAAATTCAGGCAAGAGGCTGTATGAAGCAGTTAGAAAGCTTACGGAGGTAAAAGAGTGAAAAGAGTAATTACTTATGGGACTTTTGATTTGCTGCACTACGGTCACGTAAACCTGTTAAGGAGGGCAAAGGAGTATGGGGATTACCTCATAGTTGCCATATCTACAGATGAGTTCAACTGGAATGAAAAGCAGAAAAAATGCTACTTTTCCTATGAGCAGAGGAAGCAGCTGGTTGAGTCCATTCGCTATGTTGACCTCGTGATTCCTGAGGAGAGCTGGGAGCAGAAGCTAGAGGATGTGAAGCTCTACAAGGTGGACACCTTTGTTATGGGAGACGACTGGAAGGGAAAGTTTGATTTCCTAAAGGAGTACTGCGAAGTAGTCTACCTGCCCAGAACACCTGAGATATCTACAACTCAGATTAAGAATGATTTGCAGAGATAAGATGCATAGTTCTAATATCTATATTATTTAGCAATGCCTTAGATGATAAAACCAGACATTGAAAACGGACTTATCATTTAAGGCTGTTTTTAATAAATAAAGCTTAAAGTATATACAATATGGAGGTATAAAATGGCATATTTACAAGTTACTTATGTTGTATAGAGCACCTTGAACCTGCAATCAAATGGATGTTGGGGCTATAAAGATGCAGGTAGCTGTATGAAGAAACAAGTGAAGATTTATCATAAAGAGGAAGAATATGGTAAAAAAAGAAAATTATAATAAAAATACAAAAAAGCCTGATAAGGTGGATAAAAACGAAGAGAATGAAAAGATATCCTGGAAAGCCGGGAATATGCTATATCCCCTGCCTGCAGTTATGGTAAGTCTTACTGACAAAGAGGGAAGAAGCAATATCATCACCCTTGCCTGGGCAGGAACTATATGTACCAACCCACCTATGCTTTCAGTCTCCATAAGGCCCGAGCGGTATTCTTATGACATCATAAAGGAGACGGGAGAGTTTGTAGTCAATCTCACAACCAAAGCACTTACAAGGGCTACTGACTATTGTGGAGTAACATCTGGTAGAAATGTGGACAAATTCAAGGAAATGAAGCTAACCAAGCTTGAATCAGAAAAGGTAAAGGCAGTAGCCATAGCGGAAAGCCCTGTAAATATTGAGTGTAAGCTAAGGCAGGTAATGGAGCTTGGAAGCCACAGCCTTTTTATAGCAGATGTTGTAAATGTAAGAGTGGATGGGAAGTATATGGATGAGAAGGGAAGATTTAATCTTGCGAAAGCAGACCTTATTGCTTATTCCCATGGAAGATACTATGAGCTAGGGAAAGAACTTGGCTCATTTGGATACTCGATTAAAAAAACAAAATCTAAGACTAAAAAGGCGGAAAATGAAGAAAAAGGTGGTCTAAGAACCAAGGCTAATTTAGAAGGAAGTAAGAGAGATACTAAAAAGAGAGAAGATAAGAGTAAAACTACAGTAGGTAAAAAAGTGAAAGGTAGACGGAAAGCTGGCGGTGGAAAGAAATAAGACAGCCTTTATAGTAACAGCAGATAATATAGAAATTAATAAGCTATAAATAGTAAAATAAGAAATGTTTAGGAGTATTATAATTATGAAAAACAATATAACCCTCATAGGTATGCCTGGAGCAGGTAAGAGTACGGTAGGAGTTGTGCTTGCCAAGGTGATGGGATATAGATTTGTAGACAGTGACCTGGTTATACAGGAAAAAACAGGAAAGCTGCTTTCTGAGATTATTGCTGAAAAAGGTACAGAAGGCTTTCTTAAGGTGGAAGATGAGATAAATGCAGGCATAACCTGTGAGAAATCCGTTATCTCTACAGGTGGAAGTGCGGTCTACTGCAAAAATGCAATGGCTCACTTAAAGGAAATATCTACTGTAGTCTATCTCAAACTCCCTTACGAAAAGGTGGAAAAAAGGCTTGGCAATCTAAAGGACAGAGGAGTAGCCCTTAAGGAAGGTCAGACACTTAAAGACCTCTATGAAGAGCGCTGTCCGCTATACGAAAAATATGCAGATGTGGTTATTGATGCTGATACTACTTCTGTAGAAAGCTGTATGAGAAGGATTGTAGATGGAATTAAGTAAATAAATAAAAAAATTTTAATTTCCCTGCAACATTTTATGAGGAATATAACAGGAAATCAACAGACAAAGAGGATAACTCAGGCAATTACAACCCTTATGACTATGTGGGTGAGATCAGCGTAAATGATATCAAAGCAACTATAAAGGGAAGTGAGGAGTCACTAAACCTCGCTTTTGGGAATGATGGAGCCTATGAACATTCAATTTCTATTGATAATGCTGTAGATAGGGAAGTTTTCCTTAAGATGGTTGAAGAGGTTATGAATAATCAATAAGCTAAAAGGCGGCACACTAACTGGTTTAAGCGTTAGTGTACAGCCTTTTTTCTATGGGAAACTATTCTAATATATATTGTGTTATTTGATATTTAACTTATAGTCCTTACGAGCAGCAGGGTATTTACCGGTATCCCAGGTATGGTGGCCTTTTCTCATAGAGAGGTCGCCTTTTAGATAATAGTCTCTGGTATTGAAGTACTGATATTCATTCATCCAGCTTTTCTGACCACGGTTCCAGGTAGCATCCACATGATACCATTTTCCGTCTACCTTTACCATATTCCAAGCATGTAATGTAGTCTTATTTACATAGCCCGTTATGTAGATTGTATCAAGTCCTGCCTCAGTTGCCAGCCTGTAAAAGAGCTTAGCCTTGGCATCACATACGCCGCCCTTCTTATAGAGCAGGGCAAAAGAGCTATACACGGAGTATTTGCCTAGCTTTTCATCCTTTACACTTTTGCCTCTTGTGAGGTAGTTTCTGTTGTCACCAAAGGTATACCTGTACTGGGATACGATGTAGTCATTGATTGCCCTGACCTTTTCCTCATCGCTCATACCGTCTTTGATATGCTTATCTACCCAGTTCTCAACAAAGTCTTCCAGATGATTTACCTCTTTTTTGGTAATCTCATAATCAGTCTTTATTATCCACTTATAATAACCGTTGTAAGTGCTTTTTATGGAATTAAAATTCTTGTAATACCTGCTGATATCGTTAAATTCAGGTATTGCATAAAGCTTTTCCCAAAAAGCTGTGTACTTCTTTGTGTTATTTAAATCAAGGGCACTTTTATCCAGATTAATATGGAAATCTCTGTCCAGATTCTTTGCGTGAAGTAACATAAGGTCGGTAAGCTCTTTTTCTGTCTTTATTATAGGCTGTACATCATCCAGTATCTTCTTAGCCTCTGCCTTTGTTATATCATAGCTCACCCTCACCTGCCAGGTGAAGTATCCGTTATAATCATAGGTCAAAGTACGGTCTATATTGGCATGCTCTATTATATCGTTGTACTGAGGATATTTGGTAAGCTCCTCCCAGAAATCCTCAAAAGCCTTTGGCTCATTCTTAAGTGCCTGATTACCGATAACCAGGGTAAAATCCCTGTCAAGATCGGTTATGTGCTTAATAAAAGCATTTACTAGCTGCTTTCTTGTTAGTATGGCATTTTGATTAAGTGCTACGCTTCCTTCTATAGGTAAATTCTCTACAGTACCCGCATATACAGGCACATTTCCTGAAAATGTAAAAGTCGTACTTAAGTATAATAACGCCAAACCAACAAGCTTATGGTTTGTCTTTTTCATGTTTACCTCTTTATTCTTATATTATATTTAACGATATTATCTATATCGGCAGTAATACAAAAAAAGTAATATAGTTTCAATTAATATTTAAAAAAGCAATATAATGTTTAATTTGTTATCCGAAGGTCAATATCTAGTGGCTTGTAAAATGTAAGCAAATAGGCTAAAATAGAAACATATTTAAAGTGGATGGAGAGACGGTTATGGCAGGTAGAAGAAGGAGGTGTACCGGCAAGCTCGGGAAAGTGCTTTGCGCGGTGTTTGCTTGTTTGTTTCTGACTATCATCAGCATCAATAAGTTTATGCTGGAGGACAGGTTAGTACAGGCAAAGGTTAAGAATGAGGCTATGAAGGCCTATTTAGAGAGCGAAAAAGACAGGGCAGAGGAGCTTGAAGGTCTTAAGGCTGAGATGAAGACAAGGAAATTTGTTGAGGAAACCGCCAGAGATAAATTTGGTTTAGCCTACGAAAATGAAATAGTATTTGAACCGGAAAAATAAAAGGTCTGACAACCGCCAGGTAGTCAGGCCTTTGATTGTCGCTAAGGGGATGAAATGGACAGTATAGATAAAATCAAGGCAGTTATTAAAGACAATGAACTTATTAAAGAGGGCGAGAGAGTGGTAGTAGGCGTATCCGGAGGAGCAGATTCGGTATGCCTCCTTCTTGTACTTAAGGAGATAATGCCCCCTGAGTGTATAACCGCTGTACATATAAATCACGGAATCAGAGGGGATGAGGCCGCAAGGGATGAGGACTTTGTCTTACAGCTTTGCAAAAGACAGGATATCAGGCTTGAAATCAGACGGCTGGATGTTCCGCTCTTTGCAAGGGAGAATAAAATCTCGGAGGAAGAGGCGGGCCGTGTTCTTAGATACAGAGTATTTGAGGAAATCAGGCTCCTATACAAAGCTGATAAGATAGCTGTTGCCCACAACTTAAACGATGTGGCTGAGACCTTTCTTATGAATCTCTCAAGAGGAAGTGGAATAACAGGGCTTACAGGTATAAAGCTAAGAAACGGTGTACTAATCAGGCCTCTTATTAAGACAAGCAGGGAAGAGATTGAGGGAATAGTTACATACTTAGGTGAGAGCTTCATCACGGACAGCACCAATAACAGCCTCATTTATACCAGAAACAGGATAAGAAAGAGGGTAATTCCTGAGCTTGAAGAAGTGAATGAAAGGGCTGTAAGCCACATTAACGATGCCTGTGAGAGGCTTGAAAAGATTGAGGGCTACATTATAAAGGAAGCTGCGAATGCGTATAAGAGTTATGTGACCAAGGGCAAAGATATATTTGTTAGCAATGAAATATTGACACTTGATGAGGTAATAATAGAAGAAGTACTTCATAAAGCACTGTCAGAAGCGGCAGGAAGGGCAAGAGATATAGGAAGTGTACACATTTCGTACCTTCTTGAGCTTTTTAGCAAGCAGGTAGGCCGTGAAATTGACCTCCCATACAAGGTAAGAGCGTTTAGGGAGTATAAAGGAATAAGGCTTAAAGGGCGTGCCAACAAGTCTGACTCGGGAGAAAGCATACAGGTGCTGCCTGAGCTTTTGCTTCATACTGAAGATGTAGAAGGCATTTCTACGGTTGCATCAGAGGAAGATAATATAAGCCTCACATTTGAAGACGGAAGTGTAAAAAATCTTAGTCAAAACAGTTGTATCAGATGGTTTGATTATGATAAAATAGCTGAGAATGTAATGCTTCGATTCAAGGAAGAGGGTGATTACCTCGTTATTTCGCCTGAGGGAGATAAGAAGAAGCTAAAAAAATACTTTGCAGACAGCAAGATTCCTTCGGATATAAGAGGCGAAATCCCGCTTGTGGCTTCTGGAAACGAAGTTCTCTGGGTGGTAGGATATAGGACAGGTGAAGGCGCAAGGATCACAAGTAGTACAAGAAAGTTATTAAAAATGGAAATAAAAAGGAAGTAGTGGAGGAAAAAATGGAAGCTAAGATTACTACATTATTAAGCGAACAGCAGGTTTCATACCGCATAAAGGAGCTTGCAGAAGAGATTAACAGAGACTATGAGGGAAAGGCGGTGCATTTAATCTGTATTCTTAAAGGAAGTGTATTTTTCACTACAGAGCTTGCCAAACACATAACAGTGCCTCTAACCTTGGACTTTATGTCTGTATCAAGCTATGGCAACGCTACAGAGAGCAGCGGCAGGGTAAGAATAGTAAAGGACCTTGATGAAGGCATAGACGGAAAGGATGTGCTCCTTATTGAAGACATCATAGATTCAGGCAATACCTTATCTTTCCTTCAGGACATGCTATGGACAAAGAAGCCTAACTCACTTAAGCTTTGCACCCTCCTAGACAAGCCTGAGCGCAGGGTAGTAGAAGGAATCACGGTAGACTATGTGGGCTTTGAGATTCCTGATGAGTTTGTGGTTGGTTACGGTCTTGACTATGCTCAAAAATATAGAAATCTTCCATACATCGGAGTAGTGCATTTGGACTAAGGATTATTTTAAGCGAAACAGGAGAAAAAGGTGAGAAAACAAACCAGAGGAATTGGAACATATTTTATAGTATTGGCGATAGTTGTGATTGCTATGTTTTTATCTGAAAATCTTTATAAAATCAGCCACAACAATTATAACTATGAGAATTTTAAAGTGGATTTAGGCAAAAAGATTGTGGATTCTGTGGATATTTTCCAAAATCAGGCAACCCCAACAGGTGAAGTGGAAGTAATTATAGGTAAAGATAAGAATCAAAGGAATGAAAGCTTTTATGTTCCTGACGTAAATGAAGTAGTCAATCTGTTAAGGCAGGAGGGCTTTACCTCTTATGTAATGCACGATATAACCAAGCAGAGCTGGTTAGTCACCCTTATGCCTTATATGCTCATTGTTGTTATGTTTTTTATAATGATGATGATGATGATGAGCGCAGGCCCAGGCATAGGTGGAGGCGGCGGTGCAGGCAATGCCAAAATGGTGAATTTTGGTAAAAGCAGGGCAAGGATGTCGTCTGACAAAGATAAGAAGGTTACCTTTAATGATGTGGCAGGACTAAAGGAAGAAAAGGATGAGCTTGAAGAGATAGTGGATTTCCTTAAGAACCCTGCAAAGTACAACGGAATAGGCGCAAGGATACCAAAAGGCGTGATACTTACAGGCCCTCCGGGTACAGGTAAGACTCTGCTAGCCAAGGCAGTTGCTGGAGAAGCGGGAGTACCATTCTTTTCGATATCAGGCTCAGACTTCGTAGAGATGTTTGTTGGTGTGGGTGCTTCAAGAGTACGCGATTTATTTAGCGATGCGAAGAAAAATGCTCCTTGTATAGTATTTATAGACGAGATAGATGCTGTGGCAAGAAGAAGAGGTACGGGACTTGGAGGAGGACATGATGAGAGAGAACAGACACTTAACCAGATGCTTGTAGAGATGGATGGCTTTGGTATAAATGAGGGTATCATAGTGATGGCGGCTACCAACAGGGTAGACATCCTTGACCCGGCTATCCTTCGCCCTGGAAGATTTGACAGAAAGGTAGCAGTTGGCTATCCGGATGTAAAAGGAAGGGAAGAGATACTTAAGGTACATTCAAAGGGCAAGCCTCTTGGAGATGACGTAAATCTTGAGGAGGTTGCACGTACTACCGCAGGCTTTACAGGCGCTGACCTTGAGAATCTCTTAAACGAGGCTGCCATAAGGGCTGCTTCCGAGAATAGAAAATATATAGTTTCAGAAGATATCAAGAAATCATTTATCAAAGTAGGAATAGGAACTGAGAAAAAGAGCCATATTATATCAGAAAAGGAAAAGAGAATCACTGCTTATCATGAATCGGGACACGCTATCCTCTTTCATGTCCTTCCTGATGTAGGTCCTGTGTATACCATCTCTGTTATACCTACCGGAAATGGTGCAGCAGGTTACACCATGCCTCTTCCTGAGAAGGATGAAATGTTTAACACCAGAGGCAAGATGAGACAGGATATAATAGTAACCCTCGGAGGGCGTGTGGCTGAGGAGCTAATCCTCGATGATATCACCACAGGGGCTTCTGGTGACATCAAACACGCAACTAAGGTTGCAAGAGCCATGGTTACCCGCTTTGGTTTCACCAATGAAATAGGTCTTGTCAACTATGAGAATGATGATGATGAGGTATTCATAGGAAGAGACCTTGCACATACAAGGGCATACAGTGAAGAAACAGCAGGCAGGATAGATGAAGAGGTTAAGAAGATAATAGATGAGTGCTATGTGGAAGCAAAGCGTATAATATCCGAGCATATGGACGTGCTCCACGCAAGTGCAAAGCTTCTTATGGAAAAGGAAAGAATAACAAGGGAAGAGTTCGAAGCATTATTTAGCTAAAAGTACTTAGAAACCACGCTTATTAATGTTTATAAGGAAAAAGCGGCATTTATAGTTTAAAATGACAGATGAAAATATATAGTCTCTTTAAATACAAGGTAATTATTAATAGAAAAAACGTTAGAAAAAATTAAAGTTTGTGCAGACTTATTGCGTTTTTTCTGCTATACTAATAAGCGTAAACCCCAATACATTATATAGTTTTTGCTACACCCCATAAGTAACAAAAATACCTTCTCCGAAGAGGTCGGCTCCCCCAAGCCGGCCTCTTTACTTTTAAAATGTCTGGGGATTAAATATTTTTGACACCTGTAACCTATTGTGATAAAATCTTAAGGTTAACAAACAATCAGCATTTGGAATGAGGTAAAAAACGATGGCTTTAGCTAAAAGAAATGATATCAGAAACGTTGCAATCATAGCCCATGTAGACCACGGCAAGACTACGCTTGTGGATGAACTCTTAAAACAGAGCGGTGTGTTCAGGGCGAATCAGGAAGTTGCAGAGCGTGTTATGGATTCAAATGACATAGAGCGTGAAAGAGGAATTACCATACTAGCCAAGAATACAGCTGTTACATACGGAGATGTTAAGATAAACATAATTGATACGCCGGGACACGCAGACTTTGGTGGAGAGGTTGAGCGAGTCCTTAAAATGGTAGACGGGGTTATCCTTGTGGTAGATGCCTTTGAAGGTGCCATGCCTCAGACAAGATTCGTACTCACCAAGGCACTTGCACTTGACCTTCCTGTCATATGCTGTGTAAACAAGGTAGACAGACCTGAGGCACGTCCTCACGAGGTTGTAGACGAGGTGCTTGAGCTTCTCCTTGAGCTTGATGCTAGTGAAGAACAGCTTGACTGCCCATTCGTCTTTGCATCTGCAAAGGCAGGCTATGCTTCCCTTGATCCGGATGTGAAGGGTACTGACATGAAGCCTCTCTTTGAGACAATCCTGTCACACGTGCCTGCCCCAGAGGGAGACAGCGAGGCTCCACTCCAGGTTCTTATAAGCACAATAGATTATAACGAATATGTGGGACGTATCGGTATCGGTAAGGTAAGCAATGGTACTATCAGGGTAAACGGTGAGGTTATGCTTGTTAACCACCATGATGAGTCAAAGAAACAGAAGGTTAAGGTAACAAAGCTCTATGAATTTGACGGACTTAATAAGGTAGAAGTTGAATCTGCTACCATAGGAGCTATTGTGGCAATCTCAGGAATTGCCGATATACATATTGGAGATACTCTTTGCGATGTAAATAATCCGGAGGCTATCCCTTTCCAGAAGATATCAGAGCCTACCCTGGCCATGAACTTTATAGTAAATGACAGTCCTTTTGCAGGTACTGAGGGCAAGTTTGTCACATCAAGGCATCTCAGAGACAGACTCTACAGAGAGCTTAATACAGACGTGAGCCTTAGGGTAGAGGATACCAATACCACTGAGGCGTTTAAGGTATCAGGAAGAGGTGAGCTTCACCTTTCCGTACTTATTGAGAATATGCGTCGTGAGGGTTTTGAGTTTGCGGTAAGTAAGCCTGAGGTACTATACAAAGAGGATGAAAAGGGCGGAACCCTTGAGCCTGTTGAGCAGGCAATTATAGATGTACCAGATGAATTCTCGGGAGCAGTTATATCTAAGCTTTCAGAACGTAAGGGCGAGCTTAGAAATATGACTACAAACGCAAGCGGAACCACACGACTTGAGTTCATTATTCCATCCAGAGGGCTTATAGGCTACAGAGGAGAATTCCTCACAGATACCAAGGGAAATGGTGTCATCAATACAATATTTGAAGGCTATGTGCCTTATAAGGGAGAGATTAGCTACCGTGGACAGGGCTCACTTATTGCATATGAGACAGGTGTTAGCGTGACCTACGGACTCTTTAATGCGCAGGAAAGAGGAACCCTCTTTATCTCACCAGGTGAGAAGGTGTACAGTGGTATGATTATAGGACAGAATGGAAAGGCAGAGGATGTAGAGGTAAATGTGTGTAAGACCAAGCATCTTTCCAATACCCGATCATCAGGGTCAGATGACGCACTTAAGCTTTCGCCTCCAAGGGTACTAAGCCTTGAGCAGGCAATTGACTTTATAGAAACAGACGAACTGCTTGAGATTACACCGAAGACACTCAGAATAAGAAAGAAAATCCTTGATCCACTTGCACGAAAGAGAGCTTCAAGAAAGAACTAATCAGTCTTTGCTTTACCTGCCTCTTAGTTGGATTCAGGCTGGTGTATACGGTTTTTTGAGATTTGTATTTATGGTAGAAAAGGTGTATAATAAATCAGATAGGCGTTTTGCGAATATATTAGTTTTGCCTAAGGCGAAAACACAAGGAGATTTAAGATGGAAAGAGAAGAATTTTTACAGGTTTACCGCCATTCTTTAGCACACGTGCTTGCAAAGGCAGTGTTTGAGATATTTGGTGAAAGTGTTCAGATTGCTATAGGACCACAGATTGAAGATGGTTTTTACTATGACTTTGTACTTCCAAGGGCAGTGACAGAGGATGACTACAAGGTTATTGAAGATAAAATGCGTGAAATATTAAAGCGTAAAGAGACTTGGACAAGAAAAGAGCTTACAAAGGAAGAGGCCCTCGAGAAGTTCAAGGACCAGAAGTTTAAGGTTGAGATAATCAATGACCTCCCTGAGGATGCCATCATCTCTACCTACGACACAGGAGATGATTTCTGCGACCTATGCCGTGGACCTCATATTGAGAACTCAGCAGAGCTTCTAAATGTAGCCTTCCAGGTTAAATCCGCTTCAGGTGCTTACTGGAGGGGTGACGAGAAGAGAGACAGGCTTCAGAGAATCTATGTCTATGCCTTCCCTACAAAAGATGAGCTTAAGGCACATCTTAACCTTATTAAGGAGGCTCTTGAGAGAGACCACAAGAAGCTGGGACCAAAGCTTGACCTCTTTATGTTCAATGAGACTGCACCGGGTATGCCTTACTGGCTCCCAAGAGGCTGGAGGCTGTATCAGGAGCTTATAAAGTTCTGGAGAAAGATACATGTTAAACACGGTTATCAGGAGATATCAGCTCCTGTCATCAACAACCGTAAGCTCTGGCTTATAAGTGGCCACTGGGCTCATTATGTAAACAATATGTTCATCGTGCCGGGATTTGATGATGACCTTACACAGAGAACCTTACAGAGTATAGAGCTTGATTCAGATTCTACATATGCGGCAAAGCCTATGAACTGTCCTAATGCGATGCTTACCTACAAGAGAACAGTTCATTCCTACAAGGAGCTTCCTATCAGATATAACGAGATAGACGTTATTCACAGAAAAGAGAAGTCAGGCCAGCTTAACGGACTTTTCAGAGTTCAGGAGTTCAGACAGGATGATGACCACACCTTCGTAATGGAATCTCAGATAGAAGAAGAGATAGCAGACGTAATGGAGGTTGCTGACCAGATATATAACACCTTTGGCATCACATACAGAGCTGAGCTTTCAACACGTCCTGATGACTTTATGGGTGATATAGAAGTATGGAACCGTGCTGAGGCAGCCCTTAAGAAGATACTTGACAAGAAGTACGGTGAGGGTGGTTACGAGGTAAATGAAGGAGATGGGGCTTTCTACGGTCCTAAGATTGACCTTCAGATTAAGGATGCGCTTGGAAGAGAATGGCAGTGTGGTACTATTCAGCTTGACTTCCAGCTTCCACACAACTTCGAACTCACATATCAGGACAGCGATGGAACCATCAAGCAGCCTGTGGTTATACACAGAGCTATCTTTGGTTCATTTGAAAGATTCATCGGTATACTTATAGAGAACTACAAGGGAGATTTCCCGTTCTGGATATCTCCTTATCAGGTGGCTATCGTACCTATCAGAACAGAGCATAATGAGTATGCTAAGGAGATTGAGGATGCCCTCTTTGAGATGGGCATAAGGGTAGAAGCCAACTATGACGATAAGAACATGAATGAAAAGATTAAGGGCTTCAAGCTAATGAAGGATCCTTACATCATTGTAGTAGGAGACAAAGAGAAAGAAGAAAGGACAGTATCCATTACAGTCCGCGGACAAAAGCAGCAGATGCATGGAGTGCCTCTTGATACCTTCTATAAGATGGTCAAGAAACTTCAGGATACCAAGGCGGGCGAGCTTATTAAGGATATATCTGAAATCTAAAGACAATATAGGCAGTAATGCGATGAGTATTGCTGCCTAATGTTTAAGTTTGGATATTTGGTTTATAGCTCTTGTGACAGGCGTTAGGGGAAAAATATGAATATAGATAATTATATTTCATTAAGGGCAGAGAATATTCACAAACAGCTTATATCAGACATCTTGTTAAATGCAGAAGGGGCAAATGAGCTACTTGACAAACTTACGGAAACCATCAGATATGAGGAAGATTATGTCTGGCGTGCGAGCGTGGAAACAGCAAAGGTTTATCTGCTCATACGACGAGGGGATCCGTCAGAGGTTATTAAAAGAGGAAGCGGGCTTGTAGAAATAGCGGCTTTGCTTCAGGAATGGGAACTGCTTTCGTTTGACTATAATATGATAGGAAGTGCCTATTTTATGCTTGGTATGTATGAAAAGGCTATGGAATATTATTATAGCGCGATAAATAATGAAAGGGAACATGGATTAAGAAATATATTACCTGCGGCATATGGCAATATCGGAAGGATATTTCTGAATTTAGGAATATATGAAAAGGCGGTCGAGCATCTAAGGTCTGCTCTGATATACTTTGCTGACGCAGACAAAGATTACTTTAGGCTTGGCGAAAAAATAGTGCACATCTTGTCGGATATCATGTCATCAGTAACAATGCTTGAGAACCCGGACGTGGATGAGATTCAGGATATCTTAGAGCAGCTTGAGGCCATAGATGGTGATAAGCTTAGTGCAGATGTTGCCTATGTGTACTATCTTGGCCTTATGGCTTACTTTTTTTGGATAGAGGACTACATCAGGGCAAAAGAGGAATTCTCCAAAGCTTTGGCAAGAGCTAAAGAGAGGAGAATATATAAAATAGCCGTACTATATTCATTTGTGGAGGGCTGCCATGTACATGGCTTAGATCTTGATTTCTTTGCTGAGGAGCTTTTAGAGATTGAAGAGATGGCAACAGATGAAGAACCAATAAGTGAGCCGATGATTTATGACTATTTAAGGCATTATTATATAAAGCTTGGAGATACCTATAAGGCCGATAAAATACAGCGTAATTATAAAACTTTTCTTGAAAATAAATTTGAATTAAACAGGCAGAAAAAGGCTGAGTCACTTGAGATATTTGAGAGCTTGCTTAAGATTGGAGAAAGCCTTCGCTTTAATGTTGACAAAAATAAAGAGTTTGAGCTGGTTGCAAAGGAAGCAATACGCAATAAAAACGAGCTTCAGAGAACCTATGACAGATTCAAAATGATTCACGAAATAGGAATCAAGCTTACTTCCTCGACCAATCTAAACGAGGTGGTCAATCTCATCTACAAGAACATGCGTGAAAATATACCTGTAGACGCTTTTATAATCATGTCAGCAGAACCAGAGAATAATCAGTTGCGCTCCCTACTCTGCTACAATATGGGTAAGGAAAATGCTGAGTTCACAGTAAGTCTTGACAGTAAGGAAAGCGCCTTTGTAAGGTGTTGTATGACCAATAGCATAATAACCTCGGAGGATGAAGGATTTACTCCTCATTTCGACTATGAGACATATAGCACTGATGAGATTATAAAGGGAACCATGAAGTCTGCTCTATTTATACCACTGGCGGTAGGAGACAAGGTCATAGGAGCATACTCAGTTCAAAGCAGATATGAGAAGTCATACAGGCCTGAAACTATCGACTTTTTAAGGGAGCTAAAGCCTTATCTTGTGATAGCTCTTAACAATGCTGTTCATGCAAAAAAGCTTGAAACTGAGATAGAAAGAAATAAGGAGATTCAGGAAAAGCTAAGAGAAGCTAACAGTAGGCTTAGCAAGATGGCAGGAATAGATGCCCTTACACAGATAAGTAACAGAAGGGAGTTTACTGAGAAGTTCTATCAGCTTCGTATTGAGGCGGATAAGGCAGACAAGCCTGTCAGTGTCTTTATGTTTGACATAGATGACTTTAAGAAATTCAACGATACCTATGGCCATTTTGAGGGAGATGAGGCCCTTAAGAAGGTTGCGGGTGTTATAAACAATAATATTATCAAAAACGACGGAATCGCGGCCCGCTTTGGCGGTGAGGAGTTTATCAGTGCCTGTATGGGGCTATCTGAGGAAGAAAACCTTGCCCTGGGTGAAAAGATAAGGAATGAGGTGCTTGAACTGGGCATCAATAACATAGATACGAGGCTGGGTACATTAAGTATAAGCGTCGGAATAGCCATATCCAATCCGGGGAGAATAGTGGTCAAATCAGAGATTATGAGCCTTGCTGATGAAATGCTGTATGAGGCCAAGAAGTCCGGAAAGAATAAGGTTGTGATGAAGGTCGTGGAGTAATACGAAAAGGATGGCGTATGAAGAAATTATTAGTTTTAATTTGCTTAAGCCTGTCAATCAGCACCCTATGTGCTTGTGGCAGTAAAGGAACGCGTGGAGGAAAAAACGCAGAATTATCTAGTGAATTCACCTTGGAAGCAGGAAGTGTTGAAGGTGGCATAAAGCTAGATAATATATTGTTTGCAAAAGAAGTGACCAAGGCAAAAGTCGGCTCTCTTTCTGCTGATAAAAACGGAGTGGCTCTTGGATTTTCACTAGACGAAGAAGAGACCGAAAAGCTGATTAACCTTTTTCAGCTTGCGGATATCTCAGGAGTTGAGGCTGACCAAAGCGAGTATAACTTGACTGCCATGAGAGATAGCTATGGATATACGATTGACTTTGTAGACGGTACTGACAGGTTCTATATGGGGGTATCAAGGCTTACCTGCTTTACTACCGCTAAGGAGAACTATCTGGCTGTAAGAGAGGAAGGCGGAGGCACAAAGCTATACAGGATTGGGCTTTCAGATGACATAGTATCATTCTTAAATGATGTGGTTGCAAAGAACTACGACCCTTCTAAGGGAAGAACAGGCTGGTTTGACAAGGTGTTTAAATGATTCCGGGATTGTGTCATATAAAGCCCTGGGAGGCCATTCACCGATGATGTGTAAAATAGCAATCAAGTTATTATAACAATAAGGAGACAAGATGATTACAGGTATAATAGGTGCTATGGAAGAAGAGGTAGCCAAGCTTAAGACTGAGATGACCAGGGTCATAGAGAGCAAGAAGGCAGGTATGAACTTCTTAAAGGGCAAGCTCTTTGACAAGGATGTGGTTGTTGTTAGAAGTGGCATAGGTAAGGTAAATGCAGCCATCTGCACCCAGATACTTGTAGATGACTTTAAGATAGACAGGGTAATCAACACCGGAGTTGCAGGAGGCCTTTACAGCGAGCTTGAGGTGGGAGATATAGTGATATCAAGTGATGCCCTCTACCACGACTTTGATGTGACAGGCTTTGGCTACAAGGAAGGTGTGATACCTAGGATGGAGACCTCTACCTTTACAGCGGATATGAAGCTTGCTGCCAAGGCTAAGGACATCTGTAATAAGGTAAATCCTGATATCAAATGCTTCATAGGCAGGGTAGTAAGCGGTGATGAATTTGTAAGTACGAATGAAAAGAAAACCTGGCTGGTAGATAAGTTTAACGGCTACTGTACAGAGATGGAAGGCTGTGGAATAGCTCATGCTGCATATCTTAACCACATTCCCTTCATCATTGTAAGAGCTATTTCAGATAAGGCAGACGGTAGCGCCAAGGTAGACTACAGTGAATTTGAAATGAAGGCTATCGAGCATACAGTGAAGCTTATGAAGGAGCTTGTAAGGGAGTTTTAATAGGAAATGTCATCCAAAATGCCTAATTAAACAAATAATAAAGAATCCTTTTATGCGACACCACGGATGGTGAATCCCGCAAAAAAGGATTTTTTATTTTATCTTAGTCCTCTTCAATAACTTCAATCTCAAGGAAGTCAAAGTCAATTTCGTCTACAAAATTATACTTTGTGAATCTGGTTTTGCTGCTTTTTTTAAATTCACTTATATTTTTGTCCAGCCAAAGAGGCTTGCTAAGGTCATATGCATAGCAAGCCTCATCTATTGCATGAAAGATTTTTTTAGTTCTATTCAGGGAAGAATCACTGTTTTCAATTGTCATATTCTTAACTATCTTCCCTGAATCTATTATTTTTATCCAAAGTCTAAACATTGTTACCTACTTTATAGGCTTGATTCCCCAGATTTCATCAGCATACTTCTTAATAGCTGTATCAGCTGCAAATCTACCCGCAGAGGCAATATTTACAAGGGATTTCTTAGCCCATTCTCTCTGATTCTTATAGTCATTCAACATTTCATACCTTGCTCGGCAGTAGTCACCAAAATCAGCCAGACACATATATGGGTCAGCAATTCCGTGGTCGCCTACAAGGAGGTAGCGGTGGATATCGGAGAAGTCGTTACCGTTGATACCCTGTTTTAGGTAATCTACGGCTCTCTTAAGACGGTGGTTCTCCTCATAGTACTTATAAGGGTTATAACCGTCACGCCATCTCTCCTCGACCTCTTTATCTGTCATACCGAAGATATAGATATTATCCTTACCTACAGCCTCTGATATCTCCACATTTGCCCCGTCAAGAGTACCTAAAGTAATGGCACCATTTATCATAAGCTTCATATTGCCTGTGCCTGAAGCTTCCTTGCCGGCAAGGGAAATCTGCTCAGATATATCGCTGGCAGGCATAATCTGCTCAGCCATAGTTACCCTGTAGTTCTCAAGGAAAACCACCTGAAGCTTCTTGCTGATTACAGGATCCTTAGCTATCTCTTCACCGAGGTCAACGATGAGCCTGATGATGGACTTAGCCCTGTCATAGCCAGGAGCAGCCTTTGCAGCAAAAAGATAGGTCTGTGGGACTATATCCAGGGCAGGGTTGTCCTTTAAGTCAAGGTAGAGTGCAATAATCTGAAGTGCATTAAGAAGCTGTCTCTTAGACTCATGTAAGCGCTTAACCTGAACATCAAATACCGAGTCAGGATTTATTTTGATGCCTGAATCGTGATACAAAAGCTCGGCAAAATCCTTTTTATTGGCTGCCTTAATTTCTGTAAGCTTGTCAAGGATAGCATTGTCATTGCTAAATGCAAGCAGCTTTATAAGCTCAGGACCATTCTTCTTATATGAACCACCGATTGTCTTATCAAGAAGGGTGGCAAGTCTTGGATTTGACTGGCAGAGCCATCTTCTGTGAGCGATTCCATTGGTAACATTGGTAAATTTCTCAGGAGTGTCATCATAAAAATCCTTAAATACGGACTTCTTAAGTATTTCAGAATGCAGCTCAGACACACCGTTTACACTATGTGAGCCGATGATGGAAAGATTAGCCATGTGAACCAATCCACCCGATATAAGTGCCATGTGGGCACACTTATTCCAGTCACCTGAGAATTTGTCAAAGATTCTCTTGCAATGTCTTTCATTAAGTTCGTGGATAATCTGGTATATTCTAGGAAGGAGCCTCATCATCATGTCCTCAGGCCATTTCTCAAGAGCCTCGGCAAGTACGGTATGATTGGTATAAGCAAGGGTCTTGGTTATGATGGCAAAGGCATCGTCCCAAGAATAGTGATGTTCGTCCATAAATATACGCATAAGTTCAGGAACTATCATAGCAGGATGGGTATCATTGATATGTATAGCCACCTTATCTGCAAAGTTATCAAGGGTTGGATAGTATTTCATATGGTCCGCAATTATGTTCTGTGCAGAAGCAGACACAAGGAAATACTGCTGTTTCAAACGAAGCTCCTTGCCCTCGTAGTGGCTGTCTCTAGGGTAGAGAACCTTGGAGATGAGCTCAGCCTTGTTGTTGCCAAGGGTAGCCCTGGCATAATCACCCCTTGAAAAAGAATTCATATCAAAGGTATCTATATCACGGCTTCGCCATACTCTAAGTACACTTACACCCTTACTGTCCGCACCTGATATCATCATATCGTAAGGAACGGCTTCAACCTCTTCGCAGTCTACCTGCTCGGTAACAAGTCCCTCATCCGTCCAGGTTTCATTGATCCGTCCACCGAACTTTACTACGAAAGTCTTGTCTGTACGAGGCGAGAGCCATACTTCACCGCCCGGAAGCCATACATCAGGAAGCTCTATCTGCCAGCCTTCAACTATCTTCTGACGGAATAGTCCATACTCGTACAGGATGGAAAATCCGGTAGCAGGGTAGTTAAGAGAAGCAAGGGAGTCCATAAAGCAGGCTGCAAGCCTTCCGAGACCACCGTTGCCAAGTCCTGCATCAGGCTCCATTTCATAAAGCTCCTCTAAGTCATAGCCATGCTTTGCAAGAATCTTCTTGTACACATCGGTCAGACCTAAGTTGTAGAGGTTGTTCTTAAGTGAACGCCCAACAAGAAACTCCATACAGAGATAATATACCCTCTTACCGCCGGACTTGTTGTTAGCCTGCTTAAATTCACGCTTTTTGGCAAGTAAGATATCCTTAACAGTAATTGCTGTTGCCTTATACACCTGATCCTTTGTAGCCTCATCAAATGAAGCTCCAAAATGTCTGGATAGTTTGTCTACAATCGCCTCTTCCACTTTTAAGGCGTTTGTAGACGAAGCTGCCTTGGTTTTTGTCACAGGAGCGGCAACTTCTTTCTTAGTAGTACGTTTTTTATTAGTTTTATTAGACACAGTGACCTCATTTCTTAGGGACTATCCCTATGTATATTAATTCATAATGCGCTAACCATAATTATCACATAGATTTGGCATAAAAGCAAGTTATTATGAAAAATCATCACTTTTACCTTGTCTATAATATATTGATACAAGTGCCAAAAGTATAAAAATTCGATTTGAACTTGTTCGCAAGATAATCTATTATCTTTTTACACCCATATCATATAATCAATATAAGAGGCAGCTTAGCAAGCAAAACACCTCATCATACAGCTTACACTATATGAATAAGGTGTTTTGAAAGGAAGGCATAAGCCTTTATACATCAAACTTTAATTAATCGGATATTTCCATAAATCTCTAAAAGGATATCCGCTCATCTGCCTTAGCTTCTTATCTTCCTAAAAGCCAGCTATACATTTCATCATACTTATCAGCGGACTTAGCCCAGCTAAAGTCAATGGTAGAAATGTACTTACGAAGCTTGTCCCAGCCCTCAGGATTGTTGTAGTATAGGTCGATTGCACGGTAGATAGCATTTGCCATGTCATCAGGATTGTAGTCAGCAAAGGTGAATCCGTTGCCTTCACCGTAGCTACAGTCAACTATCGAATCCCTAAGGCCACCGGTCTCCCTTACGATAGGCACTGTACCGTAGCGGCAGGCTATCATCTGTGATAGTCCACAAGGCTCAGCCTTGCTAGGCATAAGGAACATATCTGCACCAGCATATACCTTTCTTGAAAGGTCTTTGTTGTATGTAATCATTGCAGATACCTTGCCGTTATACTGATTCTGCAGCCAGATGAAGTAGTCTTCGTACTTTCTGTCGCCCTTACCGAGCACAACAAGCTGTACCTCGCAGTTTCTTACGATATTTTCCATAGCCTTGGTAATAAGGTCAAGGCCCTTATGAGCAACAAGCCTTGATATGATGGCTATTACAGGCACTCCTGCATCCTCCCTAAGCCCTGCAAGCCTCTGAAGCTCAAGCTTGTCCTGAACCTTACCGGAGAAATCAGTAGAAGTAAAGTTATGGGCAATAGCTATATCTGTAGCAGGATTATAGCCCTCTGTATCTATACCGTTAAGTATACCTCTGGTCTTCCAATTATTTTTCTTAATCATATCCTGAAGGCCGTGAGCATATGCCGGATCTTCAAGCTCCTTTGCATAGGACTCGCTGACTGTTGTCACACAGTCACTTGTCTCAATCGCACCCTTTACAAGGTTTATACAGCCTTCATACTCTACATAAGCACCTGCTTCAGGTGGAAGGTCAAATACGGTAGGAAGTATCTTTAAGTCATACTGTCCCTGATACTCAATATTGTGTATAGTAAATATCAGCTTAATGTCATAGTGATATTTGCTGTTGTTGTATATAGGTATGAGGGCTGTCTGCCAGTCATTTGCGTGAATGATATCAGGCATAAAGTCTATGAAGTAGAAACTGTCCATTACAGCCTTACAGAAGAAAGCGTATCTCTCGCCGTCATCATAGAAGCCATAAAGTCCATCACGGTGGAAGTAGTATTCGTTGTCGATGAAGTAGTAGGTCACGTTATCCTGCTTTAACTCAAAAAGTCCGCAGTAGAGATTTCTCCAGGAAAGTCCTACATTGTAGTTGCAGAGATACTTAGCAGAGTTCCTATACTGTTCACCGATATCACTGTAATAAGGCATCATAACTCTTACGTCATAGTCGCCTCTGGCTGCAAGTGCCTTAGGAAGACTTCCAAGAACCTCTCCGAGTCCGCCTGTGGCAGCAAATGGAAGAACCTCAGAGCCTACAAAAAGTATCTTTTTCTTTTCAGGAGCAGCCTTTTTAGACTTTTTAACCTCTTTGGTGATTTCTTTATTAATCATAGCAGCCACCTGTTCCACATTATCCTTTGTTTCTTTTACCTCAGCTTTCTTGCGGCCTCTCTTAGCAGGCTCTTTTGCCTCAGCCTTCTTTCGTCCTCTCTTGGCAGGCTCTTTTGCTTCAGCCTTTTTTCGTCCTCTCTTGGCAGGCTCTTTTACCTCTGCCTTAGAAGCAGCCGTAGAAGTTTTTTTAGCCTTCTTCTCAGCCTTGACTTCCGTATCCTTGGCTTCTTTTTTAGCTGCCTTCTTTTCTTTATCCTCAGCCTTTTTTCGTCCCCTCTTAGCAGGCTTAGTGTTATCTTCAGCCTTTTTTCGTCCTCTCTTTACTGGCTTAACAGTTTCCAAAGTCTCACTTTCTTTTTCAGAGGAAGCTTTAACTTCGGCCACAGGCTTGGTTTCTTTTGCCGGAGCATCCGCCTCAGCAGCCTTTGGTTCTTCCTTTTTGTCAGGCAAAACCATTACTTCAGCCTGTTCTTTAACTTCTTTTTCGGCAGTCTTTGCAGCCTTCTTGTCTGTTTCTTTATCCTTAAGCTTCTTTCCAGCCATATTGACCTCCCTTTATATATGGTTACAGAGCCCGAAATAAAACCTATCGGACTCTTTAAGTTATTTAGAGTACGGAGTTCTTATCAATAAAGAACGGATGTCCCTCACAGCCACTCAAGTATCTTCCACCACGAACTACTACACGCTTGTCCATAACAAGGTAGTCGATGGCTGAGTTTCTTTCAAGGACACAGTCCTGCATAACTACACTGTTACGGATAACTGCACCCTGAGCTACACTTACATCTCTAAAGAGTATGGAATTTTCAACTATACCGTCTATACGGCAGCCATCTGCGATTATAGAGTTTTTAACTCTTGCATTTGGACCGTACTTGGTAGGAGCGGAGTCCTTAACCTTGGTATACACAGGATAGCTTGCACTGTGGAAGAGCTGCTGGCGGGCGTCCCTGTCAAGAAGAGCCATATTAGCCTCAAAGTAACCGGCAAGTGTATCTATACAGGTAAGATGTCCTGTATATTCATAGCCCATTACCTTAAACTTCTCAAGACGAGGTGCAATTATATCTCTTGAAAGGCTTACTGTACCGTAAATAATTGAGTCACGCACAAGATCCTTAAGCAGCTGACTGTTAAATACCCATACATTAAGGGAGAAATTCTTCTTACCGCTTATGGATTTCTGAACCTTAAGATCGGTGATTCTCCCCTCTGCGTCTATTTCAAATATGCTGCTAGGACGCTCTATATTCCTTGTTGATTTGTTCTCTGCATATACGCCGGTTATATCCGCACCTGAACTCTTGTGGAATTCAAGGATCTGGTCAAAAGGAAGGTTACATACTATGTCACAGTCCGACATTATAAAATAATCCTCATCACAATGCTCTATGAATGTAACTGAATTCTGAAGAGCCTCAAGCCTGTTGGTATAAAGTGGTCCACTGCTTGCCTCACCAAAAGGAGAAAGGATGATGACACCTTCATTCTTTCTTGCAAGATCCCAGTCCTTACCTGAGCCCACGTGTTTCATAAGACTCTGGTAGTTTGACTTGGTAATAACGCCTACCTTGGTTATGCCGGCATTTACCATATTGGAAAGTACAAAGTCAATCAGTCTGTATCTTCCGCCAAAAGGAACAGAAGCCATTGTACGGCCACTGGTCAGTTGTGAAACATTTTTATCATGAATATTTGAAAAAACTAAACCCGCTGTTGCCATATTAACCTCATTTCTTATCTTTTATTTAATATCTTCTTCAACCATAACACCTGCATCAACATGTTTTCCTTCGCCAACTGTTATATTTGCACCTACCACGGTAATATCTTTTTCAGAATCATTCTCACCTACAACTGCGTTATCACAGATATTGCAGTCTGCATCAAGGATGCTGTGGTTAATCTCTGCATTTTCGCCAATCACTACATTTGGCATGATGACGCTGTTTCTAATAACAGTGCCCTTTCCTACCTTGATACCGGAGAAAAGAACGGAGTTGATAACGGTACCTTCTATATCGCAGCCCTCTGCTATGATGGAATCCGAAATCTTAGCATCATTACCGATGTACTGAGGATTGAGAGGGTTGTGGCGGTAAGATATCTTCCAGTCAGGATCAGAGAGGTCAAGCTCAGGTGCTTCACCGAGGAGGTCCATATTTGCTTCCCAAAGGGAGCGGATGGTACCTACATCCTTCCAGTAGCCCTTAAATGGATAAGCATAGAGTCCGCACCCGTCTTCAATCATAGTAGGGATGATATTTTTTCCGAAGTCGTTTGAGGACTTAGGATCCTCTTCGTCGGCCTTAAGATAATTCACAAGGATATCTTTATTAAATATATATATACCCATGGAAGCCTTGGTGCTCTTAGGCTTAGCAGGCTTCTCTGCAAATTCCACTATCTTATCATTGTCATCTGTGGAAAGGATGCCAAAACGTTTAGCTTCTTCAAGAGTTACCTCAAGAACAGCTATAGTTACATCCGCACCTTTTTCTTTGTGGAATTCAAGCATCTTGTTGTAGTCCATCTTGTAGATATGGTCGCCTGAAAGGATGATTACATATTCAGGGTCATATCTCTCTATAAAGTTTATATTCTGATATATAGCATTTGCAGTTCCCTTATACCAGTCAGCCCCCCTGCTCTTCTGGTATGGTGGAAGAATATGTACACCGCCGTAGTTGCGGTCAAGATCCCAAGGAGAACCATTTCCTATATAGTCATTTAATTCTAAAGGCTGATACTGTGTAAGTACACCGACTGTGTCGATGTCCGAATTGATACAATTTGATAGTGGGAAGTCTATTATCCTATACTTGCTTCCAAAATACACCGCCGGCTTGGCAACTTTTTTGGTAAGAGTATAAAGCCTGCTTCCCTGACCGCCTGCAAGCAGCATAGCAAGGCACTCTTTTTTTCTTAACATAGAAAAACCTCCTGTTTATTGTTATACGATTACAACCGCAGCTAAGGAAGGGACGGTAATGGAAATATAATTCTCTTTTCCGTTAACCTCGCCCTTTTTGGCAGTTAGCTTACCTTCATTTAAGATACCGCTGCCGCCGTATTTAACATCATCTGTATTAAAGACCTCTTTATATGGCTTTTTCTTATCAACACCAATGTAGTAATTCTCTCTGGTTACAGGTGAGAAGTTGATTACAAATATGATTTCTCTGCCTGATTTAGCCCTTCTCTTATAGGAAATGATATTGTGGTCTGCATCATCAGGATTAATCCACTCAAAGCCTGACCAGTCATCTTCGATTTCCCATAGAGCTTTGTGTTCGAGGTAGAAATGATTCGCATCCCTTACAAAGTCGTGAAGCTTGCGGTGGGATTCAAAGTCTAAGAGATTCCAGTCGAGTTCTTTAGTAAAGTTCCATTCATCAAACTCACCAAGCTCGCAGCCCATAAAGGTAAGCTTCTTTCCCGGATGACTAAGCATATACATAAGAAAACCTCTAAATCCGGCAAACTTCTGGTTATAGTCTCCAGGCATCTTGTTAAGGAGTGAACCCTTTCCGTACACCACCTCATCATGTGAAATAGGAAGTATATAATTCTCGGAATAAGCATATATCATAGGGAAGGTCAGCTTCTGGTGTTCATATTTCCTAAAATAAGGGTCTGTTTTTATGTATGAGAGACTGTCATTCATCCAGCCCATATTCCACTTGTAGTGGAAGCCAAGACCTCCGCTTTCTGTAGGACGGGTAACAAGAGGCCAGGCAGTAGATTCCTCTGCTATCATGATAGTGCCTTCGCTCTTTGTAGCAATAGCGTGGTTCAACTTCTGTAAAAATGCTATGGCCTGGAGATTCTCGTGTCCGCCGTTTTCGTTAGGACACCACTGTCCGTCAGGTCTGTCATAATCAAGGTAGAGCATGGCAGCTACAGCATCTACACGTATTCCGTCTATGTGGTACATTTTAGCAAACATCATAGCACTTGATACGAGGAAGGACTGTACCTCAGCCTTGCCAAAATCAAATATAAGTGTACCCCAGGACTTGTGCTCACCCCTTAGTGGATTAGGATCTTCATAGAGCGGGGTACCGTCAAACCTTGCAAGGGCAAAATCGTCTTTTGGGAAATGTGCAGGCACCCAGTCGATAAGGACTCCAAGTCCTGCTTTATGCGCCTTGTTTACAAAGTACATAAAGTCAGCAGGGACACCGTATCTGGAGGTCACTGAAAAATATCCCGTTACCTGATATCCCCAGGAGGCAGGGAAAGGATATTCTGTGATAGGCATAAGCTCAAGATGTGTATATCCCATATCTTTTACATAAGGGATAAGTTCATCCGCCAAATCACGGTAATTAAGAGGATTGCAGTCTTCGTGCATCTTCCAGGAGCCTACGTGGACCTCGTATATGTTCATAGGAGCAGGCTTAAATATATCTGCTCTATTCTTAAGCCACACAGCGTCAGACCACTTAAAACAGTCATCCATAAAATATACCTTGGAAGCAGTTTTGCCGTCAGTTTCACTGTGGTATGCATAAGGGTCTGCTTTATAATGTGTTGAATAGTCCTGATGGGTGATTGCGTATTTGTATGCACTGTATTCAGGCACATCAGGGATAAAGGCTTCCCATACGCCCTCAGCGATATGCTCACAAGGGGAAGCGGATTCGTTCCAGCCGTTAAAATCACCGACTACAGATACATTTCTGGCATTTGGAGCCCATACCCTAAAAACAACCCCTTCTTTTTTTCTCTTGGTAGTTTTGTGGGCACCAAAATATTCATAGGCAAAGTAATTCTCGCCTTCCTTAAAAAGCTGTAGTTCCTTAGGAATTTTTTTGACTTTTGATTTAACCATACTTTGACCTTCCTTAGTTAATCTCAAACTATTCACCTTAGCGTCAGGCAGCGGTTAGAGAATGTATATAGATGTCACAGATGAAGTAGTTTGGAAGCTTTTTTGACAACCCATAAATCTATTAATAATGGTTGCAAAAAAGTGAATATACCTTTATAGTTATTATACTTATAAATTGGATTATTTACAAGGTTTTTATGCGTTTTATCTAAAAAAATATCAACAAATTTTAAACTTTGTGTATAATAATTACAAGAATAAAGACAATATTAGAGTTTATACAAAATGGTTTGATGAATTATCGCGGTTAAACACCGTATTTTAGGGTATTGTATTTTAAATTACAAGAACTATGGACAATAATCCGGCGGCAATTTGTATGAGATAATTTATTATTTTTAATGAAGAAATTTTGAAATAAAGGCTAAGAACATAAAAATAATTTTAGAGTTTAGACAGGAGGAAGAGATGTCGTACACTGCTTTATATAGAAAGTTCAGGCCAAAGGGATTTGATGAGGTAAAAGGACAGGACCAGGTGGTGACTGTACTTAAAAACCAGATTAAGCACGACAAAATCGGGCATGCTTACATGTTCTCGGGAACCAGGGGAACGGGTAAGACCAGTGTGGCTAAGATATTTGCCAAGGCTGTAAACTGCGAAAATACAGTAGATGGAAGCCCTTGTGGAGTCTGTGATACCTGTAAGAAGATAGGAGAGGGAAGGACTCTTGATGTAATAGAGATAGATGCCGCTACTAACAACGGTGTAGACAATATGCGTGAAGTCATAGAAGAGGTGAAATATTCCCCTACAGATACAAAGTACAAGGTTTACATCATAGACGAGGTACATATGCTATCAAGCGGAGCCTTTAACGCCCTGCTTAAAACCCTCGAAGAACCGCCTGAATACGCTATCTTTATATTGGCGACAACCGAGCCTCACAAGGTACTTCCAACCATCAAGTCAAGATGCCAGAAGTATGACTTTAGGAGGATATCGGTAGAAACAATATCTGAGAGGCTTAAAGAGCTGATGGATAAAGAGGGGAATACCTATGAAGAGGAGGCACTTAAGTTTATCGCAAGGAAGGGAGACGGCTCCATGCGTGATTCCCTCAGCCTCCTTGACCAGTGCCTTTCATTTTCATTTGATGAGACTCTCACCTATGACAAGGTCTTAGAGGTGCTTGGCTCAGTTGATACCGACCTTTTTAACAAGCTCTACATTGCCATAGTAAGGGGAGATGTGCCTACCTGTATGGATGTGGCAGAGGAAATATCTATGAGCGGCCTTGATATAGGCCAGTTTGCCCTTGATTTTACCTGGTATTTTAGGAACCTGCTCTTACTAAGGGTGTCAAAGTCGGCAGCGGGGAGGATAGAGATAAGCTCTGATAAGCTTGCAGAGCTTAAAGAGGTAGCAAAGATAGGTGAGGAAAATGATTTGTACAGGTACATAAGGATATTTTCCAAGCTATCCGCAGATATTAAGTACTCTACCTCAAAGAGGGCTGAGCTTGAAATCGCCCTTATCAAGCTGTGCAGGCCGGAGATGGAGGAAGACAGGGAGAGCCTTATTGCAAGGATAAATAAGCTTGAAACCATAATTGAAAATGGAGATTTCACTGCACTAAAGAAGGTAGAGCTGCCATCAGAAGCAGAGGAAGTTATAGAAAATGAGCCTGAGGAGGCAGCAAAGGCTCTGCCTGATGACATAAAGAAGATAGCGGCTTCATTTGGCAGCATTAGCAATGCAAAAGAGGTAGTTCAGCCGTTAAAGACTGTACTAAACAACGCAAGACCTTATTACTCGGAAAACGGCAACCTTCTTGTGCTTGCGGTAAATGAGCCATTTGACAAGGAATGGCTTGACAAGGAAGAAAGCCTTGAGCTGATAAAGAAGCTGATTGCTGAAAAGCTTCATGTATCCGTGGAGATTAAGTGCAAATTCGAAAAAGAAGCAAAGCAGGTGGGCGATGTAAGGATGACAGGATTTGACAAGGTTGCTCCGGGCTTATTGACATATGAGGATTAAGGGAGAGGTATTTCTTTTCTTAATACATTGAGAAATAACCTAATATTCTTTGCATCTGGAATAAGGAAAAGTAATGGAAGATAGTGTAATTATAAATAGATTTGATAGCTTTGATGAAATGAAATGGAAATTAGGAGAAAAACCGCTTATTTTTTGCGAAGAAGAACAAAGTAGATATGCTATAATAAGTATAGGTGATTCTTTTGAATTTGGTCTAGCTTATAATGTTTATGGTATAGATTTAATGTTTGAATTTGATGATATAAATAATGTCTGCTATATAGGAGCAGGGCAGAACCTATTGCTGATTGATATAGAAAACAAGGAGATATTATTTAATAAACTGCTATTTTCGCCTATACTGGATGTAATAGACATTGAGAATACTATTTATGTAATCTGTGATTTGGAATTAATTTGTTATAGTGATAAGAAAGAAAAATGGAAACTTGGATTTAGAGAATTGATTACAAATTATAAATTACTCGAAGATGATAGATTATGGCTTGATTGTGAAGGAGACGAATGGATTATAAATCTATCGGATGAAACTGTGGAGTAATATGGTTTTGGAGGTTATAAAGTAAAACCGGCACTAATGTAGACTCTTAATCATGGTATTTAGAATAAGTAAAATCCATACTAATGTGGACTTTACTTTTTCAAATAACACTAGACAATTTACTTCCCCCTGCATTATTGACATATGAGGATTAAATGAGATAAACTATAGTATATGCCTAACTAGGCTTAAAGGGAAATATCTTCCCTTAATAAGAAGAATAGTGATAAGAAAGGAATAAACAAAATGGGAAAAAAAGGTGGATTTCCGGGTGGTGGAATACCGGGAGGAATGGGAAATATAATGAAGCAGGCTCAGCGCATGCAGAGACAGATGGAAGAAAAGCAGAAAGAAATGGAGACTAAGGAGTTCGAGGGAACTGCAGGCGGTGGAGTCGTTACGGTCAGATTAAACGGCAAGAGAGAAGTGCTTGGAGTTACACTTGCAGAGGAAGTTGTCGACCCTGATGATATCGAAACCTTAGAAGACCTTGTTGCGGCAGCAGTAGGAGAAGCTCTCCGCAAGGTTGAGGAGGCAAGCAGTGCTTCTATGGATCAGATTACAGGTGGACTTGGCGGCTTCGGCGGAGGATTTCCTTTCTAAATGGAATACTATGGAAAACAGGTTAATAAGTTAGTTGAAGAACTTGCAAAACTCCCCGGAATAGGGCCAAAGACTGCTGGAAGGCTTGCATTTCATATCATAGGCCTACCCAAAGAAAATGTAGAGGCCTTGGCGGGGGCAATAAGCACAGCCAGAGAAAATGTCTGCTATTGTAAGGAATGCCTTACGCTGTCAGACTCTCCTATCTGCCCTATCTGTGCGGATAAAGAGAGGAACCACAATATGATAATGGTGGTTGAAAATGTAAGGGACTTGGCTGCTTATGAAAAAACAAAAAAATATGACGGAGTTTACCATGTCTTACATGGTGTGATTTCTCCGCTCTTAGGTATAGGTCCTGCTGATATCAAGTTAAAGGAACTTATGGTAAGGCTTCAAAACAATGACGTGGAAGAAGTAATAATCGCTACCGGTTCCAGCCTTGAAGGCGAAACAACTGCTATGTATATAAGTAAATTGATTAAACCTACGGGAATCAAGGTGACTAGGATAGCAAGCGGTGTGCCGGTAGGGGGAGACCTTGAAAATGTAGATGAAGTAACCCTGCTTCGTGCATTTGTCGGCAGAACGGAACTTTAAAAATAGCAGAGCTGCTGTACAAGTACAGCAGCTCTGCATTTAAATGAGAGGGGGAAGATGAAGTATTTCTTTGGGGAAAGTTTTCTTCATCTACAAGACAAAGTATATAGGTTAAATGTGTTTACTTTGTGTTCAAATTATTAAAAAAATAAGAAGTTTAATTAATATATATTCGGAAAAGCCGTAAAAAAGAAAAAAATTCTTAAAAACCTTGTCTTAAAAAGACAGAGGTAGTGCCTTTATACAATTAATCTGATATACTTATGTATGTAAATCACAGCAAGAAGATGTATAACAGGGTGACATATACTTATGGCATCCACATCATATTATTATAAGGAGAAATGGTATGGCTAATAACATTCTTAATGAGGGCAGAGATACTCTGCTAAAAATTTTCGATGAAGTAAAAGACCTTAACCAGAATGAACTTAGGGAAAAAGAATTGGTTGCGGCAGAGGATAGCACAGAAAGGGCGCTTGCCGATAAAGAAAAGGCTATAGCGAGGGAGATAGCTGACACAACCAAGAAAAGACGTGATGAGATAATAAAAACCTTTGATACCGAAGAAGATAAACTAAACAGTCTGCTAAAGAGAACCAATCAAAAGCGTGAAAAATACAGAGACGGTAAGGTGTCAGAGCGAATAAGTGTGGAAACAGCCGAATTTTACGAAGCAAATGAGCAGATTAAGGCAGAGACAAAGAAGCTTTTTAAGCAGAACAAGACTCCCGGATTTTTTAACTCAAGTCTTTACTATACACTGTTTATGCCGGGGAGCCTTGGAGACTTTTTGTGCTGTCTTCTTACCTTTGCAGTTTTCTTTGCAGGAATTCCTGCACTTATCTGGTATTTCCTTCCAAAGCCTGTAACCACGGCGACCATAGGACTTATCTATGTGGCTTGTATACTGGTATTTGGCGGCATATATATGATTATCTTCAGGACGGCAGGGACAAAATACAGAGAAACAATCGCTGCAGGCAACAATGCAAGACGCAAAATAAGAAACAACCTAAAGGTAATTGCCAAAATAAAAAAGAGCATAAGAAAAGATAAGGATGATACCCAGTACGGCCTTGAAGACTACAATGCACAGATTGACGATATAAAGCTTCAGCTTGAAGACCTTGCTGCAAAGAGGGTAGAGGCACTTAAGGTATTTGATGAGAGTACTAAGCAGGCTGTTACCGATGAAATAAAAAATACACATCAGGCTGAGGTAGATGCATATAAGAGCAGGCTTTCAGGTGTTATAACCGATTTGTCGGGAATAAGAGACTATATAAAGCAAAGAAGACTCTACATTGCAGAAAACTATGAAGTATTCTTAGGCAAGGAATATGTAGATGCCGATAAGCTTAAGAACCTTGTTGATATAAGTGAGAAGAATCCTAACGCTACTATAGCGGAGGTAATTGAGCTAAGCAAGCAGCCGGTATCTGAGAATTGAAAGGCAGTGAATAATGTCCGATTATAAAGAGAATGAAAATGATTTAACTAATGACAGGGATTTGAATGAAAACAATATGACTATATTCTTGTCATCTCCTGAGGATGAGGAATATGAGTCTGACGAGCCTTATGAGGAGCAGTCATCATCAGGCAATAAAATAAGGATAGCCATATTAATCTTAATTCTTGTGGCAGTTACAGGCTTTGCCGCAAAGAGTCTGTTCTTTAGTAAAAAATTATATAAGAGCTATGAGGTTTCTGCCCAGTCAGCAAAAACTCTGCCTGAGGATGCGGGTTATGCCACTGATTATGGCAAACTGCTCTCTTACAATAGCGAAGGTATATCCATTTATAATGAAAAAGCTGAGATAGAGTGGAATGCTGCCTTAAATATGACAAATCCAAAGATTACAGTTAATAGCGGTTATGCTGTGGTTGCCGACATTGGCGGAAGAAATATCCTTGTAGTTAATCATAAGTCTGTGCCTGCGGCTCAGGTAAGCCTTACTATGCTTAATGACATACTTCTTGCAGATATATCTGAGCAGGGCGAGATTGCAGTACTTATGCAGGATGAAAAGGGTTATGACATCCAGTTAATCAATCCCTTTGATAAGAATAACAGTCTTAAAGCTGAGATAAAGACCTATTCAAAGGATGATGGATATGCGCTTTCCATTGCTATGTCAAAGGATGGCTCTAAACTGGTAACGGAATATGTAAAAACAGAGAACAATGAAATAAAGTCTACCCTCACCTTTTATAACTTTGACAAGGTAGGTGAGAATTCCAATGCAGATAGAATAGTGGGAGTCTTTCCTTTTGAAGATACCATCTTTCCTAAGCTAAAATTTGCTGACAACAACACAGTCTGTGCGTATGGCGACAACAAGATAGTGTGTTTTGCAGCTAAAAAAGAACCTGAAATCCTTTGGGAGAAGAAGATAGCAGGAAAGATTGAAAGGATAGCAGAGGATAAGAATGGCTTTGCCATTCTGTTAGATGAAAGTGGCCTTCTACAGGCAAATACGGGTGTAGTGGCAAGTGATTCTGCTATAGAAGATGACTACATAGACAGTGATTATCTTACGGGAGAAGCAGATAGCAATAGTAAAATAGTACTGTATTCAATGCATTACAGCGGAGGTAAGGCTTATAGTAGAGAAGTGGATATCAATCCAAAGGGAATGAGCTATAATGACGGTGAGATAGTGCTCTACTCTGATACTAACTGCATAATCTTTGACAATAACGGAAATATAAAATTTAAGAACAAGTTCAATGACGGAATAACAAGCTTTACCCAGGCAGGTGGCAGAACCAGGTATTATGCCATTGTAGGGAAGAAGCTTAAGGTTATGAGACTTAGTGAATAGGATGGAGGATGAATGTCTAATTTTGTACTGATAATGGTGATTGTCATATTTGCCGGCTGCTTTTACTTAGGTAGCAGGAGAGGTCTGGTGAGGACGGTCTTCGGGCTATTCTCCTCTGTAGTTGTTCTCCTTGCAGGCACTGTGATTTCGCCTGTTATAAGCAATCAGCTAAGAAACAATGAGAAGTTTTTTAATGCCATTTCTACAAGGATAGAAAAGTCCCTTGAGAATTATGGTAAGAACGAGGAAAAGAAAGAAATACAGGAAAAGCCTGAAAAAAAGGTTCAGACAAAGAAAAAGGATAAAAGCATAAAAAAAGGTGAGAGTGGTATAAGTATGGATGAAATATATCTTCCTTACAAGATGCTCACCGAGAACAAGGCTGTAGAAGAGATTGTCTCAGATATACTTAAAAACGAACATATAAAGAAGGCAAAGGAAGACATACAAAAAGAGGTCAACCACAGAGTTGCCATCTACCTCACAGGGATAGTGATTAACTCAGGAACTTTTATTGCGGTGTACTTTCTTTTAAGCGTAGGTCTCTTTGTGCTTGGCAGGGTACTTAATATAATAAGCAAGCTCCCTGTCCTAAATGAGCTAAACCGCATGGGCGGAGGAATTGTCGGTATCTTCCAGGGCTTAGTCATAGTATGGCTGATATTTACCCTTATGATGGTATTTATAGACAAGCCTTTCGTTCAGGAGGCAATGGAGCAGATAGAAAATAACTTCTTCTTAAATCTTCTGTACGAATCAAATATAATTGCCAAGTTCATCGGACTTAAGTAGGAGGGGGAAATGAAAGAAGATTATTCCTTTTTTGCTATGATGTCAAGGCTAAAGTATATCAACCGCTGGGCTCTTATGAGAAACTCCAGAGAAGAAAACTTGAGTGAACACTCTCTTGAAGTGGCTATGCTCTCCCATGCCCTTTGTACCATAGGAAACAAGAGGCTTGGCAAGGTGTTAAATGCTGACAGGGCAGCACTCATAGGGCTTTACCACGATGCAACAGAGATAATTACAGGAGATATGCCTACTCCTGTGAAGTATTTTAACAGTGATATAAAGAGCATTTACAAGGAAATTGAGCATACCGCCTGTGAGAAGCTTCTCTCCATCCTGCCTGAGGACTTAAGGGATGAATACGAGGAGATATTGGAGCCATCAGATGAGTATAGCTATGAAGAGGCTCTGGTTAAGGCTGCAGACAAGCTTTCAGCCTATATCAAATGCCTTGATGAAAAACAGGCTGGGAACAACGAGTTCTTACAGGCTGAAAAGGCTACATTCAAGGCTGTTAAGGAGCTTAACTTGGAAGAAGTGGAGATATTCTTAAGAGAATTTATGCCGGCTTATTCAAGGACCTTGGATGAAGCCTGTCTGCTATAGGAGGTTGTTTTGTTAATAAGAGATTTTAGGGCTTGTGACAGGGAAGAAATATTTAAGATGATGAGGGTGTTCTATGATTCTGATGCGGTGCTGCATACAGCCTCAGATGAGGTCCTATACAGGGATATAGATGACTGTCTTTCAGACCTGCCGTATATAGAGGGATATGTAATCGAAGAAAATGGAGAGATTGCAGGCTATTCTATGGTTGCAAAGAGTTACACCACAGAGTATGGCGGCCTCCTCATATTCATAGAGGATTTGTATATCAAAGAGGACTTTAGGGGACTTGGTATAGGCAGCAGCTTCTTTCGCTTCATAGAAGAAAAGTACAAAGGACAGGCTGTGAGATACAAGCTTGAAGTCGAAGAAGAGAATGAAAATGCCATCTCCGTATATGAGAAACGCGGCTATAAAAAACTTGGATATTTTACAATGAGCAAGGAAGTGTAGGTTTCCTTGCTCTAAGTTTTTAAAATCCGTTGATTTTTGAACAGTTTTAATATATGATATGACTATAAACCACTAGAGTAAGGAGGTATTATAGAATGGTTAATCCTGGAAGCCAAATATCAATGTCTGACATAGAAAGGAAGTCAGAAAGTAATAGCAAAATAATCATACATCGGTTAATATGTATCATAACAATTCTTCCTCTGGTAGTCACTGTATGCTTGCTGCCATTCACCAGTAGTAAAGTCCCGTTACATTACGATGTATTAGGAAATATTAATCGATGGGGTAGCAAATATGAACTATTACTATTTCCTATTGTTATAATTGCCTTTGGTTATTTTATACGTACAATGATAAATTTGAGTTATAGATACTTAGGAAAAACAAAAGCTGAGAAAATTTTACTCACTATTATTATCACAATTTCAATTCTAGCGATTATATTAGTAGACTATAATTGTCTTAGATTCTTGTATAAAGTATTTAGCATAGGAAACTGAGATTTATGCCATTTACAAACATATGCAAATAAGAATCCTCTATGATAATAAAGGATGGAAATCTCCAAGAGGGAATTCCATCCTTTTGTTGTATGCCAAGCGGAGCACGTTTCTAACGGGTACAGTCCCGAATCCGGTCGATAGTGGGAAGGATGCGCCGAAGGCAAGGGTGCCTATGTTGACTTCGAATCTGAAGGGAGCCTGATATGAAGAATATAACGCTTGTTATAAGGAGAGCAGAAAGCAATGCATTGGCATACGACATAACTCCCATTAATTTTTATAAAATAGGTACGAAAATGTTATGATATTCAATAAGTTTTTATGGATTTAAAGTAAAAACTATAGATATTTTTTAGTTTTTTCGGTATAATATGAGTAAAGGTGAAGGAGGTAAGCGACATGATTATCCGGTCAAACTATATGAATACGCTAAGAACTTATCGGGATGCTCCAATTGTGAAGATATTAGCAGGAATCAGGCGCTGTGGCAAATCTACAATTCTAGATATGCTGCGGGATGATTTACTTGAAAGTGGGATTGCCTCAGACCATATTATTAGTATGCGTTATACATCTGAGGATTTTGACGATGGTATGACAGACAAAGATATGTATAACGGTATAAAGGTAAAAATGACCGATAAAGGGCGGTACTACCTTTTGCTGGATGAAGTACAGGAAGTTGAAGGTTGGGAAAAAGCGGTCAATAGTCTGCTTGAAAATGCCAACACCGATATTTATGTGACCGGCTCTAATTCAAAGCTTATGGCAGGGGAAATATCCACTTACCTGACGGGGCGCTACATTTCCATTCCGGTTTATACCTTATCCTTTGCTGAGTATTTGGAATTCAAAAAATCAGATTCCCGCTCTCCTAAGGAATTGTTAAACGAATACCTGAGATTAGGCGGTTTCCCCATTGTGGCACTAGGCAGCTTTGACGAACGCTCCTCCTATCAGATTGTAGAGGGCATCTATAACTCTGTTATCACGAACGATATTACAAAACGGCACAACATTACGAACTTTGAGTTATTTAACCGTTGTGTAAAGTATATCGTGGAAAATGTTGGCAAGACCTTTTCTGCAAATACCATTGTTAAGTTTCTAAAAAGCGAGGGGCGTTCCCTGTCGGTGGAGGCGGTATATAACTATCTGAGCTGGTTAGAAAAGGCGTTTGTGGTCTATCGCTGTCAGCGGTATGATTTGCAAGGGAAATCTGTACTGAAGACCCAGGAAAAATTCTATCTGGCAGATGCATCCCTAAAATATTGCATCATGGGATTTAATCCGAAGTCAATCGCAGCTATGTTGGAGAATATAGTATATTTTGAGCTACGTCGTCGAGGTTATGAGGTATATATAGGGAAAAAAGAAACGAAAGAAATTGACTTTGTGGCAGTGCAGCGTGACGAGCGTATCTACGTTCAGGTATGCCGTAAGCTGCCTGAAGAATCTGACCGGGAAATAGCCAATCTACTTGCTATCAAGGATCACTACTCTAAGTATGTTGTGACATTGGACGAATTGGCCACTGGAAATGTAAACGGTGTAAAAATCGTACATTTAGTGGATTTTTTGCTGAGTCAAGACTACTAAATGACAAATATTCACCCCTTTTTCATAATGCAGAATTCAACGCATGATGAGAAAGGACTTATATTACATAAACCTAAGCGTTATGTAAGCCAAAAGAACAAATGATTGGAGGAATATTTGGTTCTTTTTTAGGGAAAGAGGGAGGAAAAGCAATTGTTAATCAAATCAGCAGATAATAAATTAGATATTTTTGAATGTATATATTTTGAGAAAAATGCGGATGATTCTGAGTTTACGCTGTATTTGAATACTCAAAGTACCAGCTTAGTTGACGAATATAAATTATGGTTAGATATTCAAAGGGATATTTTGTTAAGCATTATTCAGGATTATTATGTAATAGTACATTTGGACAAATCAATAGATAAATTAATGTCATTAAATCAGTTAGACAAAAAAATCGACAAACTATATTTTGTCACTCAAAATGAAATAGGAGATTATTTTATTGAAATTCCACCAAATGATATACGACTCTTAACTGAACTAGTAAATGACAGCTTGGTATGGGAATGTGGGAATCTTCTAAAAATCGCTGCATTTAAGGATAGGCCGACACTTCAAAATAAAACTTATAATTTTGAGAAAGCTGAAGTTGTCCTGCACTCATTTGAAGATAACCTAGGTTTTAATATTAAAATTTGTGATATGAAGAATAATGAACTTGTATTTTATAATAGAGTAGAGTATATGCTTAATAAATATCACATTATAGAGGGAGGTTAATATGGCCAATGTAATTAAAGAAATATTTACGAGAAATTTATTACTAAAAATGTAGGTTTAATACGAAAAATGCTGTCACATTCTATTTGAAGGTGACAGCAATTTTTAAGACATTCTTGCAATTATATATTATCCTCTCTTGCAGCTCTGTTTGCCCAAATACTTTGCACAGGGTTAAAGCTGTATTAATAGAATGTTTGTACTCTTCATCACCTAACTTACATTCAGCAAAGGCCTTACCGTAATACAGCACAGCCAAAGTATCGGAAAACATATTTTTTTTGCAGGAATTAATTCCTTTGTAGGTATAGTCAAGAGCTCTGATAAACTCTTCGTTATTTCTGTAAATAGCTGCAAGATTATGACATATTCTCGGGTATATTTCATTATCTTCACCACACAGTTCAAAACAAAACTCCAATATATCTTTATATCTTTCGTACTGTTTCAGTTTATCAAATACCAGGGCTATATCCATAAGTATCCTTATTTCCATTGATGAGAATTCATATTCTCTGTAATTATCCAAGGTGAAGCCGCTTAAAGTCTGTCTTATGGCGCTTGTATAAGCTTCTAATGCTTTTGTATACTCTTTATTTTTATAATACTTGATACCGTAAAGAAATAATCTGAATCGGGTAATAATCATCCTGTAATACTCATTTTCAATCTCATCGCTCATCTCTTCAAGTATTTTTAATTCATTATCAAAATTCAAAGTTTCTTCATTTATTATTTTAAGATCTACACCCCTCTGCATTTTCAATAATATAGAATAGTCATCTATGCGGCTCTCTATGATGGCTGAAACCAAATCAGTCTTGTAGATAACTGACAGAGCCTCAAGTGTTTCTAATTTAGGTATGACTTGCCCCTGCTCGGTTCTTCTTAAGGTTCTTTCATCCACATAAGCCATATCCGCTGCCTGTTTTTGTGTTAGATGAAGTTTTTCTCTTATATTTCTAAGTTTTTCTCCAAATACAGCTAAATTATAGTACAAAATTGCCTATCCTCCTTATATAAACTTGTACAATATATCTAAATCGGACTTTGAAGTCTGTTGATATTTGAACGGTTTTAATATATTATATGATTATAAACCATTGGAGTAAAGGGGTATTAAAAATGACAAGAAGATACAAAATATTATTGTTGCTATCTTTATGTACACTTTGTCTTGCACCTTTTGGCTCGTACTGTATTACTTTATCAGGAAAGGGAGAGATAGAACTACTAAGTATTTTGGCACTGTTGTTTTGATTATTGAAAGGAGGGCAGCTATGAAAATTTCAAAAAAAACTTGGATTCTGCTTTTAGTCATTGCTGCAGGGGTAATTGTCGCCATTTATCTAAGATATTTCCGTAAGGAATATAAGGAATATACCTTTAAGTCGGATGCTAGGGATTTCACCATTAAGCTAAAATACAATACTGACTTCACCTTAGAAGAAGATCAAGGCTGGGAGGGAGGCCCCGATAGAGAATATTCTCCTACTGTAGGTGTAAGGCTATATTATAAGAACGATAATAATGTAATAAGCATTTACAGAAGCATTCCGGAGCTCTTTTTTCCGGAAGATGTAACAGATATAGAGGAGATAACAGCAAATAACGGGATGAAACTTCGTATCGGGAAGCTTGATACCGGGAACAAAATCAGCTATCAGTTTATATACTATGACAACGGTGAGCCTCCCACGGAAGGCGGAGATATTATTTTTAATGATGAAAGTGCTTATGAGAAATATAAGGATGATATCTATAGTATGCTAAAAAGCATTGAGTTTCATTAGATAAAACAACTGCACCAAGGCTATGAAAAAAGCAGGTAAATAACAATCTTCTATGAGAAAACGTAAAAGATGAATGATATATATAACAAGGGTGAAAATCCTATTTGAGAGATTTCCACCCTTTATTATCATGGAAGATTTTTATTTACAGACTCTTTTTCATTGTCTCTTCCATAAACTGAGATGGTGACATTATTTCAGGTTTATGTATATTAATATCAGAGAAATCCTTGTCTCCTGTTATTAGGATATCTATATCTTCAATGATTGCAGTATATAATACAGGATAATCTTTTATGTCTCTGATATAAAACAAATCATTTTCTAACTCGTTTGGAGTATAAACATATTCAAAGCTCATTAACATAAGTAATTTGTTGATGGCTTTTTCTTTTGATGGAAATTTTCTTTTAATTACTTGTTTTAATTCATCTACCACATATGAAGACAAGACAAGCTGATGATGCGTAAATATGTAGTTCATAATTGAGTTCATTTTAGTGTTTGGGAAAAGAAGAGCAGAAAGTAAGACATTGGTATCCAACATAACTCTCATTTACTTTGCCCAACTTTCTTCTCTAAGTTCTTTTATCATCTTCATTATGTCATCATCATCTTTTAGACCCACTCTTTCTGCTTCACCGAAAAATTCTTTTTGAGCTTCGCGTAAAGCATCCATTGAGGAATTGAGCATATATATTCTTCCCGCTTCCTCTACAAATAGGATTTTATCTCCATTTTTAACTCCTAGTTTTTTGCGTATCTCAATTGGAATTGTGACTTGACCTTTCGAAGTAACTTTTGCTAATTCCATATCATTTCTCCTTTACAGTACATCGTATTCCTTACTTTCCTTACCTATATTATAATGAAATTCTGCCAATTTATCAAGCTAAAACTATGCTTACTACATTATTACATTTGAAAATGCGGGAATGAACAAACTTTCTCCTCCTTTCGTATGTCTTTGTGAAATATATCCAAATAGGACTTTAAAGTCTGTTGATATTTGAGCGGTTTTAATATATTATATGATTATAAACCACTAGAGTAAAGGGGTATTAAAAATGACAAGAAGATACAAAATATTAATGCTGCTTATTATTCTTTTAGGATTTACAATAGCAGCTTTTCTATTTATTCCTAAAGAGTTGGATATACCAACAGGCAAGAAAGTGGTATTTGTTGCATTTAGTAAATCATATCTGAAATTTGATGAAGATAATTTAAAGCCTGCTATTGATAGCGAGATTTATGAGCTACCAGAATATTATGAAGAAATGGATGATATCCTAAAAGGAATTAAGCTATATCCAACTATTAAAGGGTTATTTCAGAAAGGCGATTATAGCTTGGTCGGTAATGGTTATGTAGTAACTATTTATATAATTGATGTTTCATCAGGAAATATCAAAGAAGCTCTTACAGAGCTGGCTTTTGGTTCAGAAGGATATGCGGTATATGATAGCAATGGCAAGAGTTATTTGCAAAGCTTTGGATTTGATAAAAAAGAAAAGGCGGATAAACTAAAGCAAGAAATAAAAGAACTGATAAAAGCAAAAGGAATCAAGAAACAATCATAATCTGTATTTTTTGTATGATTGTTTTAAACAAATCATCTACACTAAGGCTATGAAAAAAGTATGTAAATAACAATCTTCTATGATAATAAAGGATGAGAATCTCCTAGATGGGATTTCATCCTTTTAAGTTTTTCTCCAAATAAGAATAGATAAGATAGAGGCATAGGGTAATGTTTGCCAGGTTTCTTAGGCTAGTGAAATATTAGCGTTTATCCTCAAACTAATTTTGCTTAAACATAACTATACCATTTTGGGATGAATAATGGTAGAATATAGGTATATTTGGAAGAATGGATCTAATGGAGAGAAGAGGGAGTGGTCTTAGAAAAATTTTAGAGAGCTACGAGCATGAACATAAATATAAAAAGGAGCTAAAGCCTGAATTTATATCAACACAGAGTTCATTTGTAGTAATTTTAAAAAATTTAAATTATGATTTAGGAAATGAGCCTCAAAAAAATTCAAAACAAGAGAGGTTTGAGAAACTTAAAGAGATTATTGCATATGAGCCTCAAGTCACTATGGCTAAAATCTCAAAAATACTGGGTGTTTCTGAAGCAACCATAAAGCGCGATATTTCTCAGTTGAGAAAAATGGGTGTGATAGAATATGTAGGTAGTTCAAGGATGGGAAAGTGGATTGTAAAACAAAAACAGTAGAGTTTCATGAACTACAAGAAGACTATGAAAGCATATTTAGGGAAGAAAAGGAGTTTATGGGAAGTTTTTACGACTTAATTTACTTCTTAAAAATGGAACAATTGATAAGAGAAGGAGGGCCGTTATGAAAATTTCAAAAAAAATATGGATTCTGCTTTTAGTCATTGCTGTAGGGGTAATTGTCGCCATTTATCTAAGATATTTCCGTAAAGAATATAAGGATTATACCTTTAAGTCGGATGCTAGAGATTTCACCATTAAGCTAAAATACAATACTGACTTCACCTTAGAAGAAGATCAAGGCTGGGAGGGAGGCCCCGATAGAGAATATTCTCCTACTGTAGGTGTAAGGCTATATTATAAGAACGATAATAATGTAATAAGCATTTACAGAAGCATTCCGGAGCTCTTTTTTCCGGAAGATGTAACAGATATAGAGGAGATAACAGCAAATAACGGGATGAAACTTCGTATCGGGAAGCTTGATACCGGGAACAAAATCAGCTATCAGTTTATATACTATGACAACGGTGAGCCTCCCACGGAAGGCGGAGATATTATTTTTAATGATGAAAGTGCTTATGAGAAATATAAGGATGATATCTATAGTATGCTAAAAAGCGTTGAGTTTCATTAGATAAAACAACTGCACCAAGGCTATGAAAAAAGTATGTAAATAACAATATTCTATGATAATAAAGGATGAAAATCTCTTAGATGGGGTTTTCATCCTTTTGCTTAATGGCTATTTTAAAAAATTTATTTCCCTTGCAACATTTCCACAAAAAACATACACTTATTAAGTGAAACTAGTTTATTGCCGATTGGCGGATAGAGGTTAACCGATGATTAGAGATGCTGAGGTATTTACGAGGCTGTATTCTGAGGTGGCAAAGGACCTGTACAGACTTGCCCTGTATTTCCTAAAGAATAAAGAAGATGCAGAAGATATAGTGAGCGAGGCCGTACTAGATGCCTACCGACAGATAGAAAGCCTTAGAGATGACAGCCTGTTTAGGAACTGGATAGTAAAAATCCTAACCAATAAATGCAGGATGAAGCTTAAGGAATATGCTCTCTCACAGGAGGAGGTCAGTAATAATGTAACTGAGCTTTCGGATGAGAGGACAAAGAGAGACGCTTATAATGCAGAGTTTAACAGCCTTGAGCTAAAAGAAATGCTTATGGAACTTGAAAATGAAGAGAGATTCATCATCTGCCTGTCGGTATTTGAGGGGTACAAGGGGGATGAGATAGCTAGGATACTAGGGCTAAATCCTGCTACGGTCAGGTCAAAAAAGCAAAGAGCACTAGCGAAGCTTAAAGCGGTAATAAAAGAGTAAGGAGGCATGAAACCGATATGGATAGAGAAGATGAAATCCTTGACATGCTTAAAGGTTTGGCAGATGAAGACATTGAAATACCGGATTCTTTGCAGCCTGAGAGAATAAAAGAGAAACTTCTTAAAGAAGATGCAAGCAGGGAAATAAAAAGGAGGAAAACTATGAAACATTGGATGGTTGGCTCTATGGCAGCAGTAGGCGCAGTTGCAGCAGCCTTTGCTGTTATGATAAATACAGGATTTATAAACCCTTCAGATATGGCAGGTACAGTTCTTAACGGGCTTCCAAATGTGGTGGCAGGCAAGCAGGCAAAGGCTAAAAAAGCGAAAAAAGCTACTAAGCCTGTAGAAGGAATCAAGCAGTTTAAGAGCTATAAGGAGATGTATACATTTATGGCAAAGGCTGCAAAAACAAGAAATACCTATGACTACTTATTAGATAGCAAAAAATCATTTACTACAGCCGAAGCTACAGATGCGGCACCTCAGGCGAAAGAAGAGAGCGGTGCAGAGAATGAGGCTTCCAAAACAGAAAATGATTACTCAAAAACAAACACCAGAACCGAGGGTGTGGACGAGGCTGACATAGTAAAGACAGACGGTAAGTACATCTACGTGCTTAAGAATGACAATGACGGAGCGTCCGAGGTCAGGATAATAAAGACGGATAAAGGCAGGATGAATGCCATAACTTCAAGGATTTCACTTGATAGGGAAAAGAGAGGAACAGGCTACTACTACAACGATATGATGGTTGATGGGACTACACTTGTAGTCTTCGCGGACACATATATGGTAGAGTCACGAGCCGGCCGCCTATATGGATATGGGTCGAATGTCAACACTGCGGAAGTCCTATTTTATGACATTACCAATCCTGAAAAACCTGAATTTAAGACAAAGCATATACAAGAGGGAACCATAGGAAATGCAAGGATGAAGGACGGTATCATCTATACATTTTCACATACCTATAACTTTAACTATTATTACCCTATGGATGGCAATGAAAAGGTTGACTACAGTAAGCTGGTTCCGAAGGTAGATGGTAAAAAACTTGATATAGGAAGAATCTATGTGCCCGAGTATTCGGACGGAGAAAGTTATACAGTTGTAACTTCAGTTGATGTCAAGAATCCTGAGAAGATAATTGATAAAAAGATGATAATGGATTCAGGCTATGATATCTATGTGAGCGGTGAGAATATTTACTTTTGGAATACAGATTATTTTATGGCAGGAGAGAAAACCATGCTTACAAAATATTCATACAAAAAAGGTATAATTACTCCTCAGGCAAGTACTTCAATAATGGGAACCTTTAATAATGATTATTCACTTGATGAGTACAATGGAAATCTTAGAGTAGTGGTCACAAAGGGCAATGAGTGGGGAAGGATTATACCTTTTGCAGATGAGGGGGATGCAGAAGATACAACAGAAAATGCACTTTATATCTTGGATAAGGACTTAAAGGTAAAGGGAAAAATTGAAGGACTTGCAAAGGGTGAACATATCAAGTCGGCAAGATTTATGGGAGATATGGCTTACGTTGTAACATTTAGACAGACGGATCCGTTATTTAGTGTAGATGTAAGCAATCCTGAAAAGCCTAAGGTGATTGGCTATCTCAAGATACCGGGATTTTCGGAGTATCTCCATCCATTTGGAAATGGACTCCTCTTTGGACTTGGACAGGATGCAGATGAGAAAGAGGGAGGTACAAGGGGACTTAAACTTTCTATGTTTGACATTTCAAATCCTTATGATGTAAGAGAAATTGCTAAAACTATTTACAGTGAAGATAAGTATTCATCATCCGATGCTGAATATGATAGAAGAGCAATAACCATTGATGCAGGAAAGAATCTTGTAGGTTTTGAGGTTTCGTTCTATGATGAAAGCAAAGGAAAAAGCTTTGAGAAGTATGTGGTATATGGCTTTGACAGGGAAAAAGGCTTCTATGAAAAGTTTAGCGTGGACAATCTTGAGGGAGAGAACTACTTCAGAAGTGATTGCAGAGGCCTCTATATAGGAGACTACTTCTACATAGTGCCTGCCAATGCGGGTAAGGTATATTCATTTGACCTAAAGACCGGCCAGGCTGTGGAGAAGATTGAGTATTAATAAGGGAAGATGTTCTGTAGTTTATTTTGAATTCGAGATATTTTAGAAGCAGTGCATATTTCACTATTTTAGAAGTGGAATATGCACTGCTTTTCCTGCTTGTTAGAAATCCCTATGGCATAATAAAAGCCCCACCACAATGGCGAGGCAGATAAGAACGGAGTGGGTGGGATTCGAACCCACGAGCCTCGTTAGAGACTACCTGATTTCGAGTCAGGGCCGTTATAACCACTTCGATACCACTCCGTAACGAATCTATTTTACTAGCAAATTATCAATTATTCAAGTGTCAATTCATTAAATTCGAATTTAAACTTAGTTCCCTCACCCTTTTTGCTTTCCACCTCAATAGAGCCGTCATGCTTTAGGGCTATCTGCCTTGCTATGGCAAGACCAAGACCTGAGCCTTTAGCATTTTGCCTAAGCTTAGACTTGTAGAATTTCTCAAAGATATGAGGAAGTTCAGACTCGGATATACCCACACCGTTGTCCCTGATGCTTACAAAGAGCTTGTAACCGGAATTGATATAGGTATCACCCGCAAGGGTAGTTCTAAAACTAGAGTCTATTCCGCTTGCACGGTACTTTTTGATATTAATATCGATATCTCCGTTGTCATTTGAGAACTTAATGGCATTATCCACTATGACCATGAACATCTGGCGTATCCTGTCGTAATCCCCGTACATAAGCAGGATTTCGTCTGAAGTCGTAAAATTGATTTTGACATTTTTCTCTCTTGCAAGAGCCGAGCCTCCACGCAGTATGTCGGAGAATACCTGTACAAGGTTTATAGGCTCTTTTTCAAGGACAAAGTCGGGGTTTTGCATCTTTGAGAGCACAAGGAGGTCACCCACCAGTCTTTCCATGGACTTACATTCAGTAAGCATCTTGTCGTAGTACTCAGCCTTAGTAGCCTCATCCTCGATAATGCCGTCAAGCAAGGTCTCTGAGTACGCGCGGACAACAGTTATAGGGGTACGGAGCTCGTGAGATACATTGGCAAAGAAATCAAGTCTCATTTGCTCCAGGTTCTTTCTTTCGTTGTCGGCCTCTTTAAGCCTGTCAGAGAGAGAATCTATGGCTGCGGCAAGCTCACCTAGTTCGCCACCCTCTGTTATATTGGTATGTGCCTCATAGTCCTCATCAGCAAGCCTTAAGGCGGTCTTTCTCATTATAGAGATTGGGTGCGAGAGCTTTCTTGCCAGGAAAACCGCAAAGATAAGGGAGAACAGTAGGGCTATAAGTGTACTTATGATAATGATAGTAAAACTTCTGTTTATTACTATATTTTGGGACTCAGATATCTGATTCACAAATACAGCACCCATGATTTTATTTGATTTCGTACTGATTATAGGCACGGAAGTAAATATATAGTTAGCCCCATAGGTGTCGGAATGTATGTCTATCGCATCAGATTTACCTGCAAATGCAGAGTCAAACAGAGGGGCAATCTCGGGCTGATTTTCCCTGGTCACATCTATGTTGGTGTATTTCTTAGGCATGGGTGACTTAGGATTGGCAATTATCCATATATCAGTGGTTTCCAATTCCTCAAGTACCTCAAGGAAAGACGGATAGGTAATATAATCCTCATCATCCACAAAGACACTTACTCTCTTTGCTATCGACTCTGCCTGCTTGATGAGGAGGTCTTTATTAGCCTCGATGGCAGACCTTGAGTAGAGCTGGACAAAGATTAAGCCAGTAAGTATGGCAAAAGCCACCACGACCATGGCATAATTTCTAAACATTATAAAGAAAAGACTATGAATTATCTGCTTCAAAGTCCTTTTCTTTACCATGGCGGGTTTAATTGTAGAATCATTTTTCATTAAACTACCACCTGTATTTATTTACTCGATTTTACCGTAAAGTATCTTGGCAAGTTCGCTGTCTCTGCCAAGCATGAGCTTTTTCTCTCCCTTACCGCTAAGTGATACCTTCAAGGCATCGAGGCTTCTGATGTAGTTATAAAAGTCTGCCTTGTCCTTGTCGTTATAGGCCTGCTGCAAGGTCTCCATGTACTTTGCCTCGCCCTCAGCCTTTAACTTTGCAGACTTCTTCTCAGCCTGAGCCTTAAGTATGGCTACCTGCTTGTCGGTTTCATTCTGTATCTTTTTAGCCTTGCTCTCGCCCTCAGCAGTGTAGGAGGCGGCTATGTTATTTCTTTCGGATATCATACGCTCATACACAGCCTGTTTGTTGTCATCAGGCAGGTCAAGGGATTTAAGCTGAGCCTGAACTATCTCTATGCCGTACTTTTGTATGTCAGGATTGGCATCAGCGGTAATGGTCTGGGTGAGTTTCTCGCCTCTTGCCTCTATGATTTCATCCTGTGTCATCGAGGAAATTACCGACTTTACGGAATTGTATACGGTAATCCCGGTCCTGTCCTTTGCATTGTTGACATTTGCATTCAAGGTCTGATAATAGACAGTAGGATCGCTTACCCTCCAAAGTATGTACATATCAGCTATCATTGACTTCTTATCAGAGGTCATTACATCGCTTGGGCGGATGTCATAAAGCTGTATTGACTTAGGCACCTTTCTTACATTCTGCATAAAAGGAATCTTAAAATAAAGTCCCGCATGGTCATCTATGGCAACAATCTTATTAAACTGCAGCTTTATGCCGTACTCATTTTCCTTAAGTGAATATGTGGAATTAAAGCCTAAGAAAAGGGCGATTAATACCACTATAAAAAGTAAAAATCTTTTGTTCTTCATAAGCTCCTCCCTAATTATTGAACTTGTCTACCGGGTAGATTGATTGAGTCTTTCCGTCTGTTATGATTACATCCAGATTCGGAAGGACTTCTTCAAGAGCCTCATAGAACATACGCTTCTTGGTTATGAGAGGATACTTCTTGTACTCCTTATAGGTATCGCTAAATCTTGCTACCTGTCCCTCTGCCTCTGCAATACGGTTTTCCTTATAAGCCTCAGCTTCTTTTATTATCTTATCCGCATCAGCATTGGCTGACGGAAGCTTCTCGCTCTGATATTTATTTGCGTTATTTATAGCCGTTTCTGCACCCTGCTTCGCGGTCTCAACTGCCTTAAATGCCTGTACTACCTCGGCTGTAGGAGGCTCTGCATCCTGTATGGATATATTTACCACCTCTATACCCAGGTTAACCTTCTGCATCTCTGCAATCAGCCTGTCTTTAACTTCGGCCTGTATCTTGCTCTTGGCTGTTGTCATCACCTCATCAACAAGATACTTGGATATGGTTGAACGGATAGATGCCTTGGTGAGATTCCTTAAGGTATCAAGCGGTTCATCAGTATTAAACAAGTACACCTCCGGATTTACCACCTTGTATTCAAGATAAAAATCTATGTTTACAAAGTTAAAATCCTTGGTAATCATCATACTATCGCCGTAGTCTGACAAATCCTCATTAGGATCATTGGTGCCTGACTCTTCATAGCCTATAGGCATACCCTGAGTAGTCGTATTTACCCTTGTGCTTTCCTGAATAAAAGGAAGCTTAAAATGAAGCCCGGCACCTTCAACTCCGACTACCTTGCCAAACTGCGTGATTACAGCCTGTTCCTGCTCTGACACAGAATATATGCTAGAAAATACTGTAAAAGCAATCATCACACCAAGTACAACAAAGCCGATTAGCTTCCTACCTGCATTGAAGTTTTTCTCAAAGCGCTCGTCTATTATTTTATCTTCATTGCCTTTATCGTTATGTTTCTTAAACACCATTTATGCGCCCTCCTGTTAACCGTTGGACTCAATATCAAACTTATAGCCCACACCCCAGATGGTCTTTATGCACCAGTTTGGATGCTCGACTTCATCAAGCTTTGCCCTGAGTCTCTTGATATGTGAGTCAACAGTCCTACTGTCGCCAAAGTAGTCAAAGCCCCAGAGGCTGTCTAAGAGATTGTCCCTTGTAAATACCTTGTTTGGATTCTCAGCAAGGGTCCACATGGTCTCGATTTCCTTCTTGGTAAGGGAGAGCTTTTTGCCTCCAATGCTCAGAGAATACTCGTCAAGGTTAATCTCAAGGTTATCAATCTTTATATAATTCTCACTGGTTACATTGGCTGAGGCCTCAGGGGTAACCATTCTTCTGAGTACAGCCCTAAGCCTTGCCATAACCTCGCTAGGACTAAATGGCTTAACTATATAGTCATCAGCGCCTATATCCAGTCCCATTATTTTCTCAAAGCCCTCTCCTCTGGCTGTAACAAGGATGATAGGTACATTTGATTTTTCACGAATCTTACGGCAGACCTCATAGCCGTCAATCTTAGGCATCATTACGTCAAGAAGTACGGCTGAAGGGTTGGTTTCGTCAAACAGCCTTAGAGCCTCTTCTCCGTCTGCTGCAATGACAGGATTATATCCCTCCTTGGTTGTGTAGGCAGCAAGCACCTGTGTGATATCAGCATTGTCATCTGCAATCAATATATTATGCATAGTCTATGCACTCCTTTCGGTTGTTTTTAATGTTATGCTGTATTATATCGGTATTTTACACCTTATGACACTGGATTGCCATCGATTTTATGTGCATATTATTAATTATAGTGCTTTTTGGTCATAGTTGCAAGTTAAACAGAGGTTACAAAAATATATATAAAATGACACGATTATGACAAAATCTGATTGTATTATGTTAATGTCATAGGACAGACGGAGGTTATAGATGAAAAATCTTATTAAAAAAGTAGCTCTGTCAGTCGTGGTTATGCTATGTTTGATTTTGTCCCTTAGCAATGACAGAATAAAACTGTATGCCGGGGAGGTACTGACAAAGGAGAACGTTGTAGAACCAAAGCTTAATGTTACAGAGGTTTCTCTTGTAACAGAGAGCCAGTTCAATTTGAAAGTCTACAATTTGACAGAGAATCAGAAGGCGTATTTTAAGTCAAGTGATGACAGCATTGTGAGTGTTTCAAAGTCGGGTAAACTTTCTGCACTTAAAGTGGGAGAGGCCACAGTTACTGTTACCCTTAAGGATAAGACAGCTAAAGAAGACACCGTATTTAAGTGTAATGTATATGTAGGTCCCCCTGCTATAAGTATAAGACTTACCTTAAGTGAAGTTACACTTGAGGTTGGCAAAAGAAAGACGCTGCAGGCTATACTTAAGCCAAATACTACGGCGGAAACCGGGATATTCACAAGTCTTGACCCTGATATCGCTGCAGTAAGTGCAAGCGGTAAGATACTTGCTAAAAAGGTAGGCAAGACTCACATCGTTTCAAAAATTGCTAACGGCAAATATGATATCTGTACCATCAATGTAGTAGAAGCTACTGACAAAGCTACTGAAAAGAGTGAATAAGCAAAAAGAAGTCCCTTTTAGGGGCTTCTTTTTTATGCTTACACTATTCAAAATGCACAAAATAATAAGCATAAAATCTAACACAATCCACAAAATAATTATAATAATTCCAAATATTATTGCAATATTTTGCACAATGCAGTATATTTAAGTGTGAGGTATTTTATTAATCAACATATTCAACAAAAGGAGGCATTATGAGGAAACTAAAGAAGATACAAATTGCAAAGATTTGTATCATGAGTATGGCGGTATCCGCTTTTGCGGGTGTATCGATGGGGGATGTGGCTTACGCTGACACCTGGCCGGATATTGGCGAGGCGAAAATCAAGTCAGCTCAACCACATTTTAGCGGTTATACCGTTAGAAATATCGAAACCTGGGATAAGGAGACGGATCCTTACTCAGACCTTATGAGGGCGAGAGTTCCACTGCAGAAGAGGAATGAGGCTTTTAGTGCAACACAGGCCAATCCGGGGCTTAATGACAAGACAGAGGTCATGCTTATGCAGGGTGACTATGGCAACTCATTTTTTAACAGTACCATAGCGAATAATTCCTATGGCAATGTGGCTTTTAATTTCTGGCAGTACACTGATTATTTCTGCCCTTGGCATGGTGCCGCTACCATAGGCGTACCTGATGTTCTCTACAACCCTGTAACCAGCGACTGGAGGGCAAGAGGCTTTGAGTTTGGTATAGTCAACATCCCAAATCAGGCATATATCAATGCGGCGCATAAAAACGGAGTAAAGGCTGTAGCCTGCGTATACTTCGATCCGCATTTCCGCCCGGGACAGACAATCAATGAGATGTTTGTAAGAGATACAGACGGGAAATTTAAGGTGGCAAAGAAGCTTGTTGCACTTGCAGAAGAGTATGGAATAGATGGATATTTCCTTAACAACGAAGAGAGATCAGATGAACGCTTCAAAGAGTTTATGGCATATCTCTCAGAGCAGGGCCTATATACCCAGTTTTATAACACGGACTCAAGCTTTGGGGCGGCCAAGTCACAGTGGCTTAAAAATGATGAGTATAAAAAGATACATGACTCCGTATTTGTAAATTACGGCTGGAGAGGAGTAAACAGCTTTGTAGAACACGCAAAGGAGATAGGAGTAGATCCATACAAGGCGGTATTCCTCGGTATAGAGGCTAATCAGGGAAGATTTGTAGCGAACAACAACCTTGTTAAGAACTCCTATACATCTGAAACAGACAAGAATCCGCTCTGCAGTATAGCCCTCTTTACACCTAGTGATATGTATCAGAGAGGAATAGACGGACTTGAGGAGAGGCTTGGCTTAAAGAACTCTCTACCTGTACACCAGAGGCCTGAATATCAGTGGATGGTAGCCGAGAGAGAGCGTATGTATTTCTCAGGAGTTACCTGTGATCCTAAGGATACAGGCAGCCACAAGGGCTACAAGAGAGAAGATGTAGATGTAAATGATGCCTCTTATTGGCCTGGAGTAGCAGACTTTAAGGCTGAGAGCTCAGTAGTAAGAGGAAATAAATTCTACACCGAATTCAATATCGGTAAGGGTATGCAGTACTTTGTCGATGGCAAGGCTGTAAACGATGAGGCTTGGACCAACCTTAATGACCAGGACATCCTACCTAGCTGGCAGTGGTGGTTTGAATCAGAGGGAAGCAAGCTAAAGGCTGACTTTGATTTTGGTGAAAAAGAAGTAAGAAATGACACAAGCGGTCATAAGAGAGAGTTACCTTTTACCCAGATTTGCGCTTACAATGGCGGAAGCTCTCTTGTTGTATACGGACCTCTTGCAGCAAAGAATACTCTAAGGCTGTACAAGACTGCTCTTGATGTAACAGATACAACCAAGGCAAGACTTGTATACAGAAAGACCTCCTCTGATGAGGCAAAGATGAAGCTTGGTCTTATATTTGAGGATGAGCCTGCTAAAATAACTGAAGTTGAAGTAGCAGGAACAGAGGCAAAGAGCGATGAGTATAAGAGTGCTGAGGTAGACCTTGCTGCATACAAGGGCAGAAAGATAGCTGCTATCTGCCTTGTATTTGAGGGAACTTCAGAGAACTATCAGATGAATATAGGCAGAATTTCGGTTTCTGATACCGATGATAATATTTCTGCACCGGAAAACTTCAAGATAGATCGCATATATGATGATAAACAGATGGTATTTTCATGGAAAATAGACAGCTATGACAATGTAGATAAATACCGTGTTTATGCTGAAAGCGAAGGAAAGAAGCATTTCCTTGGCGGAATATATGACGAGAAGCTTTATGTAAAGGATTATTTCTTTGACAAGGGCAAGACAATTACATTCAGCCTTGTCAAAGTAGGAAAAGACGGTAAAGAAAGTGCGGCTGCCACAAAGACTGTAGATTTCTCAAAGCTTCCTACAGATGTCAAAGTATCTGAAATCACTCCTGATGTGCAGATAAACGGCAATGAAGTAAGGCTTCCTGCTGAGGCTTTAGAAGCGGAGAAGATATCATTTAGTTTCAAGAAGGGTAATGATGAGGCCGGTAAGTATGAGGCTGTTGTAAACCCTATCAAAGAGTACACAGATGATAAGACAGCTGTAGAATACAAAGCAGAAACTGAAGCTGAGAATGGAGTTGTATCTGTTCCGGGAGTAACAGACGGATACGCTTATGACCTTACTATCAGACCACTAAACAGTGAATATGGTATAAGCTACAGGGGAAGGCTTCATGATGGCTTTGCTAAGCCTATGACTGAGGATGATGTGCTTTGGGCAGGGGCAAACAAGGTTTCACTCCGCTCCCCTCTTACAAGAGACTGGTATGAAGTAACCATCAGCTTTAAGAAGGACGGAGAGGAAGTGGCTAAAGAAATTGGCACATATAAGAGAGGTGTCACTCCTAACTACCACAGCCCTCTCACACTTCCTGCAAACAAGGGTGAGATAAGCCTTATCTTAAAGGACTACAGGGGCAATACAAACGAGGTCAAGATAAAGTATGATGAGGCATATAAGGAAGAGCTTATAAAGCTTAAAGCTGAATATTCTAAGATTGCTTACAACAGAGCTAATTCAAGGATATTGTATGACAATGAAAACCTTGAAGAAATTCTTGATGAACTTAAGGAGAAGCTCGCCCAGAGCGAACTTGTTATCAATACATTAAGGAGAAATGAAGAGAAGGTAACAAGCCTTGTAAAGGAATTAAAGGACATCTATGCGAAGCTTCATAAGAACGAGAAAGTCGTAAATTATAACTTTAAGCTGATAATGGATGAATATGCATATATCAACTTCGTGCTTAAGGATGAGAAAGGAACTGTATTAGCACCTTCTTCGAAAGAAAACCAGACATATAGCTACACTCTTGAAAAGGGAAAGAAGTATGACTATGAGATAAGCAATTCATCATCTTGGGGCAGTCAGATTATACCTAAGAAGGGAAGCGCCTATGTAAATGAAGAGGGTACGACAGAGATAAGGATTGACTTGGCGGCACTTGGACTTAGGGTTGTTCCTAAAGCAGGTAATACCGTAAAAAGACTTGCGAAGCTTAATAAGGCTGATTATGAAGTAAAAGTGAAATATTCATACTGGGGAAACGAAACAACAATATCTCTTGCAGACGAGAGATTTAGTGTTGAAGAACCTGATACATCAGCAATTGGCGAAAAGGAAGTAAAGGTAAGCGGTCTTACCAAGGAAGCTACATTTAAGATAATGGTTATCCCTAACGATGAAGACCCTAAGGAAATTGGTGAGCTATGGGATGAAATCTCATCTGCAAGAGGACTTAAAGAAAAGTCTGAATACAGATATGCAACCGAAGATAAGAAGGAAGCCTTTGATAAGGCACTTGAGGCAGCAGAAGCAGTCTTAACAGAAAAGGAAATAGATATTGAGGAGGCTAAAGCAAAGCTTAAGCAGTTAAAAGAGGCAGTAAATGCACTTGACGGACTTCTTAATGTGCCATTGTTAGCCGAACCTTCTGCCAACAAATCAACTTATAGACCTTTTAAGATTGGAAACATCGTTGATGGAAAAGAAGATACTTTTGCTTGGTTTTCATCCGCACAGCAGGTGGGAAGCTGGATAAAGCTTACTTACACTAAGCCTGTAAAGGTAAAGAAAGTAACGATAGTTTATCCTGAGGATGTGGAAGACGATTTCATAGGTAAAGCTGATATTGAAGTAAAAGACGGAGAAAGCTGGACAAAGATAGGCGAGATTGAAGGAACTGACAAGACTGTTGTAGAAGTCGAGACCGGTAAAGAGCCTGTAACCACAGAGGTACAGATTAAGATAACTAAGGAAAGAAGCAACTGGTACAAGCTTGCAGAGTTTGTGGTTGAATATGAAGAGGCAAAGGCTCCAGAACCAAAGCCTGAGCCAAAGCCGGAACCAAAGCCTGCAGTGCCTGATACTTCTAATTCAGGTATTCCTGTTATACCTGTAGCTCCTGTTATACCTAAGGAGCCGGTAGAAGAGATAAAGTATGAGGTTGGACCTTCTATTGTAACAGAAGTCACAGAAGCTGAGATACCTAAGGGAAGTGCCACAGATAAGCAGATTCTCACACTTCCTTCTGCAAAGAAGATAATAGGTGGAGGTACTCTTAAAGGACTTGCCAAGTCTCAGTATAAGAGCGTGGTTCTTCCACAGAATAAGACAAAGATAAGTGCGGTAATTACCTCTAAGGCTTTTTCTGAGCTTGTATTAAAGAAGGTAAGCTCATTTGAAATCAGAGGTAAGGATTTTACTGTATTCTTAAATGCTAAGAACATCAAGGCTATTAATAAGCTTGTAAAGACTAAGGCTACATTTAAGGCGGCAAAGCTTAAAAACGGCAAAATCAAACTTGAAGTCTTGGTAAATGGCAAGAAACTTAGTGCTAAACAGCTTGCAAAACTTAAAATCAAGGTGAAATAGCCTGTAAACAAAAGGAAACATTAACCTGATGGCTTAGAATTTATACGCGGGATGTGCATATTAGGGTTGAAAAGCTTCCTAAAACAGGCGGTACAAGCAGCGAATATCTTGAAGTATTAGGCCTTGGACTTATAGGATTAGGCTATGCATTTAAGAAAAGAAGATAGTATATAAATACTTAAGACAGTAACAACCCCCTCGCAGGTAGCGAGGGGGTTTGGTTATGGGGAAAAGTAAAATCCATACTAATGTGGACTTTACTTTTTCAAATAACGTGTCATAAAATTATAATATACAACTATTTACTTTATGACAAAAATCTGATATTATAAGTCTACACAAGGTATAGGAGGAAATGGATATGATGAACTTGGTAGAAATTGGAAAAAGAATTAAAGCTCTTAGAGATGAAACAAAACTTACTCAAAGTAAAGTTGCTGAGTATTTATCATTAGACCAAAGCATGATTGCAAAAATCGAAAAGGGGGAAAGAAATATCACAGCAGATGTGATTGAGAAATTATCTGTGTTATTTTGCTGTACTGTAGACTATATTTTATATGGGAAAAATCCGGAACAAAGATGTAGGGTTTCTTTTAGAAGTAATAATTTAACCGCGGAAGACCTCAAATCTTTGGCAATAATCAATAAGATTGTACTGAACCAATTTGAAATGGACTCTATGTTGGAGGTGCTATAAATGATTGATAAAATGGATTTGAACAATAAGGCATCGAATCTTAGAAAAAAACTAGGAGAAGATAGTGAGTCACCTATTGATATTTTTAAATTGGTTCAAAAGATAGATAATCTCACACTTGTTTTTCATTCGCTTGGCAATAATATTAGTGGAGTTTGTTATAAGGGTAAGGCTTCAAATGTAATAGTTATCAATTCAGATATGTCATTAGGGAGGCAGAGATTCTCTTTAGCACATGAGCTTTATCATTTATATTTTGATGATGCGACAACAAACTCTATAACTTCTATTTTGATAGGAGGTGGTGATGAAAATGAGAAGAAGGCTGACCAGTTCGCGTCATATTTTCTAATTCCACCATCATCACTGTATGCTATGATTCAAGATATTATGAAAAAAGGAAATAAAATACAGCTTACTTTGGAAGATATAATAAAAATAGGACAGTATTATGGTGTAAGTCATAAAGCTATGTTATATAGACTATTGAATGAGGGTTATCTAAGGGATACACAAATCAAAGATATGGAAACAGGAGTTATCGAGAAGGCCGCTAAGCTCGGCTATGATACTGCTTTATATCGTAATTCAGACATTAATAAGAGTACAACCTTTGGACACTACATATCGGCAGCAGAGAACCTTCTAGAGGAAGACAGAATATCACAAGGCAAATATGAAGAATTGTTGTTGGATGCATTTAGAAATGATATAGTTTTTGGAATTGACGGGGAGGGGGATGTGTCTATTGACTAACTCTATATTTTTTGACACAGACTGTATTTGTGCATTTCTATGGGTTGAAAATGAAAGTGTTTTAGAAAAAAACTAATTACCGAGGAGGAGGGCAATGCTATTTGGGCGGAAATGCTGAAAAAGAGAAGGAAAATTGGTGCAAGCTCTTTTTCTGAATTTTTGAACAGTAAAACCAAAGAGTGTAAAGCTAACTGACATCAACAGGAAATTTGAAATTACTTGTAAAAAAGTTGAGGGATAACTATTTTAAGCTTCTAAAGAAACAGCCACCATGGAAAGTAAGGTAATTTCATAATGCATAACCTCCATAAATTTGATGATGCAATAATACTATGGATAGACTTAGTTCATCATATCAAAATTTGACATTAATAAACTGTATATTAAAAATGATACGCCAGGATTCGGGAGAGATAAGGCTTGACAATAAGTCCACTGCTTTTAGCGTTTATTCTGCTTTATCCTACGAATTCTTTTCACACCTCTTTTGATTGCAAGCGTAACAGCAATGCAGATAGGAAAGAAGGGGGTAAAAGGGCCTGCCCAAAAAGCAAGACAGACTGTAGCCATTGTTAAGCTCCAAGGATAGCGGAAGATGGCATATATAAGGTATCCACCCCAAACAGGGGAATAAATGACGAGTACAACAGCGAAAAACAGTACAAGAGTTTTCAGGTCTTTTAATTCCTTCCATATAGAGAGGAAAAATTTTTTAAATCTTTCTATTATAGTTTTCATTAGCCTCCTATCAGGTAAAATTATTATTTAGATTGAGTGATATTGTAAGCTAAAATCAGACCTTATGTCAAGATAATTCTGAGCATATAATAGGATAACAATAGTGGCTAAACGCTTGAAATTACAGTAACAAGATGATATCCTTAATACATAAAAATCATAGATTTAAATGTATGTGAGGTTATAATGAAAGAACTTACAATCGGAGATATAATAAAATACCAGATAAATAAAAAATGTATTTTACCTGAAAAGCTGACTGAGGGGTTATGCACTACTACCTCACTTAAACGGCTTATAAATGGAGACACCAAGCAGAGTTTCTTCTTAGTGGAGAGGATACTTCAGAGACTTGGAATATCAGTAAACAAGGTTACACTTTTGCACAATGAAAGTGACGACACCCTGTTTATTATGAGGGAAATGATATGCAAACTGCTAGTAGAAAAGGCTTATGCTAAGGCCGAATATATTCTTAGTGAATATGAGGCAGCAGCTGACTTAAGCAGCCCGCTCCATATGCAATATGTGCTTGAAACAAGGGGAGTTATACTGTCTGAGGGCTATGGAAAGCACGAAGAAGCCTTGGAACTTTATCACAAGGCATTTAAGGCAGTGCTTGATAGATTTGAGATGGATAAGCTAAGTGATTTCTTGCTTGGAGAAGAGGAGATGATTCTCCTGATGCTTATGCTAAGAGAAGAAATGAAAGTTAAGAATAAAAATATAAGCATATATGCAAGAGGACTATTAGACTATGTAGAGAAACAATACGATGATGAAGAAGTAAGGACGAATATATATAGCAAACTTGCCTGGCTGCTAGGTGAAAGTGCGATAAAGAATAATCAGTACGAAGAAGCCTTAGAGCTTACTCTAGGTGGAATCGATGCATTGACGGATAATGGCTTGCTGCTGCATCTGCCACAGTTATTAGACAGACTGCTATTCCTTGCCAAGGACAGGGCTAAGAATGTATATAGTTCTTGGAAGAAAAAGCGGGATGCACTAAAGGAGCTGTATGCAGAGTATAATGAACCTTGGGAGACAGAGGATATAAGGCTGTGGGAAAGCTACAGACAGAACAGTGTTTACCTTATCTCAGAGCTGTTAAGGGATGAAAGAGACTTGGCAGGGTATTCTCAAGAGGAGCTTGCAGAAGCCATAGGAATAGATGTAAAGACCATATCCAGGATAGAAAATGGCAAGTCAACCCCTAAAAAAGGTACATTTGCATCTATAAAAGAGCATTTTGACCTTGAAAGTGATAGCCTTCAGACAAGGCTTGCTGTGGATAGCCCATTTTTGCTTGAAATGGAAAGAGACATATCTAGACTTACTTCAAAGCATCAATACAAAGAGGCAGAAATATTATTTAAGTCGTTAAAGAAACAGCTATCTAAGGAAAGTAAGGTGAACAGGCAGTACATGGCATTTATGGAAGCCTTATTTGATAATATGCTAAAAAGAAAGCCTGTGGAAGAAGTGCTGGCTGATTTGGAAAATGCATTTCTAATAACAAGAAAAGATAAGCACCTTGAGAACCTGGGAAGATTCGTAACTACTGACTTAGAGGCTAAGATAATAAATATGATGGCTGTATGTTATAAACAGACTGGGCATATAAACAAGAGTCTTGATTTACTTGAAAATCTAAAAAAAGGATATGAGAGAAGCAAGGTAACAGATAGAAATCATAGAAGACCAATAGGGTTATTATATACCAATCTATGTACTTATTATGAGGAAATGAACAGGTTTGATGACGCTATTAGCTTAGCCGATAAAGCTATAAAGTATTATATCAAATGTAACAGAGGAGATAAGCTGGGATATTTGGTTGAAGAAAAGACATACACCAATGACAGAATGACTGGGGATAACACAACTAATAAAGAAAAGTATAGACAAAGTTATAGAATAATGGAGTTAATGAAGGCTGGAGAAAAAGAAAAAGCCCCGTTAAGAGAGGCTTATAAAGAATGGTATGGTGAAACTATAGACAAAGATTAGTACTCGTCTATAGGAATTGGAGCATTGGGTATAGCAAAAGGAGATATATATTCTTTTGTATTAGTCGAAGAGATACTAGGTTTTAGGTGGGGACAGACAGTATTGCAGACTAAAACTGTCAAAACTAATGTTAATGCAACTTTTCTACACTTTTTTCTCATAATGAAAAACCTCCATAAATTTGATGATACAATCTTATTATGGATATAGAACAACCACCATACTAAAACCTGATATTTTTAAAACAGGTTTTGGTATGGTGATATTTTGATATTAAGATATAATGTGGATATATCAACAAACCCCAAGGTATAGAATATATCCCTTTGAGGAAGAGAACTTGCTTTAGTATTATCGATAAACAAGAGACTTATAATAAGTTTATCAATAATATATTACCTTTAACTCAAGTTTATAATTGGATTAAATATATAAATTTATTATAGGAGATGTTAAAAATATGAGAAATTGCATAGATTATAAATTATCAATCTTCAACAGATATCTAAATAAAAATGGAGACCTTTGTATCTATATGTTACTTATGATCGAACCTTCTTCTCATGTGGATGTTTTGGTGGTAGCGGAAAAACAACTAAAAACTAACATCCTGACTATAGCGGTCATATAACTCATTATATGGCCGCTATATGACTTTTTGAAAGGAAAAGTATATGAAGTTAAAAACGAAAAATTATTATTTGGCAATTATATTATTA
>NZ_DBHIEC010000006.1:0-136522 GCF_057250765.1 Catonella sp.
CATTGTATTCAAAAGGATTTATCACAGAGATAACAATCCTCGAATAAACAATAAATTTTCATACCTGATTATTGTACAGATATTTAAATGATTTGTCAAGTATTATTTTACAAGAGCAAGTGTATCTTTTGCAATAGCAAGCTCCTCATTTGTAGGAATTACATATACTTTAACCTTGCTGTCAGGAGTAGAAATAAGCATGTTCTTACCTCTTTCCTTATTGGCAGCATCATCAATCTTGATACCAAGATACTCAAGGTTTTCACAGATATCTTTTCTGGTAGTGGAGCTATTCTCACCTACTCCAGCAGTAAATGCTATGGCATCTACACCGTTCATCGCAGCGGCGTATGCACCGATATACTTAATTACTCTATACTTAAAAGCATCGTTTGCAAGTTTTGCTCTTTCATTGCCCTCAGCAGCAGCCTTGTCAAGGTCTCTGAAGTCACTTGATACCCCTGAAAGTCCAAGTACACCGGACTTTTTGTTGAGGAGGTTGAGGATTTCGTCAATGCTCTTATTCTCGTGATTTGCAATAAACTGAATAACTGCAGGATCTATATCACCTGATCTTGTTCCCATAATAAGACCTTCAAGCGGTGTAAGTCCCATAGAGGTATCAACACACTTACCGTCAATAGAAGCTGAAATTGATGAACCGTTTCCAAGGTGGCAAACTATAACCTTTCTATGTCCCTCAGGTAGCTCACCAAATCTTATGGTTTCAGCAGATACATATTTGTGGCTTGTTCCGTGGAAGCCGTAACGACGGATAGAGTATTTCTCATAGTACTCATAAGGAATTGCATACATATGAGCCTTAGCAGGCATAACCATACCAAAACCTGTATCAAATACGGCTACATTAGGAGTACCTGGCATAGCCTCTTCACAGGCTTCGATACCCATAAGGTTAGCAGGATTGTGAAGTGGTCCAAGGTCGAAACAGTCTCTTATAACCTTCTTAACATCTTCAGTAACTATTACAGGATCGCTGTAAACTGTACCTGCGTGAAGTACTCTGTGACCAATTGCAGCTATCTCTGAAACATCAGAAATCACGCCATGGTCTTTATCTGTGAGTGCATCCATAACAAGCTTAACAGCTACTGTATGGTTAGGCATTTCGTGCTCAAGAACAAAATCATCTTTTCCTACAGCTTTATGTGTAAGAAGAGAGCCGTTGATACCTATTCTCTCACAGAGTCCCTTTGAAATAACTTCCTCTGTTTCCATATCAATGAACTGATACTTAAGAGAAGAGCTTCCACAATTGATAACTAAAATTTTCATAAACATACCCCTTTTTTTGTTTTTTGTTTTTAGATTAAGATGTCAAGTACTTTTACACCTGTATCATATATATAAACCAGGTTTATATATTATAATCCCGATTCATTTCTAACTATTTGCTTTTGTCGTTAGCCATAAGCTATAACCAAAGATTACATCTGAGCCTGAACTGCTGTAATTGCAACTACACCAACTATATCACTTGCTGAACATCCTCTTGAAAGATCATTTACAGGACCTGCAATTCCCTGTGTAAGAGGACCATAAGCCTCAGCCTTTGCAAGACGCTGAACTAATTTGTATCCGATATTGCCCGCATCAAGGTTAGGGAAGATAAGTGTATTGGCATGACCTGCTACAGTACTGCCCGGAGCCTTAAACTTACCCACCGATGTAACAAGGGCCGCATCAAGCTGTAATTCACCATCAAGGGCAAGTCCCGGATTCTCAGCCTTAGCTATCTTAGTAGCCTCCTGTACCTTGGTCACATCATCGTGTTTTGCTGAACCCATGGTTGAGTATGAAAGCATAGCTACTTTTGGCTCTGCTTCTACCAGTGTTCTAAATGACTCTGCTGAGGATTTAGCAATGGCAGCAAGTTCTTCCGCATTTGGATTCTGATTAAGACCACAGTCAGAGAATACAAAGGTTCCCTTCTCTCCCATGTCACAGTTAGGAACTTCTACTATGAAAAATGAAGAAACAAGCTTAGTGCCTGGCTTTGTCTTAAGTATCTGGAGGCTAGGTCTCAGTGTATCAGCTGTAGAATGGCAGGCACCTGAAACCAGTCCGTCGGCATCCTTCATCTTAATCATCATAACACCATAATAAGTATTGCTGGTAGTAAGTATCTTTCTAGCCTCTTCCTCTGTCATACCCTTGCTTTTTCTAAGTTCAACGAGAGCTGCTACATAAGAATCTAATTTATCACTATTTTCAGGATCTACAATCTTAGCACCGGTAACATCAAATCCGCCTTTTTTAGCATCTTCTAATATCTTCTCTTCCTTTCCAAGAAGTACGAGGTCGGCAATGCCTTCCTTAAGTACTGTATCAGCAGCCTCTAATGTTCTCATATCCTCACTCTCAGGAAGAACTATGACCTTCTTAGATGATTTTGCCTTAGCTTTGATTTGATCAATAAACGACATGACTTTATGCTCCTTTCAAATTTTGTAAAAATTAATACTTTTATTTTCATTGGAAAAACTGTTTATAGTAAAATTCTATGAATTAAATAATTTTTTCCCACATTCTATTATAAACCCTTTATGAAAAACATACAAGGACAGTTGAGAAAAAAATATAAATATATTAGAATGATTGTAAAAAAATACAAATAATCAGGAGACTTATGATAAATAATCGTAAAGTAGGCGCTATAATTGCGGAATATAACCCTTTTCACAATGGTCATGCCCACCATATCGCAGAGACAAAAAGAAGAACAGGAGCTGACTATATAATTATCCTTATGAGTGGTAACTTTGTTCAAAGAGGTGAACCAGCTATAATTGACAGGTATCTGAGGGCAAAGTCTGCAATTTCATCAGGGGCAGATGCCGTATTCGAACTTCCTGTTACCGTGTCAACAGGCAGCGCTGAGACCTTTGCAGACGGTTCAGTTGCTCTTGCACACAAGCTTGGAATTGTTGATTTTCTCTCTTTCGGAGCTGAGAATGAGAATATAGATGAACTGATAAACTGTAGTAAATTCCTTGTTGAAAAAGAACATAATAATGACATTGTTAAACTCATGTCAAAGGGACTAACCTATCCTGAAGCAAGAGAAGCCTACCTTAGAAACACCGGGCATGAAAAAGAGGCTGATTTGCTTAAGACTTCAAACAATATACTTGCAATAGCCTATCTGAGCAAGCTTCTAAGGCTTAATTCAGCAATTACACCAGTTGCAATAAAAAGAGCCGAGGTCTTTCATGATGCTTCAATCGTGCCTGAAGATAACTCCTTATTTGCATCTGCAAAAGCTATAAGGGAAGATTTAAGGACCAACTCCGGAAAAATAAGTGGCAGATATATTCCTGACTCTACTAAAGATATACTTAATCCTAAAGGAAATTATATAAAGAACAATGATTTTTCTGATGTCTTATTTTACAAGCTTGGAAGCATTATCTATATGAATGATAAGAAGGCTGCAATACAAACTTTAATGAGTTACAGCGATGTAACTGAAGATATGGCAGGAAGAATATATAACTTATTTGGCAAGGTCACTACCTACGATGACTTTGCGGCTGCGCTTTGGTCTAAAAATTATACTTATTCCAGAATCGACAGGGTTTTGTACCATATCATTGGCAATATAACGAAAGAGCTTATAGAAATAAATAAATCCTTCGACTTTTGTCCTTACATAAGACCTCTTGGCTTAAGAAGCGAATCTTCCATCATCTTAAATGAAGTAGGTAAGGCTGTTAAAAACAGTGAAGGTGTTGAATTAATAAGCAGAATAGGTGATGCAAATAAGCTGGAAAATAAAGCAGCCATAGAAACCTTCAATACAACAAGATTTATGACTGCTCTATATAATCAAATTTCATATAAGAACTACGGTATACAAAACTATAACGAAGCCTCTGAAAGTTTTATTTATTTTTTCTCTTAAATGAGAATCTGTCACTGAGGTCTACGAGTTCTTCCTCCTCATCCTCTTCTTCAAACTCATCATCTTCGTCATATTCATCAGGGACTCTGTCATCATCGTCAGAGTCCTCTTCTTCAAAGTCTCCGGACTCAACTTTTACAGTGAATTTATCCTCTTTGGCTTCACTATCAGCATTTGCATCGTCTTCATCAGAGCTATAGCCATTTACTTCTCTTGCTTCAAGAATCTGAGCATTTAACTCATCTCTGTTGTTCTTAACTATTTCTAAGTTACTCTTTAAGGTGTCAATTACGCTGTTTGAACTATCTATAGTCATCTTAAGATTATGAGACACCATTTTTTCAACTGCCCCTAACATTTCCTCTGCATAAGAAAGTGCACCTATTTTAATCTGTGTAGCCATCTCTTCGGCCTCTTTAATTATAGCATCTGCATCTTCATCAGCCTGTTCAAGTATTCTTTCGGCTTCTTTATCTGCAGCAACAACAACGGAATCTTCTTTTACAAGCTCCTGAAGCTGATTCCTTGCTTCTTCTTCAATTTGGGCAGCTTTGTTGGAAGCAGCCTTTAATATTTCATTTTTAGCCTTTGTTATTTTATAAGCTTCTTCAAGTTCATTTGGCAATGTCTGCCTTAAATTGTCAATGTAATTAAGGAGCTCATCCTTAGAAATCTTAATTTTATCCCTTGATAAAGGACCTGCATTGTGACTGTCAACAAAATCGGACATCTCATCTATCATTTTAACTATTTTATTGTCTGCCATAACTTACTCTCCAAATTTATTTTTTTCTTAAAAACAAATGTCTGTTGTTTTTATATATTTTATCTTTAACTATCTTGAGTCCCAGATAATCCACGAATGAAAAATCTGTGTTCTTACTTGCCTCAACTATAATTATAACCTCATCTTCAAGTATAGCCGAACCAACAAGTGCAGTCAAGATGCCTTGTTCTAATCCCTGATTATACGGAGGATCTACAAAAACAATGTCAAAACGCTTCTTTTCAAGTTCAAGCGCTCTTATGCCTGATAGAACTTCGAGTTTAAGAATCATAGATTTGTCGGCAAATTTTGTCTTATCAACATTTGCCTTGATGCACTTAACTGCCTCATCCGACTTCTCAACAAATGCTGCAAACTCCGCACCACGGCTTAGCGCCTCTATACCTATCTGTCCACTTCCTGCATATAAATCAAGGAAATTTGAGCCCTCAATATAGCCTTGAAGCATATTAAACAAGGTTTCCTTTATTTGGTCCGAAGTCGGTCTCGTTTCAAGACCTTTAGGCGTAATAAGGGGCACGCTCCTGGCAATTCCCGCAATAACTCTCATATTCCCTACCTTTTCTATCTTTCTATTTCAAAATCCTCTGCCTTTATGACTGACAAATCTTCAACAGACGGCTCAAACAGATGAGACAATCTATTTGCCTGTCCTACAAGCATTTTCTCAAAGATATTTCGTATGCCTCTTGCATTACCAAAGATTCTTTTACCCTGTTCATCCATTGAAGCAAGATATGTCCTCAGTTTTTCCATTGCATCCTCTTCAAGCCTCATTTCCATTTTTTCAGCCATAGAATACATGATTGCAAGCAGCTCATCCTCATTATAGTCCTTAAACTCAATGAACTTATTAAATCTGGATATCAGTCCTGTATTCGCCTTGAGAAAAGCTTCCATTTCTTTGGTATAACCGGCAACAATAACAACAAGGTCATCTCTATGATCCTCCATAAGCTTTACGAGAGTATCAATAGCTTCAGAACCAAAGTCATTTGCAGCACCCGGAGATGAAAGAGAATAAGCCTCATCTATAAATAATACACCGCCTAAGGCCTTAGTTACTACTTCATTAACCTTAAGTGCAGTCTGTCCAACATAGCCTGCGACAAGGCCTGAACGGTCAACCTCCACAAGACCTCCCTTTGAAAGTACACCGAGTTCCTTGTATATGCCTGCTATAAGTCTTGCTACTGTTGTCTTTCCTGTACCCGGACTCCCTGTAAATACCATATGGTAAGACATATCAGGGGAAGGAAGCCCTTTTTTCTTCCTAAGCTGTCTGATATTGATTAGATTTATTAATGAATGAACCTCTTTTTTCACATCTTCTAATCCAACCAATTCTTCAAGCTCAGATACAAGCTCGTCAAGACGCTTCTTTTTATCTTCTTCCTTAAACGGAATAGGCTCAACTACAGCTACATTTGGAAGTTCATCATCCGCAATAGGTTCTTCATTTGCTACTGCTTCTTTTAGTATTGGCACTATCTCATCAGTCTCTTTATTCTTATCATCCTCATTGCTTTTTATTTCATTCTTTACTGAATCATTATACTTAAAGCTCTCTCCGGGCATTGAAATATCTCCCGATGCCTTACGGAAGAGATATCTGTCATTTATCCGCTCAGCTCTGTCTGAAAAGAAAATAAAAGCGTGAACCGAGTTGTAATAATCAACTATAAACTGTGGCAAATACTCATCTCTGTTTGAATTCAAATACGACATTGCGACAATGATATTTAATACCATATCCATGTACGCACTTGACATATTGGAGTTCTTTTCTCTATCGCGTAGTGAGCAAAGCTGCATTATAATTGGTGGAGCTTTAACTACAGCCTCAGCCTGTCTGATTATTTCCCCGCTAATGTCCTCTACATCAGAAATATCATATTGCTTACTGTCAGGTAGAGATACAATGAACTTTACCTCATCCTCTCCAAGCTTGCCTCCATATATCGCAATATTGATTAAAAGCGACTGTATATACAAATCAAGTGTCTGAAAAATAGTCTTGTGGAGAATCTTTTCTGCCTGAATAAAGTAGCCTTCACTTTCAAGCTTATTGCAGAAACCAACAAGACTTCTATAGTTAGCCTTTGCTATATCAAAGACCTGTCCTGCGTTTGTGTACATATACTTCCCCTATCTAACCAAATCATCTAAAGAGTCATAACATCTTCTCCATAGCCATATCCTCTGGAGTAAAATTTTCTCCCTCTATCATAACATTCATTTTTGGTTTTGTCACTCATGCATTTTACAGTTTCTGAAGTTAGTTTTAAAATATCTGCATCACCTATGATGTCTCCTATGTTAAATGCCATTTCGCCGCTCTGTCTTATGCCAAATACATCTCCCGGGCCTCTTAGCTTCATATCTTCTTCTGCTATCTTAAATCCATCGTTGGAGGTATTTAGTATATTAAGCCTTTCCATAGCCTCCTTGGAGGTATTTCCAGACATAAAAATGCAATAAGATTGAGCTCCTCCTCTCCCTATTCTACCTCTTAACTGATGAAGAGAAGCAAGTCCAAAACGGTCAGCATTTTCAATCATCATTACAGTTGCATTAGGCACGTTCACACCAACTTCTACAACTGTAGTAGAGACCAACACATCTATTCTACAAGCAGCGAATTCATCCATGATTTGATTTTTTTCTTCATTCTTCATCTTGCCATGGAGGTATCTAATCCTCGCCTTATTTCCAATCAATGCAACCAACTCTTCCGTATAGCTTATTACATCTGAAAGCTCATCATTGTCCTCAGACTTCTCAATCATCGGACAAATAATGTATGCCTGATGGCCTTTCTTTACCTCATCTAAAATGAACTTATAAGCTGTCATCCTATAATCCTCATCAACTACACAGTTTTTTATAGGAAGCCTGTCGGCAGGAAGCTCATTAACGATTGAAATATCAAGATCTCCATAAAGTATTACTGCAAGGGTTCTTGGAATTGGTGTAGCACTCATGACCATAGTATGAGGCTCATCGCCCTTGTCCGTGAGTCTTTCTCTTTGTTTTACACCAAAGCGGTGCTGCTCATCTGTGATTACCAAGGCTAATTTATCATAAACCACCTTTTCCTGAATGAGTGCATGGGTACCTATAATAATATCTGCTTCGTGCTTTTCTATTTTAGATAATGTTTCTTTTCTTTCTCTGCCCTTAACCGAACCTGTTAGAAGTACAACACTTACTCCATATTTTTCCAGTGCTGTAGAAAAACTCTCGTAATGCTGCCTGGCAAGCACTTCAGTTGGCACCATTACACTTGCCTGATAGCCGTTTTTTGCCATTAATAGGCAGGAAAGCATTGCTATAACAGTCTTGCCGGAACCCACATCTCCCTGTACAAGCCTATTCATTCTTTTGCCTGACATGATATCAGCCTTAACCTCTTCCCAGACTTTCTGCTGAGCGTTTGTCAAAGAAAATGACAGTGAAGAAACAAAGTCTACCACTGTAGAATCATCATTTACAATATAAGGCGATGGTGTTTTTTCTCTCCCAAGCTTCAATCTATCTATTGAAAGTGCAAATAGAAAGAATTCATCAAATACCAGTCTTCTTCTTGCATCTACTAAAGTATTGTAGGATTTGGGAAAATGTATTTCCTGCAAGGCATCTTTTAGTGAAATTAGAGAATTCTCATCTCTAATATTCTTTGGTAAATAATCTATACTTGAAGTTACTTCTGCAAGAACTTCTTTTAATGACTTTCTAAGGAGATTGCTGGTAACTCCCTTGGTTAAATGATAAATAGGTTGAAGCACCTCAGTCTTTCTTCTGTATTCTGCTTCAGTGAGTATTTCAGGCTGAACTATGTTAATAAACTTACCTTTTCTTACTACCCTTCCTCTGAATATCATATGTACACCCTTTTGAAGTTTTGACTTCATAAAAGGCATATTAAACCAGTTCAGTTCGATTTTTCCACTGCCATCACTTACCTCACAGATTAAGATACTCTTCTTACCCATCTGCTTCAACATAGGACATGATACAGGCATAGCAGATATTATAGCTGTCATTCCGCTTTTTACCATGCTTATTGGTATTATTTTATCGTATTTATCATAATTTCTTGGGAAATACTTTAATATATCTCCTTTGGTAAATATACCTAGCTTATTAAGAAGGATGGCAGTCTTTGCACCTATTCCCTTTATGGCTGTAATGCTCTCTTCTAAAACCATAACACCTCCTGTTAAGCCTTGTACTCCCTTGCCTTTATAGCGTCTATATTAACCTGTTTTTTTACGTCTTCAAGTGAGTTAAACTTCATCTCAGGTCTGATATAGTCTAAAAGCTTTACCTTGGCGAAATGGCCATAAACGTCCCTGTCAAGACCGAAAAGCCAGGTTTCTACACCAGCTGCATTATCTTTTCCCACTGTAGGCTTAACTCCTATATTGGTTATGCCTCTATAGACCTTATAGTCCAGCTCTGTGTCAGACACATATACTCCAAATGGAGGCAGTAGTTTATCAGACTCAGGCTTAATATTGATTGTTGGCATGCCTACTGTATGTCCCAGATGATTTCCGTGAATAATTTCACCTGAAAATGAGAACTCTCTTCCAAGAAGCTCGTTTGCCAACCTTATATCACCTTTTTTTATTAGACTTCGTATTCGGGTACTTGAAATAACCTCGCCGTACATTTTCTTTTTTTCTATAACCTTTAATACATAGCCATAATCTTTACTTCTTTTTTCAAGAAGGTTTACATCACCAAGCCTGTCTTTACCAAATCTGAAATCCGTTCCTACAACAAGCATCTTGGCATCTAATTTGTCATGAATAATTGTTTTTATGAAATCATCTGCTTCTGTATTGATAGTTTCCTTAGTAAAAGGATAATCTATCATATAATCAAAGCCTGAATCTTTCATCAAATTTATTCTCTCAGCACCGGTTTCTATTACCTTAAATTCTTTATCAGAGAGTATGCTAAGAGGGTTCACATCAAAAGTGAATAGAACCTTTGTAAGACCATTTGTACTTAACACAATATCAATAAGTTCTTTATGACCTAAGTGTAAACCATCAAATTTACCCAGTGTAACCACAGTATTATGTAACTTAAAGTCACTACCCTTTATATACTCCATATCTCCCACCTTAAAACATCTTATCTATTTTAAATCCTTCTACATCCCCATTATAGCTGTAAACAGCCTTAAATTCTCCCTTATCGTTATACATCCTGAATTTTTCACCGTCCTGAGGCTGCAATGAGTGAAAGTCTGGACTAATCGCTTCAGCCCTTATGATACCCCCATTTTCAAGCAATACTGAGGCATATCCGCCCACATCAACTCTTCTTAGATTCTTGAATACATCCTCAATAGGAATGATGATTTCTGATATTCTGTTCTCTTTAACCAGTTTCTCTATATCACCCAGCTTATAGCTGTTCTCAAGGCAAAATTCTCCTGTTTTTGTTCTTAATAGGCTTTTCATTGCTGCCTTACAGCCCAATTCATTACCTATATCCTTACATAAGGTCCTAATGTAAGTTCCCTTTGAACAATCAACTACAATTGTAGCTTCTCTGTTAGGGAGGTCTATATTTTTAATTTCGATATCGTAAATAGTTATTTCACAAGGTTTACGCTCTATTACCTTACCTTCCCTGGCAAGCTCATAGAGGCGTTTTCCTCCTACCCTCTTTGCAGAATACATAGGCGGCGTCTGAAGCTGCTTGCCTACAAACCCTGATATTACCATAGAGAGATTATCCTCAGTCAGTTTTTCCTCGTACCAGTCATCAGAAAAGCTCGTTTCTTCAATAATTTCCCCTGTAACATCCTCTGTATCTGTAGCTATTCCAAACTTTATTACAGCTATGTACTGCTTTTTATGGTCAGTCAGTAACTCACATAGTTTAGTTGCCTTGCCTATGCACATAGGCAGCACACCTTCGGCTGCGGGATCAAGTGTCCCTGTATGACCGATTTTGCGCTGCCTAAGAATTCCTGTTAACTTAGATACTGCATCTCTTGAAGTAAATCCTACTTCTTTATATACATTTATAATTCCATTTAGCATTAAATATAACCCTTTTCAAGTAACTGAAATTGCAGTTGCTTTGTAATATTATTGATTACATCATGTACTTTTCCACTAGAAATAGTACAGCCTGCAGCCATTTTATGACCACCTCCACCGAAAAATGCGGCAACATTGCTGACATCAATATCAGGCACAGTAGTCCTCATACTTACCTTATATGTATGAGGTTCCTTTTCATGGATAAATATAGCTACCTTAACGCCTTCCGTAAGTCTTAGCTGGTCAATGATGCCTCCAAGGTCATTATTGCCAACCATATAAAAATCAAGCTCTTTTTGAGTAACGTAGGATACTATACCAGCTCCATCCCACAATATAAGGCTCTCCATCAGGCATCTTCCAAGTACCTGATTCTGCTTGAATGTTCTTGAATAGAAATTATGGTCAATAATATGTCCAAAGTCTATGCCTTTAGCCATAAGCTCACCCGCAATTTCCATTGTACGCTTTGATGTACAGTTGTGATGAAATACACCTGTATCATGAATTATCCCCGTATACAGGCAGGCTGCCACATCCTTACTAATAAGCTCCACATCCATCATCTCAAAAACCAATTCGCAGGTAGAGCTAAGTGATGGGAAAATAAAGTTCTCATCAGCTACTCCCTTGCTTGTTATATGATGATCTATACAGATAGTATTCTTTGCTGTCTCAAATAACTTAGACGCAACACCAATCCTCTCAGTATCCCCTAAGTCCATCATAAAGAACACATCGTATACCTTGTTCTCTGCCTTATTTTTAATAACGTCAGAACCGGGAAGTTCCTTAAACTCACGTCCAATAGGTTCAAGATATACATCAATTGCCTTACCTGTATGTTTAAGATAATTATACATTGCAAGCGTAGAGCCGATGCAGTCTCCATCAGGATTGACATGACCTGCAATTGCAATTGTCTCTGCATCCTTTACAAGCTCTAAAATATGTATCAGATCATAATTTCCTACAAACATCGTGCCTCCCCCTCTAAGGTATATCTATACCTCTTCATCATCAGAGTCATCAACATTATCTTCATTCTTAGGTTTTACCTGATCGATTAGTGCAGACATGTGCATTCCATACTCAATCGAAGTATCCAGCTGGAACCTAAGTTCAGGTGTATTCCTCAAATTAATACTTTTTGCAAGCTGACTTCTAAGGTATGGCATTGCACTTTTAAGTCCTTCCAAGGTATCTTTTTGCTTTTTCTCGTCTCCAAGTACGCTTACAAATACCTTGGCTGTTTTAAGGTCAGGGGCTACTTCCACGTCTGTAACTGAGGTGAGTGAGCTTACCCTTGGGTCTTTAACTCCCATACGGATAAGTTCACCCAAAGCTCTCTGAACCTCGGAATTTATTCTGACATTCTTAATACTGTTTTTACGCATTTTAACTCCTTGGTACTTCTACCATCTGATAAAGCTCAACCTTATCTTCCTCTTTAACATCATTGAATTTTTCAAATACAAGACCACATTCATATCCTGCATTTACTTCTTTGACATCATCCTTAAATCTCTTAAGAGAAGCAAGATTTCCGTCAAATATAAGGTCCTTATCTCTTGTAATTCTAGCCTTACAGCCTCTTATTATCTTACCGTCAAGTACGAATGAACCTGCTATATTACCGATACCTGAAGCCTTAAATACCTGTCTGATTTCTGCATGTCCTATAACCTTTTCTTCATAAATAGGCTCAAGCATACCCTTCATCGCAGACTCAACGTCAGAAATAATATTGTAAATAACCTTGTAGAACCTTACATCTACCTTCTCCCTGTCTGCTGTATCCTTAGCAACAGCATCCATTCTTACGTTAAATCCTATTACAATTGCATTTGAAGCACTTGCAAGAGAAATATCAGACTCATTGATAGCACCAACTGCACCGTGTATGATTCTTATAGCTACTTCATCATTGTTAAGCTTAACAAGACTCTGTCTGATTGCCTCAACAGAACCCTGTACATCAGCCTTAATAATAACATTAAGCTCCTTAACTGTACCAGCCTTAATCTGATCAAAGAGACCGTCAAGAGAAAGCTTCTTCCTACTCTCGTCTATAAGCCTTGCCTTGTCCTGTGCTATAAATGTCTCAGAAGCAGCCCTGGCTTCCTTATCGTCCTTAAAGCTAAGCATGGTATCGCCTGAGTTTGGTACTCCGTTAAGTCCCAAAATCTCAACAGGGATAGATGGACCAGCCTCAGTTACATTATTTCCCTTATCATCGAGCATAGCCCTAACCTTACCAAAGGATGAACCTATAGATATAGAATCACCTACATGTAAGGTACCCTTTTGCACAAGAACAGTAGCAACAGGTCCTCTACCTTTATCAAGGCTTGCTTCAATAACTATACCTCTTGCACTTCTATTAGGATTAGCCTTGTACTCAGCAACATCTGCAGTTAAGAGCACCATTTCAAGAAGCTGTTCAATACCTTCTTTGGAATGTGCTGAAACAGGTACGAATATGGTAGAGCCACCCCAATCCTCAGGAATGAGTTCATACTCAGTAAGCTCCTGCTTTACCTTATCTACATTTGCACTTGGCTTATCTATTTTGTTGATTGCAACTATTATTTCAATACCGGCAGCTCTAGCGTGATTAATCGCCTCAACTGTCTGTGGCATCACACCGTCATCTGCAGCTACAACAAGGATAGCTATATCTGTAGACTTTGCACCACGCATACGCATAGCTGTAAATGCCTCATGCCCCGGTGTATCAAGGAAGGTAATCTTTCTACCGTTGATATTAACCACTGAAGCACCAATGCTCTGTGTAATACCGCCTGCCTCGCGGCTGGTTACATTTGTAGAACGGATTGCATCAAGAAGGGAAGTCTTACCATGGTCAACATGTCCCATTACACATACAACAGGAGGGCGCTTAATCATAAGTGACTCATCTTCTTCATCTTCCTTAAGAAGCTCAGCTACAAGGTCAACAGGCTCCTCAAGTTCACAAATGATGTTATATTCTAAAGCTATTTCTTCAGCTTCTTCAAAGGTGATGTCCTGAGTTACGGTATACATCTTGCCCTGTAAGAAGAGTTTCTTAATGATAGCTGAAGGCTGAACCTTCATCTTATCTGCAAGTTCCTTAATAGTCAAGGTATCAGGAATAATGATATTCTTGATTGTATCCTCCTCAGCAGGCTTAGCTACAACTTCAGGCTTGATAAATGCACCCTTTCTGTTAGGGTCTTTCTTCTTTCTGTGTGCTACGTTGTCGTCATCATCAATACTTGAGAGAGCTTTATTCTTGTCAAAGCGCTTGCCAAGGTTCTTCTCTGCACGCTCTCTCTCCTTAGCCTTCTCGCGCTCTCTCTCACGCTCTCTGTCACGATTGCCTGTCTTTGTTACAATGCGCTCTTCTCCGCCTGCACTGCTCTGATTTCTACCCTGTCCACCTCTTGCCTGTGGCCCTCTTGCACCGGCATTACCTCCTGTACGTGAACCACCTGCAGGAGTTCTTTTTTCATTTGAAGAATTTACGTCTTTATTAAATGGCTTATCACCTCTACCTGACTGTGGTCTGTCAGAATTTCTATTTCCTCTAAAGCCTTCACCATTTCTATTCTGACCATCTCCCTGTCTCTGACGGTTATCTCTATTTCCGTCCTTTGAAGCGTCTCTTGAGCCCTGGGGCTTATCACCTCTTTTTCTGTCGCCAAACTTCTGAGACTTGTTTCCTGAAGACTGTGCACCACCCTTTGGAGATAGTGCAGCTGCCTGGCTTGCTTTCTTTCTGGCAAATTCAATAGCTGCCTCTTCAGGTGTAAGACTACGAGTTTCAGGAGTCTTAGCGCTCTCTGCCTCTTTAGCTTCAGAATCCCTAGGCTCTTTAGTTTCTTTTTTATGTTCCTTTGCCTTTGTCTCCTTGGACTTTGTTTCCTTAGCCTTAGTTTCTTTTTCTACGGCTACAGTCTCAACTGAAGAGGCACTGGTAGTCTCAGCTTCTTTTGCAGGAGCTTCCTTTGCTTTCTTTGGCTTAGGAGCCGCTTCTTCTTTGCCGGCAGCCTTCTTAGCTTCAGATTCAACAGAAGCTTTCTTAGCCTTTCTTTCAGCAGCCTCACGAACTTCAGGAGACCTTCCGTCAAAAGTCTGCTCTATCTGCTTCTCTACAGGAGCTGCCTTTACTTTCTTTGGCTTAGGCTCTGCCTTTGCTTTAGGCTTCTCCTTCTTAATAGTTTCAGGAGCAAACTCCATACGTGCAGCTTTCTCCTCTTCATCACTAAGAACGCTGTTCATGTTCTTGACATTGTCATAACCATTTGCTTTAAGGAAATCAACAATTTCCTTACTCTTCTTATTTATTTCAGCAGACAACTCACTTACTTTCATTTTAGACATTTTATCGCCTTTCCCATTTAATAGCTAATTCAATATGTTTAAGATAGCTTTTGCAAATCCTTCATCAAGTACAGCCATTGAGGCCTTCAGTGCAGAGCCCGTAGCATTGCCAAGTTCAGCCTTGGTCTTGTAAAATCTAAGCTCTACCTTGTGGTGATTACATCTATCAGTGAACTTTTTCTTAGTATTGTCTGATGCATCTTCAGCAACTATTACCAGAACCGCCTTCTTTGAATAAATAGCATTTTCAGTAAGGAATTCACCAACTGCCAGCTTTCCTGCCTTTCTAGCAAGTCCTAAGTAAGATAATACCTTATCCATATTCACCTTCCTATAATGACTGTAATTCTTCTATAAGTCTGTCATATACATCGATTGATACTTGTGACTTGAAGGAACGATCCAGCCCTTTGGATTTTTTCAGAGTCTCAAAGCAATCTGAATCCTTGCATATATAAGCACCTCTGCCATTTTTCCTGCCTGTAGGATCTAACTCTATCTCTCCCTCTTTTGTCCTCACTATCCTAATCAGTTCCTTTTTATCTTTAACGCTTTTGCATGCTATACAAGTTCTCTGTGGATTATTCATCCTCTACCTCTTTATTCGGATAATATCTGTGATTCACTCTTTATATCAATCTTATATCCGGTAAGCCTTGCCGCGAGTCTTGCGTTTTGTCCTTCTTTTCCTATTGCAAGCGAGAGTTGTGAGTCTGCCACAACAACCTTAGCTGTCTTTTCCTCAGGATTTGCTTCTACGGATATTGCTCTTGCAGGAGAAAGTGCATTCATAATAAATACTCTTGGATCCTCACTCCATACAACTATATCTATCTTTTCACCTCTTAGCTCATCGACCACAGCCTCAACTCTGGAACGATTTACACCTACACAGGCTCCTACCGCGTCTACTTCAGGGTTGTTGGAGTAAACCGCTATTTTAGTTCTTGAGCCCGGTTCTCTTGAAATACTTTTTATCTCAACTGTTCCATCCTTAATCTCTGTAACCTCTGATTCAAAAAGCCTCTTAACCAAATCAGGATGTGTCCTTGATACCGTTATCCTAGGTCCTTTGGAAGTATCCTTAACCTCTACAACATAGAGTTTAATTCTCTCTGTTGACCTGAATCTCTCTGTCTTAACCTGTTCAGCCTCAGAAAGAAGTGCATCAACCTTTCCAAGATTTATACTAATATTATTGCCTGTATATCTCTGTACTATACCTGTAACTATATCATGTTCTTTGGCAAAATACTGATTATAGAGTACTTTTCGTTCCTCTTCCCTTATTTTTTGCACTACAACCTGTTTAGCCTTTTGGGCTGCAATTCTTCCAAAGTTTTTAGGAGTTATTACTACATTTACTATCTGGCCCTCAATAGCATTAGGGAATGTAGCCTTTGCCTCATCAAGACTAATCTGGGAGATAGGATCCTCGACAGTCTGGACAACCGTTTTCTCTGCAAGAACTGATACTTTTCCGTTATCTCTGTCAATAGTAACCTTTACATTATCGTTCTTACCAAATTCATCCTTGCAGGCAACAAGAAGTGAATTCTCAACAGCTTCAAGTATTACTTCCTTGCTTATGTCATTTGTTTTTTCAAGCTGGTCTAGAGCTGCTATCAGTTCCATACCGCTATCCGGCTGTTCTTTTTTTCTCATTTTGTAATTACCTCCGTTTAACTTTATCAGAAATCAATTGCTAGCCTTATTAAGGCTATGTTTTTTCTTTCGAATGTTGCTTTTGTGTTATCTTCAAAGCCCAGCGTTACTGTATCCGCATCATAAGCCTCTAAGGTTCCTGAAAACTCCTTCTGCCCTTCCAGTGCTTTGTATAGCTTTACCTCTACTTCTTCCCCAAGACTCCTCTCAAAATCCTTATCCTTCTTAAGAGGTCTTCCAAGCCCTGGAGAACTGATTTCAAGTATGTAGGATTCCTCAATGAAGTCTTCCTTATCTAAAAGGTCAGAAAATTCACGGCTTACCTTTTCACAGTCATTCACTGAAAATCCGCCTTCTTTGTCAACATAGGCCCTAAGAAACCAATTGGAGCCCTCCCTTACAAACTCGACATCAACCAACTCATAATTATTCTTGGCTATAATTGGTAAAATAAGTGCTTCAGCCTTTTTTTCATAGCTTTCTCTTTTACTCATAATTCTCCTTTATTGCATAAAAAAAGCGAACCTCTAACGGTTCACTTCCTAAAAAAAATAATAGCCTGTAGGGGAATCGAACCCCTGTTTCTGCCGTGAGAGGGCAGCGTCTTAACCCCTTGACCAACAGGCCATACAAATATGTGTTGCTTGACAACGAAGACAAGTATACATTATTGAAAATAATATGTCAATAGGTTTTTAAAATATTTTTTCAGCCCCCACTCCTGCTCTCTAGGTCCTTTTCAAGTCCTTCAAGATAAGGCACTGTCGTCTTCCCTGTCACATCTAAGTAATATCCTTCAGAAAACTCTTCTCTTTTGATACTCTTTCTACCTCCATTTATAGCCCTGTCCCAATATTTCTTAATTTCCTTAAATGGTGCGTAGTAGTATTCATCAGTATCAGAAAAATAAATAACCATAAAGGCTATCCCATCCTGCGCCTCAAAGTCCTCCATGAATTTAACTTGATGCTCATGAATATTTTGAAGCGGGAAGGTAGTCTTATTACATTCTTTCGCATCAAAGCAGACAGGAATTCCCTGTACAATTCCAATATAATCCACAGTACTCTTGCTGTCAAAGTAAGCGAGGGTAATCTGTCCTTTATCATTTATATTTACAGGGGTAATCGGGGTTGGAACCTTTTGAACTAGAGCAAGTCCCTGTTCTCTGTATTTATCATTGGTCATATTTATAAGAGTCTCAAGTAAAGAGCCTCTAAGACCTCTTGAATTCCAAGATGGCATACTTTCTCCTTTTCACTATAAAGCTAAAACTACATTCATTTATAAATTACTTTGAAATAATCTCGTATAATTACTAAAACCATCTCGCACTTAAGTTTCAATAGCTTTTACTATATATATATTCAAAAACTATAACGCTCTACCACTTTACAAATTTAGTTCGCTAAATTATTTTAATGATCAATAATTATAGAGTTTATAATAATTATTTACTTACATATGGCTAATCATTACCTAGAGTACAGTCCTATAAATTAAAATCCAGCTTATCAGCAACCCGCTTCAGTCTCTCAGGTAAATCGGCCTTAAAGCTCTTACCGCTTAGATATGAAAAATCTCCGTCAACATCAGGAAACTTAATTTCATGGGAATGTAAAAACTGACTATTAAGTCCCATTCTTCTATAGATTGTATTCTCTGATTTAAGTCCGTACTTGCCATCTCCTATCACCGGATAACCAAGGAATGATAGATGCGCTCTAATCTGATGGCTTTTACCGGTAATAAGCTTCACCCTTAACAGGCTGTGACCCAAGCTGACCTTTAGAACTTCATAGGCTGTCTTTATATAATCCGCACCTTGCACCTTGTCTTTATATATTCTAACAGTATTGTGGCTGTCATTTTTAAGAAGATAGGCTTCGGCTATAATATTTTCTTTCATCTCCCCCTTAACAATGGTGAGATAGTACTTTTCTATCTTTCTTGTTTTAATTATATCAGAAAGAAACCTAAGTCCTGAAAGGGTCTTTCCGGCAAGAATTATTCCACTTGTATTTCTATCAAGCCTATTTGCTACAGCAGGCTTAACAGTAATAAGGTCATTTGCACTTAGACTTCCTGATTTGATTAGATAGCTTATAAGCCACTCATTCATAGATACATCGCCTGTCCTAGCTATCTGAGAAAGCACATTTACAGGCTTATTAAGTATAATAATATCTCTATCTTCATAAATGACCTGTGGCTCGTCAAATTCCCACTTCAGATTCTTTAAGCTGTCATACAAAGAATTGTCTGCCTGAACCTCGACCTCATCCTCTGCAGTTGCCACATATTCCCTATCAGCAGCCTGTGAAATAGTAACTTTCCCTCCAAACTTAACCACAGTCTCATCCGAGAGGAAAAGCTTAATTTCATCATCTTCCTTTAAGAATTCACTTCCAGCAGCTTTCTTGCCGTTAAGCACTATGTTCTTCTTCCTTAACATCTTATATATGAAGCTCGCAGGAGCCTCCTTTAAGAACTTCATAAGATACTTATCAAGTCTCCCACCTGCTTCTATATGCTTTATTTTAAGTAATATCATTATTAGTTACCTTTTTATCACACTATAAAGTATTTCATACTCTCAGTAAAACTTTTAATCTCATCCATATCTGTTTCCGATGCCTTTTTTTCAGGAAATGCTTTGATAAACTTCTCCATATCATCAAAAACAACTAAATTATCGCCCCTGCCCTGATTTTTAAGATGTTTATCTATATAAGCCTTGGCTGTATCTACCCTTTTCTTGAAATCATATTCATTACGAGCTGTAGTTCCATCTTTCACCTTATAAGCTAAAACCCTACCCTTGAACACTGCTATAAGGTCAAAGTGCATTACATTTTCAGATGAAGTAAATACAGGAGAATACAACAAAATTCCCTTTCCCTCAATGCTTTCTTCTGCTTTTAACAAATCGTTATCTTTCATTTCTTTATACGGCACAAGAATGAAAAATGTAGCAAGACTCCTCCCTACAGGAAGTACAAACAATAAGGCAAGCACAGAAAATATATTTTTTGCCTGCATTTTATTGAGAAATAGTCCAACTATAAAAATAACAACTGCCACTAACACATTTAGGGCTACATTCAAAAACAGTTTACGCTTTCTAAAGGTTAGATATCCTTTTTCAAACTTATTATATTTTTTCATAAATCCTTGCTCCAATTGTACAGTGATATACCCTAATCACAAAGCTCATCTATTTCATCCTCAGTCAGTTCCCTTACTTCTCCAAGTTCAAGATTCTCATCAAGTACAAGACTACCCATTTGAAGCCTTTTAAGGTAGATAACCTCATTATCGACAGCCTCAAACATCCTTTTTATCTGGTGAAACTTACCTTCAGATATTGTAACCCTCGCTGTAAACCTATTATCATTATCACATATTTCAATTTCTGCAGGCTTACTTATAAAATCTCCCAAATCCAAGCCTTCCCTAAAAGCAGTTATATCTGAGTCTTTAACAGGATATTTAAGCTCAGCAAAATATACCTTATCTACATGGTTTTTAGGCGATAACAGCCTGTGATTAAGCTCTCCGTCATTGGTGATAAGCAACAGCCCTTCTGTATCCTTATCAAGTCTGCCTACAGGTGAAAGTTCAGCAAATCTTGGACAATCTATACCATTTTCCTTAAAAACATCCATAACAGTCTTGGTTTTACCCTTTTCGGTAGAGGTAATCACTCCCTGCGGCTTGTTCATCATATAGTAATAATATTCTACATATCCCACAGGCTTACCATCCAAACAAACTTCATCATTATCTGTGTTCACCTTTGTATCAGGACTTTTAACAATGACTGTATTAACTGTTATTCTACCTTTCCTTATATACTCCTTCACCTTGCTTCTGGTTTCAGAAGTCATATCAGAGAGGTATTTATCAAGTCTTATAGTTTTTGACATTGGTTACATCATCCTCCAGCCTGCAAAGTATTTATTCTTTACTGTAGTTCCGGATAACTTTCCAAATCCCAAAGGAAAGCCATTTATCCCTATCAGAATAAATTCCCCTTTTTTTGCCTTATCAAGTCCGTTCTTTACAAGTTCATCTTTGGTAACCTCTATGGTTTCGCACTTTAGGTACTTAATTACTCTCTCATCATCCACGCCCAAATCAAGAAAATACTTAGATTCAGCCTTAGTTCTAGACATAGCAAAAGGCTCACTTGGCTCAAACCTGCCTTTTTTTCTATCACCTACATAAAGCCCATTCCTAAGGATTCTAAGCCCGGATACATCAGGCAGACCTTCAGGAATGAGGTAGAGCTTATCTCCATGAAGCTCAAGCCTGGTAAGTTCATCATCCTTTAGTCCCCAACTCTTTAGGAAGACTTCTTCCTCCTTCGTGAGTTTAATATTCTTGACATGAGTGTCAAAATACTGCGGGAAACTACTCATCTTCTTATGAAGGAGGCAGAGAAAATGCCCCTCTCCATCCATCCTGTGAGGCCAGATACGGACAGCTCCCTTAATCTCATCTCTTTCAGAGCCTATCCATTCAGGATGTCCGTTATCAAAGCCTTCATACCCTTCATTAATTGGCACTACTTCAAGTTCAGGAAACATAGTTAATATATAGTCTATTGTCCCCTCATTTTCATCAGGAGAAAATGTACAGGTCGAATAAAGGAGATATCCATCATCAGCAAGCATATTTACTGCATTAGGTAAGATGTCCTTTTGTAAATCATTGTAATAACCTGTGCCATACTGTTCCCAGTTCTTTATAATGGCAGGCTCTTTTCTAAACATTCCCTCACCTGAGCAAGGTGCATCTACTAAGATTTTATTAAAGTAACTCTTAAATACATTGCTCAGGTTCTTCGGTGTTTCGCTGGTAATAAGTGCATTCTTAATACCGAACACTCCTAAGTTTTTAAGCAGAGCCTTTGCCCTTGTTGCAGATATGTCATTTGAAACGAGCACACCCTTTCCATCTAACTTGGCTGCAAGTTCCGTACTTTTGCCACCCGGAGCGGCACAAAGGTCTAAGACCCTGTCACCAGGATTTACATTAAGTACATTGGCGGGGGTCTGAGCAGATGGCTCCTGTATGTAATAAAGCCCCGCATAATAATAAGGATGCCTGGTTGCGGCAAATACATTAGCATCAAAATAATAACCATTGTCTATCCAGGGAATCTTATCCATCTTAACCACAGAAAGTCCCTCCCATTCATCAGGAGAGACCTTAATTCTGTTTAGTCTTAGGCCCTGTAAAGGACTTTTATTATAACTTTCAAGGAAATTATCATAATCCTCACCAAGCAGGTTTTTAATTTTGCTTAAAAAGCTTTCAGGTAAATTAATCATCTATACTACAAATTCCTTTCAGGCAGGCTTTGGCTTCTATAACCCTCTGATATATTGTCTAACTCCTTGCTAAATTTAATGAGGGTATTCAGGTCATCTTTTGCATAAATATCATAAAACTCTTTTTGAATCTTGGCTACCTCCCTGTCATTGGCAACCTTATAGAGATTTTGAATATTATTTAGTATCTGGGATACAATCCCAGCCTTGATTCTAAATGAATTCTGGGCGTCCACAATTTCATTTCTTATTGCAGACATTTCAGTATCCAGCTGAACTATAGCGGCGGCCGCATTTTTAAGCCTCTTAGACACAGTTTCAGGCATATTTCCTTTGTACTTATACTGAAGCGAATGCTCTATAATAGCCCAAAAATTCATAGCTAAAGTTCTAACCTGTATCTCAACCTTAACAGTCTTTTTCCCTGTCAGGGTTTCTACATCATAAGTAGCAATTAAATGATAGCTTCTGTAACCACTGCTTTTCTGATTGCTTATATAATCTTTTTCCTCATGTATTTGTAAATCTGAACGGCTTTTTATCATTTTGATAACATTGGCGATATCATCTTCAAACTGACAGATAATTCTAATACCGGCAATATCTTCAATTCTGTTTTCTATATCATAGAGTGGAATTCCTTTTTTCTGTGCCTTTTCAATTATGCTTGAAATCCTTTTCACTCTTCCTACTACCTGTTCAATGGGAGAATACATTCCCATTGCCCTATACTCCTCGGTTATATGATTTAGTTTTACAACCAGCTCATCCACCGCAAGTCTGTAAGGTGCCAAAAATTCACTCCACATCGTTGTTTCCATAGATAACCCAACCTTTAGTTTACTCAATACTGAGAATTTTGTATATCATTTTCAAGGATTAATTCTTAAAACTATGTATAGGAGCAGGGATTCTGCCACCTCTATTGATAAATTTTTCACATGAAAATCCATTTACAGGCATAATAGGGGCATAGCCTAAAAGCCCTCCAAATTCAGCCTGTTCACCAACATCCTTGCCAACTACAGGTATAAGCCTTACTGCTGTGGTTTTTTGATTTATCATACCTATAGCCATCTCATCGGCAATAATACCTGAAATGGTCGCAGATGAAGTATTGCCTGGAATCGCTATCATATCAAGTCCCACTGAGCATACACAGGTCATCGCCTCGAGCTTTTCGATGGTCAGTGCCCCATCAAGCACAGCATTTATCATCCCCTGATCTTCACTCACAGGAATAAAGGCTCCGCTAAGGCCTCCTACATAGGAAGAAGCCATAACTCCGCCCTTCTTAACCTGGTCATTAAGAAGCGCAAGTGCAGCAGTAGTACCGGGAGCTCCTGCGTGTTCAAGTCCCATTTCACGGAAAATATCTGCAATAGAGTCGCCTATAGCAGGCGTAGGGGCAAGAGACAGGTCTACTATTCCAAAAGGAATGCCTAGCCTTTTCTCAGCCTCAAGCGCTACAAGCTGTCCTATTCTCGTTATCTTAAAAGCTGTCCTCTTAATCTTCTCACAAAGAGTGCCAAAATCATCCCCTTCAGAGTGTTTAAGTACAGCTCTCACCACACCGGGACCGCTTACTCCGACATTGATAATCTTATCTGCTTCTGTAACTCCGTGGAAAGCTCCTGCCATAAAAGGATTGTCGTCCGGTGCATTGCAGAAAACAACGAGCTTAGCACAGCCAATTGAGTCTCTGTCCTTGGTAAGCTCTGCTGCCTCTTTGATGATTTCACCCATTAGCTTTACAGCATCCATATTGATGCCTGTACGGGTAGAACCTAAGTTTACAGAACTACAGATATGCTCTGTTTCTTTAAGAGCCTTAGGAATAGACCTGATTAAGAGATTATCGGCAGGAGTGCTTCCTTTACATACAAGGGCAGAATAACCACCTATAAAGTTAACCCCTGTTACCTCTGCTGCCCTGTCAAGAGTCTTAGCAATAGATACGAAGTCCTCCTCTGTTTTGCAGGCAGAATTGCCAACTATAGCAATAGGCGTAACTGATATTCTCTTGTTCACAATAGGAATACCGAATTCCTTGCCTATCTCATCACCTGTTTTTACCAAGTCCTTTGCGGTCTCGGTAATCTTCTTATAGATATTTTCATTTAACTTATCTAAATCATCTGTAATACAGTCTAAGAGGCTAATTCCAAGTGTTATGGTACGTACATCAAGATGCTCATTCCATATCATTTCATTTGTCTCAAATACCTCTCCAATAGTAATCATTACTTCCTCCTAATCAACCTATGGTTAAATGTGATGTTTGTACTCTTAACACTACTAGATACGATGCATGTTGGCAAAGATCTCTTCGCGCTGAATATTTGCCTTAAGTCCGCATTCCTCACCAAGCTTCATAAATCCGTCCGATACAGAAGCAAAATCATCATCAAATCCGGTTACATCAACTATAATCATAAGGTTGAAAAATCCACCTACAAGAGTCTGTGAAACGTCAAGTATATTGATTTGTTTTTCCGCAAGGAAATTGCATATTTCAGCCAGCTTTCCCACACTGTCCTTTCCTACTGCTGTAATTACCGCTCTTTTCATAACTTCTCCTTCTTGGGAACTACCCATATATAATATTAAAATTGTATAGGTGTCAAAATCATAAGACACCTGGTTGTACCCTATGCACTCTTATTACCCGCAATTTCTTCTGCCTTAATTATAACTCTATCAGACAAAGCATTACGGTTTGCTACTATCAGCTTGGTAAAAGACTCAAAATCCTTATGCTCCATCAAAAGCTCACACCTTACTGTCTCAAGTGCAAGTTCCGGCATATTATTCTCATCACTAAGGTGGCCTAGAAAAATCTGCTTGACCTCCTCATTCCAGAGCTCGGCTATAAGCTTACCTGAATTCTCATTTGAGATATGTCCCTCGTCCCCAAGTATTCTTCTTTTTAGCCTAAAAGGATACCTTCCTGCCTCAAGCATTCTCTCATCGTGATTTGCTTCAATAACCATTGCATTAGAGCCGCTTAACCCCTCTTTAATTTCATCGGTTATCATACCGAAGTCCGTACATACAGAGAGCTTAACGTCATACTTTTCAAAGGTAAAGCCCAAAGGTTCTGCCGCATCGTGAGGGATATTAAAACCATTCACCATAAAATCATTAAAGCGGAAAGGCCTGTTTGGCTCAACCTTATACATTAACTTCTTATAACTGCTGTCAAATCCCTTACATCTCGTTATTTCTGAAAGGGTACCGAGGCTTGCAAATACAGGTATCTTATACTTCTTAATAAGCATCATAAGTCCGCTTATGTGGTCTGTATGCTCGTGAGTAACAAAAATTCCTTTTATTTGCTCAGGTAAAACCGATAGTTCACTTGCACTCTCAATTATCCTCTTGCAACTGATACCACAGTCTACAAGAATGTTATTTCCTTCTGAGTCTCCAATAAGGCTTGAATTCCCACTGCTTCCACTGGCAAGGGTAGTCAGCCAGACTGAAGGACTATTATCCATATTACTCACTCCACGCCATCCTAATCTGATCTCCGTCCTTAATAGGTGAGGTGAAGTCCATATCCCCCACACCGTTTACTTCAAGTATCAGCCTTCCTCTATATTCAGTCATATCAAATGTATAGAAGTCCAGTACATCTACAAGCAGATAATGCATCTTGCCTTCTAGTGTTACTACTGTGCCATTTACAGTAACCGTGATATTCTTTGCTGATGGATTAATCTTCTTTTTCAGTCCATTCATCACATCCACTTCAGTCACTGCCGCACTCTTATAGCTTCCTCCGATATTATTTTCTTTAGCACCGCCTGAGTCGCTGTTCTTCTTAGAATAGTCTGCTATAGGAACAGATATAGCATCTTCTCCACTGCCAAATGTAATACTGTCTGCTGTTTTCGTATAAGAAGGTATGTTTTCTGTAGCATTAAAACTAATCTCTTCGCTATACTCATCATCAGGCAGCTCTTCAAAGCTGTTATATTCAGTCTCTTTTGAGATAACCGCCTCAGTATATGAAGCATTATCAGTTATTGTAAAATTGTCATATATCTTAGTATTCTCATCTGCAGGCATATTGTTGACAAGGATTCCTTCATGATAAGGTAAGTCAAGCATTTCCATAACCTGAAGCAGAGTATAGTAGTTCCTTAGAATCACATTATCTCCATCATCAACAGCATAAAAGCCTGATACCAGCTTACCATTTACCTCGGCAAGCTTTGGACAGCTAAGCTCCTTCCCATTAAACATAATATGGAAGGTATTGTCCATCTCTCTTATCTTGCTTACCAGAAGCTTTGCAGGTTCTCCTGTTGTAGATGGTTTGACCGTTAACATATCATTTTTGGATATAGGCTTACTTATACTTACAAGTTCTCCATTTAACCTAATCTCCGCAGGCTCACCGACCTCTCCCCTTTCAACCCTTCTTGCACCATCAAGTGTATAAGTAATTGATTTTCCACGTTTAGGGAAGATATCGTCATTTGAGAAACCATCTTTACTTAAGACATCATAAACTGTCAGCTTAGAGTTATCATAAAGCTTGATTCTTTTGCCATTAAGGGTTACATAGATAAAGTTGTTTTTAGCCTGATAGTAGCTGTAGCATATACCAATAGGCGTAACCAAAAGGGGATCTTTCTCTACACCCTCATCTGCAAATTCAACCTCGCCAAGCACTTCCTTGCCTCTTAGTGCCACTCTTTCCTCAGGAAGCCCTAAGATTTCGGAAATATGCGAGGTAAAGCCCTTTACCTTTCCTCCTCCACCTACTATAAATACTGCACTTACAGTCTTGCCACCATTTAATTCCTTGATTTTATCAACTATTTCTTCGGTGATTGACTCTATGGTAGGAGAGATTGTTTTCAGTATATCAGCAGAATTCATAGTTTGTGTAATGTCCATTACATCCTTAAATTCAACTTTGTCATTATGTAAATCTCTTTTTATTTTATCGGCTGTATTAAAGTCAACCAGACAAAGCCTTGCAATAATCTCAGTGATTTCATCGCCTGCATGAGGAATCATGCCATATGCAATAACACAGCCGTCATTGGTTATGCAGATATCAGAAGTACCTGCTCCCACATCGACAAGCGCAATGTTAAGAAGCCTGAATTTCTCAGGAATTGCTATGTCAATCGCAGCTATAGGCTCGAGTGTAAGGTTGGCTACATTGAGTCCGGCATTTTCAACAGCAGCATACAAGTCATCCACAACATCCTGTGGAAGGAAGGTAGCTATTAACTCAGCATCTATTTTAGTCCCCTTATGCTCTTCAAGGTTGACCATCTGCTGACCGTTTATATAGTAACGCATTACAGAGTAGCCTACACAGTAAAAATCGCTTTCAGCATCCTCAGACTCCCTGATTGCCTTGTAGGCTTCTTCCACGCCCTTCATCTCAAGAGCGTGGATTTCATCATCATGTATTACCGTATCTTCGGTGAATTCAATGTGGGGGTGAACATTTACTGTTTTAAGTACACGTCCCGCAGCGGCGATGGAAACTTCAGTTAATTCTCTGCCAAGCTTAGCCTCAAGCCTAGCCTTCATCTTTCTTATAGATTCTGCCACCTTAGGTATATCGTGAATCTGTCCATCCTGCATGGCCCTTGTTTCGTGTTCTGCCTGTTCTATGGCAAATACCTTAAAAGTATGTTCATCTATCCTTGCTCCAACAGTTCCAACCAAGCTTCTTGTACCTATATCAAGGCCAAATACCAGCTTCTCAGGTAAATCCTGCATAGTACCCTCCTCTAACAGCACTCTAATATATTTTTAATTTGAGCTAAAGTTTCTTCCTCAGTACCTGAATTATCAATAACCTCATCCGCAACTTTCCTATATTCTTCATCAGAATTTTGGTTGTCGATTATCTTGGCAGTCTTAACTCTATCCAGTCCACGGTTGTAATAAAGCCTTTTAAGCCTAATATCCTTATCAGCATAGACATACCAAACTTTGTCACACTTTCTATTATACCCTACTTTTATCAAAAGTGCAGTCTCTAAAGCAATATATTTATAATTTTTTTTAATAAAATCTTCTATTCTTTTATCTACCTCAGCTTCAACCGCAGGGTGTATGATATTATTAAGTTTAGTAAGCAATGCTTCATTTCCAAAAACTTTGTCACCAAGTATTTTTCTGTCAACCGACTTATCTTTTGAGAGCACTTCTTTTCCAAATACATCCACTATTTCATTATAGGCTTTGGTTCCTATTTCCATTACCTCATGTCCTACTGTGTCGGTGTCGATGACGGCGGCACCAAACTTAGCCTGCAACAACTTAGTAACCAAAGATTTGCCTGCGCCTATACCGCCTGTAATTCCAATAACCAACTATCCCCCTCCAATCGATTAATGAGCATCATACCAGTCGTAGCCAAACTTCACTTCAACAGATAGCCTTACCTTAAGGTCAGCTGCCTTCATCATCTCTTCCTTAAGAATGGCCGCTACTGCAAGTCTGTCCTCTTCCTTGGCCTCAATAAGGAGTTCATCATGAATCTGCAAAAGAAGTTTTGAATCCGGATATTCTCTCTTAAGCCTCTTATTCACATTATTCATAGCTATTTTAATAATGTCGGCAGCAGTTCCCTGAACGGGTGAATTCATAGCTATCCTCTCCCCGAACTGTCTCTTCATATAGTTGCTGCTGCTAAGCTCAGGTATAGGACGAATTCTTCCAAAGTAAGTCTTCACATAACCATCTTCTACACCTTTTTGTACCAGCGAATCAAGATATGTCTTCACCTTTGGATAAGCCTTAAAGTAATCATTTATATACTTTTCAGCATCTTTTCTTGATATGCCTAGATTCTCCCCCAGCCCAAATGAGCTAATTCCGTATATTATGCCAAAATTAACTGCTTTAGCATTTCTTCTTTGCATATCAGTAACCTCATCAAGAGGAACCTTAAATACATGAGAAGCGGTTATCCTATGTATATCCTCTTCACTTTGATAAGCCTTTATAAGCTCCTCATCACCTGAGAGGTGTGCCATTATCCTAAGCTCTATCTGTGAATAATCAGCATCCACAAAGACATGTCCCTCCTTAGGTATGAAGGCCTTTCTTATCTTTTTGCCAAGCTCCATCCTTATTGGGATATTTTGAAGATTTGGCTCTGTACTTGAAAGCCTTCCGGTAGCTGTTACAAGCTGGTTAAACTTACAGTGAATCCTTCCGTCCTCCATAATATAGGCTTCAAGCCCATCAGTATAGGTAGACTTAAGCTTTGCAACCTGTCTGTAACTTAGCACCTTCTCAACTATCGGATCTTCAAGCCTTATCCTCTCAAGAACATCGGCAGAGGTGGAATAACCTGTCTTTGTTTTCTTTCCGTAAGGAAGCCTAAGTTTTTCAAAAAGTATCACCCCTAGCTGCTTTGGAGAATTTATATTAAATTCCTCCCCTGCAATCTTATAGATTTCCTCTTCGTAGTTTTTAATCAAAACCTCAAGTTCTTTTGAATACTTATGAAGCTCTTCTCTATTTATCCCTATTCCTCTCTCTTCCATCTCATAAAGAGTAGATACTAAAGGCATTTCAATGTCATTGTACAAATCTCCCATTCCTAACGACTCTATCTGTGCAAACAGCTTTGGAGCGGATAAAAACGCAACCCTTGCCACAAGCTTAGTGTCTTCACCTGAAAGAATATCAGGATAATCGTTAAGCACAGCCTCTACATTATGTTCTGTGGCCAGAGGATTTAACAGGTAATGAGCTACAGAGAGGTCATAAAGGTTAGGATAATAATCATTCATTAAAAATGTAAGCTTTTCCTTCAGTGAAAATGTCACAAAACAAGTATCTTTACATCTGTTAAATAACTTGTCCAAATTTTCCTTTAGAAAATCGAGGTTAATAAACATTTCTTTCTTAATAAAAGCTTCCTTAGTACCACTTGTCAAAGTAAGACCTTCATCACTTATATCAAAGCCCACATATTTTTCACTGCTCTTAATACCTTCAAAGCATTTAAGAGCCTCATCCATATCATTAGTTTCAGAAGTTTCAACCTTAATCTTAGGCTCTGTTTCCCGTTTTATGACTTTCATAGACTCTGCTTTTTGACGTAGTTTCTCTATTAGCTGTATACCGTTATCAGATATTAGCTTCTCTGATATCGCTTCCTTTAAGCTGTAAGGAAGATTATCTACATCTATATTTTTGTTCTCAGAAGTCTTGTCATCATTTTTTAAATCACTAATATCAACAGAGTTAAACTCAAGCGCTTTAATTATCTTTGAACCATTCTCAAAGTCTATATTAGTACTTAAATCAGATAATTCAACACCTGTAATATCGATATCCGTCTTGATGGTAGCAAGCTCTTCGGACAGCCTTGCAGACTTTTCCCCTACAAGCTCGGTATCAGAGGTCTTAAGAAGATATGAAAGCGGAGATCTGTTAATACCAAGTTCCTCCTTCCAAAGCTTCTTAATCTCATCAAGTTCTTTCTTATCTTTACCATCAATGACCTTGTAAAGCCCATCTACAGTATGATATTTACCTATTAGAAGTCTGGCAGTAGCCTCACCTACCCCCGGAACTCCCTTAATATTGTCAGACGGATCTCCCATAATTCCTTTTAAGGAATTAACATTTTCAGGCTCTATGCCAAATTCCTTTTTGATTAGCTCCCTGTCATATACAAAGCATCTATCCGGTGCATTTACCGTGTGTTTATCTATGCCATATTTTTTATATAATTCATCAGTCTTTTCAGCGGAACTATGCATCAGCCAAAGTTTAGTCTTATCATCCACCAGCTGCAAATAGTCATTATCCTTGGTCATTATAAATACAGGTATTTCTGACTTAAACTTCTCTGCCAAGGTGCCGCAAAAGTCATCGGCTTCATAAGTTCCTGACATAAACTGTGCTATACCAAGAGCTTTAACCACTTCCTGACAGATTGCAAACTGGTCTGAAAGAGGAGCCATAGTCTCACCCCTGTTTGCCTTGTATTCTGGATATATCTCTCTTCTAAATGTATTTCTACTCAAATCCCAGGCAATAGCGATATGACTGGGTTTTAGCTCCCTGATTATTTTAAGTAAATATTTAACAAAGCCAAAAACTCCGTTTGTATAGAAACCATCGCTGGTCTGCAAAATCTTATCATAGAACTTCTCTTTTTCTTCTACAGTCTTAGCAAATAATATCTGCCTTGGAAGGCTGCCAAAAAACTGGGTAGACAAAAGACTTGAGCCGTCAATTAACAAAAGGTAATCATTATTCATGCAGGTTTCTCCTACTTTCTATCTCTTTAGCTAATTCATCTATATTTGTATACGGATCAGACAGGATGTGGCTGTCGTTAAATCTGAATCTCATACTTAGGTCATTGTCTATGAAGGTTCTGCTCTCGTTATTCTCACGGACATTGTTCTCGACCTCCATATTTACTGACAGGCCCGTGAAAAGAACTGCCGCTCCGACAACTCCCGGAAAGGCAATCCTTCTTCTAAACCTGTTTTTTTTGTATTTTCTTATCTCTCTTCTTGTCTTTTCAATAAAATCATTGTACTCACCATGGTAATTATCAGAGGTCTCAAGCTTTCCATCAAGCTCCTTTATACAATTGATTATAGTATAGTAAATTTCAAGCTCTTCATTGCATTCTTTGCACGCCAAAAGATGCTCAAGCATTTCTTCTTCCTTAAGCATATTTAACTGTCCATATATAAAGGGCTGTATATTCTTTTGAAATTCACTACATTCCATAAAATCACACCTTCTCTGGCTCAGGATAATCCACACCCTTAGTATCTACTGTAACCTTGGCAATTTTCTGCTCTTCCTTAGGTCTGTCCTCAAAATCTGTCTTTGTCTCAGCTATTTCATTTACAACATCCATTCCTGCTATAACCTTACCAAAGGCCGCATAGCCCCCGTCAAGATGTGGAGAAGCCTTATGCATAATAAAGAACTGTGACCCTGCTGAATCAGGATGCATAGCTCGTGCCATAGAAAGTACTCCCGGCTCATGCTTTAGATCATTCTTAAAACCATTCTGTGCAAATTCTCCCTTGATTCCATACCCCGGGCCGCCTGTGCCTATACCATCAGGGCAGCCACCCTGTATCATAAAACCCTTTATTACTCTGTGAAAGATAAGACCGTCATAAAAGCCTTTTTTTGCAAGAGAAATAAAGTTGTTAACTGTATTTGGAGCAACTTCCGGATACAGCTCTGCTACAATCTTTTTACCATTTTCCATCTCAAATGTTACTACTGGATTTGACATAAACATACCTCTTTCTGTATTTAATATAATTTGATGTAACCAACCTTAAACCTACTTATAAAAGGCTAACACATTTTAGACCTATTATCAATCAAGATTTCATGAATTGGCCTTCCGCTTCTCCTTCTTGTTATCTCCATAAGTCCAAGCTTGGTAATATCAGCTACATTACTTTTGGTGCTATCTTCCTTAAGATAGCTCTCCATCTCATTTATGAGTTCTTTTTCTTTTGATTTTGGTATTTCAATAAAGTCCACCAATATAATACCCGACACATTCCTAAGCCTTAACTGGTCAGCAATCTCCCTTGCAGCTTCAAGATTAATCTTCATAAAGGTGCAGGCATTGGTGGATTTGCCCGCCACCGCTTTTCCGGAGTTTACATCAATGACAGTCAGTGCCTCTGTATACTCTATAACAATATATGCTCCTGACTTCAGCCATACCTTTTTCGACAGGGCTTTTTCAAGAGTAGTATTAACAGAGTAAAGAGCTGAAAGGCTCATCATTTCGTCTTTATAGAAGAAGAGCTTTTTTAGGTCGGTCTCCGAAAATCCCTTCAGATACTCTTCATACTCCCTATATGTTTCCTCATCATCTGTCATTATTTTCTCTATATTGGAGCAATTATCTCTTATAAGGCTTAAATACTCCGGTATTTCCTTAAATATCCTCTCATACTTGACCCCATGTCTTCCCCTATTGATAATAGATATGAATTTTACGTACTGGTCATAGAGTGCATCTTCAAGTTCTTTTTCAGATAAAGAAGCCGCTGAACTCCTGATTATAGCTCCAGCTCCTGTTTCTCTTACAAACTTCTCCGAAAGAGGCAGGAATCTTTCTTTAATTTCGTTGTAATTAGCTTCTTCTCTGTATTTTGTTGAAAGATGAACTCTGTCTAAGCTAGGCTTTAGCACTGTATACTTGCCCATAAAGGTAAAATCAGTTGTTAGCGAATAAGACTTAGTCTTGGTAGGCAGTTTAGCAATCTGAACCAAAATCAAATCATCTACAACAGGCCTTCCACCCGGCTTCCCATTTGCATATATTATCTTCATTTCATCAGACAGTGGTAAATATGCCTGAATTCCCGGAAATATCTCTACAAAGCAGGCATTTATATTCTTAACTATATTTTCTACCCTGCCCACTATAATATCCCCTATATTAAAAGATATCTCCCCATCAACATCCTCAGATATCTTAAATTCTTTTATATCAAAATCATCTGCAAGAGCAGAAACCAGTCTACCCTTAATCTTCGTTGAAATAATTCTTATCATAAATTCCTCCACAGATAATTATACCAAATTTACGAAAAAATTTCATCTTTTTTACTGGATATATATAATTTTGTTTGGTAGAATAAATATAATCGTTTTAACAGATAATAATCAAAAGGAGTTTATTAAATGATTGATGAAGAAAACAAGATCTTAGATTCTGAAGCTACAGAGTCTGTACTAAAGGACGAAGTCTATCCTTATCCTGATAGCGAAGATGAACCTGTGTATAGGGAAGATGCGGCTTATGATAAAAACCTTGAAAGAGCAAAGAGTGTTGACATAGCTAAGAATACCTATGTTTATACCAATGCTGAAGATTCTTTTAACGAAAATATGTCAACTGCTTGGTCTTTCCTTGGGATTGGAATTGTAGGCATCATATTTACTGTACTCAATATTGCAGGTGTCTTGCACATAATGCAGGGTGAAATGCAAAAAGGCCTTACTCTTATTCTTTTCATAGCTTTTATGGTGTATGGAATATGGGTTATAAGAAGTAAGAAGGATATGCTTGCAAAGATTGAAAAGGAGAAGGCTGACAGAAAGAAATACACAGAATGGATGAAGGAGAAATTTACCGATGAGGTTCTCTCTAATCTTGGAACTATGGAAGCATCTGCTGAAGAGCTCGAACTTCTCCAGATAAACTATATGAGCGATGAACTTGTAAAGCATTTCCCTGAAATCAATCCTAATTTTGCCGACAGACTGGCTGAAGACTTTTTTGAGGAGAAGGCTAAATAGCCTTCTCCTCAAGCCTGTTTCGGGGTAAATTCAATTTTTAATTCCATATTCATTCCTTTAGCCAATCTTTTTAACATATTTAACGTCGGATTCCTTGTCCCATTCTCAAGCTTACTTATGTCTGCCTGATTTATTCCTGTCCTCTCTGATAATTGCTTTTGAGTGAGATTTTGAGATGTTCTGGCATCTACAATAGCTCTAATAACATCAAGTTCGGGTTGTAAGTTTTCAAATTCATTTTTAAAATCTGGATCCTTCATTTGTTCTTCTAAAAAAGTATCAAATTTTTTCATTTATCTTCATCAATTCTCCTTTTCATAAAACTCAACTATAAAATTATTCATAAATTAAATTCAAATATTATATTAAGATTATATGGCATATATACCATATGTGTCAATATTGTATTTCTCCTCTCAGATTATTTTTTGTAAACAGCAAACTTCCCTACATATTAAACAAATCCTCAACTTCTTCCTTGGTAAGCTTATTGATAAATACTTCTCCTGCTTTAATTACAGAATCAGCAAGGTTCTTCTTTTTCTCCTGAAGCTTATATATCTTCTCTTCGATAGTTCCTTTGGTTATAAGCTTAACCACATTTACACTGTTCTTCTGACCTATCCTATATACTCTATCTGTTGCCTGATCTTCCACAGCAGGGTTCCACCAAGGGTCATAGTGAATAACCATGTCAGCGCCCACAAGATTCAAGCCTGTGCCTCCTGCTTTAAGTGAAATAAGGTATACATCACGATTACCATTGTTGAATGACTTAACATTTTCGCTTCTTTGTGCAATAGGAGTAGAACCGTCTAGGTAATAATAACTGATTTTCAGTTTCTTAAACTCCTCCTCAATCAAATTCAGCATTGAAGTAAACTGTGAAAATACCAGTATTCTATGTCCTCCTTCAATGGCGTTTTGCACTAATTGAAGCAAGAGATTTAGCTTACCTGAGCCCCCCTCGTAGTTTTCCACAAAGGTAGAAGGATGACAGCAAATCTGCCTAAGCCTTGTTAGAGAAGCAAGTATCATCATCCTGCTCTTTTCAAAACCATTTTTATTGATTTCGCTGTTTATCTTCCTCTTCATATCCTCAAGATATGACATGTAAACTTCCTTCTGCTCATCCGTCATATCTGAAACCATCTTTCTCTCGGTCTTCTCAGGTAGCTCAGAAAGCACATCCTTCTTCATTCGCCTTAAAATAAATGGTTTTATGTGGAAATTAAGCTGCTTAAGCGCTTCTTCACTTTCAAACCTAACCACAGGCTTTTCGTAGAGATTCACAAACTTTGAATGTGAATACAAGTATCCCGGCATAAGGAAGTCAAATATCGACCAAAGTTCAGAAAGATTGTTCTCTATAGGAGTACCTGTAAGCGCAAACCTATGAGCAGCATTTAACATCTTTACAGCCTTTGCATTTCTACTGTTAGGATTCTTAATAAACTGTGCCTCATCCAAAAATGCAGTATCAAATCTTACATCCTTAAGGAACTCTATATCCCTCCTAAGGATTGGATAAGATATAAGCACCACCTGATATCCTTCACATCTTGCAATGAGGTCTTTTCTGTCATTAGGATTACCCAAAATCATAACCACACTCATTTCAGGACAGAAATTCTCAATCTCATCCTGCCAGTTGTAAAGCAGGGATGATGGGCAAACCACTATAAAGGTAGCATTCTTATTGTTCTTCCAGGCATTTGCCATATAGGTAATAGCCTGCAAAGTCTTGCCAAGTCCCATATCATCAGCAAGTATTCCTCCAAGGTAATACCGCGCAAGGGAGCTAAGCCACTCAAAACCAACTTTCTGATAAGGCCTGAGGTCCGCCCTTATCAGAGAAGGCACCTTAAGCTCAGCATTTTCAGGATGTTTAATCTCTTCTATGAGAGTTGTAAATGATTTGTCGGCTTCGATGTCATACAAGCCCTCATCAGCGGCCTGACTTAGATAAAATGCATAATCAATAGAGGTATATATCTTGCCGTTTATGATACTACCCTTGTTAGTTCCTATCTTCTCAATCAATTCACTTAGCTTAGCTAATTCCCCACCTTCGGTAAGATCAATAAAGCTTCCGTTTCTAAGCCTGTAAAACTTCTTCTTTAATTTCAGGCTGTTGAATAGGTCTGTAAGTTCATCACTTGAAATTCCCTCAAAGTCAAAATCTACTTCAAGCATATTGTTATCACTCTGAACTCTAACTGAAGTCTTTACTATCTTAGGTGGGTTTACCTTAAGTTTTTTAAACTGTTCAGAGTAGAACAATTCATACTTATCAGCCAGATAAGAGAGATTGTTTTTGAGGAAATCATATATAGCCTCTTCATCACTTAAATAAAAATACTGTTCTTCCCTCGTAAAGCCAAATGACTCTATATCCTCAAAACACTCCGCCTCGCGGCTAGGCTGCCTTACAATAAGTGCTTTAACATCAGGCATCTTAAGGAAAGGATTGAACTTATATTCTCCGTAAGCAGTAATTACTTCAAGCTTGATTCTCCCCTTAACCATATCCATGTATATTTCAAACTTAACATTTTCAGTAATATAGTTATCTTTAAGTGCATTAGGAATTGTAAGTGAAAAAGTTTCGTGAATTCTTGGAAGAACCACATTCAAAAATCTTTCCTTTTCTTCCCCTTCAAATACAAGGGTATCATCTTCCCCGTCACTAGGTCTGTGGTAAAAAGGCAGGAAATGTCTTGTAAATATCCTGTCAGGATGATAGATTGCATTGTCATAATAAAACAAATTGCCTCTTTCATCCAAAGGAATAATTCTCTCCTCATCCCAGGACAAAATGACTGAATCATCCTCGTCTGAGAGATTGAGATAGAAGTTAAGATCAGGCTTTCCCATAATGAATCTTACATTTTCAAAGCTTTCTTCAGCAAAGGTAAAATTAAACGGAAGCTTTATTATCTTAAGCAATCTGAGAAGCATATGCCTGTCAAAGAAAATCTCCGATTTTGAAAAAATACCGGTAGAATTGCCTTTGCCAACAATCTCCTGTATGTCAAGAATTTCACAAAGAAAATCCAGCACACTCTCAGACTCGTGATCAAAGCGGTTCTCTCCCGGAAAATAAGAAAAGTCTTTACCAAGAGAAATAGGCTGACTGCATATATAGTCAGATAAGAATTTCCTTATGTTCTGCACCTTATAAAGTCTGGTGCTTCCCGCTGATATACTAACAGCAGCCTTAACAGAATTGTCCGCCCTAAGCATGGCATCAAGCCTTATACCAAGCCTTACATGGAAAATATCACCAAGTCCTGCCATATAGTCCATGTTGTCAAAGTAATCCAAGATTCTTGTTATACGTCTCTTTTCTCCGGACTCAATCTTTTGCTGCTTTCTTCTATCTGAATAGTCATTTATAAAAAGCATTACAGCTACAGCATGCTTGCAGGCGCCGGGATGCTTTCTGCTTCCAGGGCAGTTACACTTATACTCTATATTCTCAGGATTTGTAATATCAATATCTACAGTATAATCACTCTTTCCTTGGACAATAGCCCTGTAGTGCTCCCTGCTTTTAGACTTTGATATACTCTTTATAGCCTTTGAAGAATAGTACCTCACACCTCTGTTATATGTAACTTCATCTGCTGCAAGGCTTTTAACAAGTGCTCTATTTATTTCCGACATACTCTCCCTCTAAAATTATAATTACCTTATGGATTCAAAGAATCCAAGTTAACTTTTATCCCTAGGGTTACTTTCTACTCCAAGTTGCCCTCGAGAACAACAGGAGCATAGGGAAAATCTCAAGCCTTCCAGCTAACATGTCAAAGGTTAAAACTAATTTTGAGAGATTGGAAAACTCTGAAAAATTCCCGGTAGGCCCAACTTTTCCAAGTCCCGGACCTATATTATTAAAAGTAGCCACAACTGCCGTAAAACTTGTTTCAAAATCGAAATTATCAAGTGCTACGATTAGCAGTGAAACTGCCATTATCATCAAGTAGGATACAAGATAAACATTGGCATTTCTTATGACGGAGTGTTCAACTATCTTTCCGTCCATCTTAAGTACCTTAATGCTCTTTTGATGAATCATTCCTACAATTTCTTTCTTAACTGTTTTCACATATATCAGTATTCTTGAAACCTTCATACCTCCACCGGTACTTCCTGCACAAGCTCCTATGAACATAATCATTACAATAACAAACTTAGAAAACATCGGCCATAGATTAAAGTCAACCGTTCCATAACCTGTAGTTGTTATTACAGTGGCAACTGAAAAGAAAGCGTGGTGTATGCTGTAATACAGATTGTCTAAATTGCCCCAGTTAAGAACTATGGCAAAGACTGCTCCAAATACAATGATGAGATACCATTTCACCTCTTCAATATTAAAGATATCTTTTACTTTCTTACGTACAAGAAGGAAGTAAACATTGAAATTAATACCAAAGAGCAACATAAATACCGCTATTATTGTCTGCTGTAGCATGGTATAGCCTAGACAGCTGTCATTATGTATGCCAAAACCTCCTGTTCCTGCAGTACCAAAGGTTATGCATATGGCATCAAAGAGATTCATCCCTGTTATCAGTAAGATAATAAACTGCAACACTGTCATACCCAGATAAATCTTGTAAAGATATGATGCAGTTTTCTTTACGTTTGGAACCAGCTTGCCTACAGAAGGTCCCGGGCTCTCTGCTCTCATAAGATGCATATCAACTCCACCAAAGAGAGGTAGGATTGCAAGTATAAATACAAGGACTCCCATTCCACCTATCCAGTGTGAAAAGCTTCTCCAAAGAAGTATGCAATGAGGTACAGGAGTCAAGTCAGTAATTACACTTGAGCCTGTAGTAGTAAAGCCTGAAACTATTTCAAACAAGGCGTCTATGTAGTTAGGCAATACGCCTGTTATAACAAATGGAATCGCTCCTACAAGGCTTATGACTACCCAAGTCATGGAGCAGATAACAAAGCCTTCTCTTGCATAAAACCTTTTGTTTGTAGGTTTTTTAAGGACAATTATCCCCCCTGCCACAAAGGAAATCAATGAGCAGATAAGAAAAGCATACCCCTCTTTTTCTCCATATACTAATGCCGTAACAGCTGGCAAGAGCAAAAATGCCCCTTCAAAATTAAGTACCCAGCCCATAATATAGGCTATAATCCAATAATTCATTCCCTTATTCCGCAATAATATCATCTATGCTACCAAGTCCTGTATTGGTAGTGATTATAATTACGCTGTCTCCTTTTTGAATAGTATCCTTACCAGAAGGTGTAATAACCTGATTATTCCTGTAAATGGCTGCAACTATGACATTAGGCTTTAAGTTCAGCTTCTCAAGTGTTTTCTTAGTTATCTTAGAGTCCGATTTTACAAGAAATTCCATGGCCTCAGCTTCATTGTCAAAGAGCTTATACAAAGTTTCCACATTGCTGCCCTTTGAATTCTGCATCGAACGCACATATTTCAATATATAATGTGAGGTTATCTTCTTAGGTGCAACTACTGAGCCAATTGGAAGCTCTCTTATAACCTCCTCAAACTCAATTTTATTTATCTTGGTTATCGATTTGGCTTTAGATACATGGTGTGTATACATTGAAAGCAGGATGTTCTCTTCATCAATATTGGTAAGTGTCACAACTGCATCTGCGTTCTCTATCCCTTCCTCAAGGAGGATTCTCTTATCTGTTGCATCACCATGTATAACTATGGCCTCCGGAAGAAGCTCTGAAAGCATTGCACAACGCGCTTCGTTTGTTTCGATTATCTTCACATCTATTTTTGCCTTAATCAGCTCAATAGATAGGTAATAAGCAACAGTACCACCACCACAGATTATGACATTTTTAATCGGCTTTGCGGCTACACCCACCTTATTAAAGAAGTCAAATGAATCCTTAAACTTTAAGATGCAGGAGAATGTATCTCCTTCCCTTAGTACAAAGCTACCTGTAGGTATCTCTACCTTTCCGTTTCTGCGAACCATGCACACAAGCACATTCCCCGGTGTGTTCTTTGAGAAATCTATGAGATTCATCCCATCAAGCACAGAGTTTTTGCCTATGGTTAGTGAAATAAGATTTACCCTACCCTTGTAGAATGTATCAACCTCAATAGCAGAAGGGAAATGAATAAGCCTGGCTATTTCAAATGCTGCTATCCTTTCAGGATTGATTGCCATTGAAAGTCCAAGTTCTTCTTTAATATAGTTAATTTCCTCGTAGTACTGCGGATTTCTCACCCTTGCAATAGTCTGGCAATTACCTGCTTTCTTGGCCATAAGACAGGCAAGCAGATTAATCTCATCCTTGTCAGTTACAGCTATAAGAAGGTCCGCATCCTGAACTCCCGCATCAAGAAGCATCTTATAACTGGTGCCGTCACCGCTGATAGCCTGAATATCAAGTATATTTATTGCATTTTGTAGGACTTTATTATCCTTGTCAATCAGGCAGATATCATTTTTCTCATTGCTAAGCTCTCTTGCAAGTGCATATCCTACTTTCCCACAGCCAACTATTATAATATTCATAATCCAAATTTTCTCCTAAGCTACAACTCTCCCATTAAGTAAAACCTGCAATTTTCAGTGATTTTAACATCTAAAAGTTTCCCGATGTAATCATCCTTATTCTGAGTAGGCACATTGAAATGTACCAGGGTATTGTCGGACATACGACCTGTGATGACAAGTGGGGACTCACTGTTAACCTCCTCAGCAAGCACCTCAACCGTCTGTCCAACCTGACTTCCGAACTTATCATCCGAATACTCCGCCACAGTATCCTGAAGCCTCTTAAAACGTCTTTTAACGGCTTCTACTTCTACTTGTTCCTCCATAGCGGCCGCAGGAGTTCCTGTACGCTTTGAATATTCAAACATATAGGCACTCTGATAGCGTACCTGTCTTACTACATCCAAGGTATCTTCAAAGTCTTCTTCAGTCTCTCCCGGAAAGCCGACAATTATATCGGTTGTAAGAGCAATCTCAGGAATCCCAGCCTTTATCTTGCTCACAAGTTCCAGATAAGATTCTTTGGTATAACGCCTGTTCATCCTCTTTAGCACATTGTTGCTTCCTGCCTGAAAAGGAAGATGGATATGTCTGCATATCTTCTTTGAATCTGCAATTACTTCAATAAGCTCCTCTGAAAAATCCTTTGGATGAGGTGTCATAAAGCGTATGCGCTTAATCTTATCAACCTTTTCTATCATTCTTAAAAGTCCGGCAAAGGTAATATCCTCACCTGACTCACTAACGAGTCCTTTTCCGTAAGAATTGACATTCTGACCAAGAAGCATAATCTCAATTACCCCTGCATCAGCAAGACACTGCACCTCCTTAACTATGTCCTCAGGGCGCCTGCTTCTCTCTCTTCCCCTTACATAAGGAACTATGCAATAGGTACAGAAATTGTCGCATCCATAAGTGATATTAACACTTGCCTTAAAAGAATATTTACGCTCATCAGGAAGGTCCTCAACTATTTTATCGGTATCTTTCCATATATCCACAAGCATTGTATGCTTAATTTTATATTTTCCGTTCTTTTTTACAGGATTGTGTGCGGCATAGCTCTTGGATGCAAACATCGCAAAAACGAGTTCCGCCAGTTTATAAATGTTATGAGTTCCGTAAATAAGGTCAATAAATGAATAGCTTTCCCTTAGCTTTTGCACTACCGTTGTTTCCTGCATCATGCAGCCACAAAGAGCAATAATCATGTTAGGGTTTAGCTCCTTCATTTTCTTAAGATAACCCAGATTGCCATATACCTTCTGATCTGCATTCTCCCTGATGGTACAGGTATTTAAGATAACAAAGTCCGAGTTCTTATCATCATTATTTACAAAGCCTATCTTCTCGAGTATTCCTGCTATTTTTTCTGAATCTCTAAAATTCATCTGGCATCCAAAGGTATTGCAGGAAAATGAGAGGCGTTTACCTGCATTTTCGCAAATTAGCTTGTATACCTCAGCAGCCTTTTCAATGTAGTAAAACTGCCTCTCAGGCTCGTTTACAGGCTCTAAGGCCCTTACAGCATCAAAGTCATAATCAACCTTAAATATATTATTTACTGTATTCTCCATTTTTATCCAATCTAATCTTTATTTCCGTCATAATTCGGATTACTCTATTACCGTCCTAATCAATCCATCTGTTTTCAGTTATAACCAAATCAACCTTGCTGTCATACTCATCAGTAGGAATAACCTCAAATATCTGGTATTCATAGGCTAGAGCGGTTATATGAAACTTCTCCCTGTCAAATTGTGACAAATATCTGTCATAATATCCGCCTCCATAGCCTATTCTATTTTTCGTGAGGTCAAAGCAAAGCCCCGGGATGAGAATTTCAATCCTCTTAGTGCCCAAGGCAGGAGAAACTCTCTCTCCACATCCGGGTTCCATTATACCATAAACTCCCCTATCATATAAAGTATCCCCGTCAACCAGTAAGAATTCCATCATCGCACCATCTGAGACAGAAGAAATCACCTTGGGAAGAGCAACCCTTTTGCCACTCTTTAGGGCAGTTTGTATTATTCTCTCAGTTGGGATTTCATCTTCCATCGAAGAGTAAGCAAAGATAATATCAGACTTCTTAAAATATTCACTGTCTAAATACCTGTTTACTATTATCTCTGCATTTATTCTATCTTCATTGGTGGCTAAGCCGTTACCTCTCCTAGCCTTTACAACTTTTCTAAAACTATTTTTATCCTGCAAATTACCACCTCTAAATTCGCTTTTCTATTATCTTAAGAGCAGCCTTAACTCCGTCTACAGCTGCACTTGTTATGCCTCCTGCATAGCCTGCTCCCTCACCTATAGGATATATACCTGTAATATTGGCTTCATAGCTCTCACTATCCCTTAGTATCCTAAGAGGAGACGAGGTCCTTGATTCTACACCAAGCAGTACTACATCATCCCTGTCAAAGCCTTTTATTTTAGTACCGAAGCTTCCCATGCCAAGGATGATTGACTCACTTATATACTTAGGCAGTATCTCTCTTAGATTTGCAAATTCAGTTCTGCCCTTTGATACAGTGGTTATCCCTCCAAAGCCTGTGCTGTTTTTATTCTCTTTAAAATCTCCCAAAAGCTGGATAGGAATAGCACCTTTTGCAAGCTCATAAGTCTTTTTCTCCAGTTCTCTCTGATATCTTACTCCTGCAAGTGCGTCATCTGCACCAAAATCAGTAGGATTAACCGCTACTACTATTGCACTGTTTGCATTCTTTGAGCCTCTATCGTTATAGCTCATACCATTTACAAGAGTTCCTCCCTTTTCAGAAGAAGAATTGACTACATATCCGCCGGGACACATACAAAACGAATATACCCCCCTGTCTTCAACTCCTTTTGCTGTCACCTTATAATCTGCAGGCGGAAGTCTGTCATACATCCTGCCATACTGATATTTACTAATCATTTCCTGCGGATGCTCAACCCTTAGCCCGACTGCAAAAGGCTTAGGAGTCATAATTATCCCCTTTGATGAGAGCAATTCAAAGGTATCCCTTGAAGAATGTCCTATGGCAAGAATCAGTTCCTTACAAGGAAGGATTTCCTCATCATTTAGCACAATGTGGCTGACATCTCCATTCTTTGCCTCAAAGTTAGTGAACTTAGTTTCAAACATATACTCACCGCCTAAGGATAATATCTCCTTACGCATATTTATCAGTATATCTTTAAGTACATCAGTTCCTATATGAGGCTTATTGAGGTATAGGATTTCGGGATCAGCCCCGAACTTAACAAAGGTTTCAAGCACAAAAGGAATGCGCCTGTAAGGATCCTTTACCAAGGTATTTAGCTTACCGTCTGAAAAGGTGCCGGCGCCTCCTTCACCAAACTGTACATTGGTTGTCTCAGACAGTTCCCCGGTCTCCCAGAACTTGTCAACAGTTGCAGTTCTCCTCTCTACATCCTGTCCCTGTTCAATGATAATAGGCTTCAGTCCCGAAAGGGCAAGCACATAGGCACAAAAGAGTCCTGCAGGACCGCTCCCCACAATCACAGGCCTCATCTTGTCATCAATCTGAGTAATCCTTTTTATCTCGAGCTTTTCTTCCTTGTAGACCGTCACATCAGAGTTAGGCCTCTTTGCAGATACAATCCTGTTATAAGCCTTGTCCGTAAGCGAAACAACTACAGATAAGCTATAATGTATGTCATCTTTTTTTCTTGCATCAACTGACTTTTTCTTGGTTTCATAAGCCAAAATCTCATTATCATTTATCTTAAGCTTTCTAATACAGGCTTTCCTTACATCTTCGGCTGTATAGCCTACAGGAAGCTTTACCTGCGAAACTTGAAGTAATTTACCTTCTATCATCTTCCTCCGTTTCCAACCTCTAAGGCACTTGCAAAGGCCCAAGTCAGATTGTATCCTCCACAAAGTCCATCCACATCAAGTACCTCTCCCACAAAGAAAAGTCCGGGAACAATTTTTGATTCCAAATTATTTGTAACCTCGTTCATCGAGACTCCGCCTGAGGTTGTCTGTGCAGCTTCAAAACCGCTAACTTTTATTATAGCAAATTTTGACTTTTTAAGCCAGCTTGTAACCGAAATAATTTTATCATCTGGGATATCTTCTACCTTGGTTTTGTTGCTTAAATATTTATCTGTTAAATATCTTGATATTTTCTCATAGGTAAAGCCTGTTAAAAATTTATCAGAAGTCTTATCAGCTAACACTATTCTGCGTTTTTTAAGTATTTCAAGAAGTTCGCCCTCTGAGGTTTCATAACAAAAATCTAAGAAAAAATCCACCTTTTTACCCTCGTCTATAGCCCTTGCCACCTTGCCTGAAAGCTGCATTACAGGTATGCCACTAAGGCCCTGCTCGGTAAACTGGATTTCTCCTATTTCGCTGCCGATTGATTCTTCTTTACCATCTTCATACGCTATAGCTTTAACCTCAGCCACAGTCCTAAGGCCTGCAAAAAGTGAAATATCTGTTTTTACTGATGTAAGCGCAGGAAGAGGCTTGATTATGGTATGTCCAAGACCTTCAATAATCGGAAATAAACTCCCGTCACTTCCCGTACTTGGCGCAGCAAATCCGCCGCAAGCAATGACAACCTGCTTTGCAAAATATGAATAATAGCTGTCTGCACTTGTGGTAACTATCTCAAAGCCCTCTGATATAGGCTTTATATCTGTAACACTTATATTCGTTTTAATCTTTACCCTATATCTAATCAGTTCGTCATTTAATATATTTACAAACTCTTTAGCACTTTCTCCTGCAGGGTAGACATAGCCTGCGTAGGCCCTGTCAAAACTCCTTCCTTTTTTTATCATCCATTCAATACCAAAAGAAGAAAAAAGGTCTGTTATTCCCTTTTTCCCCCATTTATTGATGATATTATATGATTTTTCTATATCTCCGCTGTTATAGCAGAATGGTTCCTGATAAAGATTGGTAAAGTTGCATCTCCCATTACCTGTGATTGCAAGCTTTTTACCGAGAGCCTTATTATGCTCAAGTATGCTTACGCTCTGCCCTCTCTTTGCAGCAATTATTCCTGTAAGCATACCTGAAGCACCGCCTCCAATAATAATTAAATCACGAATATCGTTAGCCATAATTCCTCTATTTTTTCTTAAATTTAACCATTTCTTTCCTATTTGCCGGAAATACAGCGTAGTAGGTCTTACCTGCATTTACAAGAACCTCATCTTTATGCTCCTTGTCATAGAAGAACTTAGTCTTGTCAGCACCGCCTTTTTTCTTCCAGTATACCTTTATTCCTCTTCCACCAGTCAGATAATAGCCACTTCCGGAGTTATTCATCAAATCCATAGTCTGATATCCATTGTGGTCTTTGTTGTACTCATTTACAAACTGAATAAAAATATTCTTAAACTTAAGAGCCTTTCCTGTACCTTTATCGATATGTTTGGTACCAAAAGCAAATCTGGTATAAGACTTGTCCTTTTTACCATAAGTAAAGTAAGGAGTCATATAGGCTGAAAAAGGAACCTTCACATATTCCGACTTAAATGAACCCTTCTCATCATTTTTAACCTCTTCATCTGAGAAATTAAAATGTGAAGTAAGGCCTTTTCTTGGTTTCGTTCTTATTTTCTTGTCCTTTACAGCCTGCATTATACCCTTGGCACTTGCAAAAGCGTTGTGTGGGGCACGGATAGTGTTATCTCTGTAAAATGCCTTAGCTCCCTCCCAGGATAGCCCGGAAACAGTATCTACTCCAAGTTTTTTAATCTCATCTATAGCATAGTGTGTCTGACCGAAATGAACAAAAATGGCATCAAACTCATTGGCAAAGTCCACATAATAATGTCTTGCACTTCTTACAGAACCTATCCTATCTCCCTTCATATAGTCAAATACTCCCATAAGCCTAGTGATTCCACCCTCTGCAAGGATTTCATATAAAATGTCCGCTCTGCCGGTCCCTGTCTGTGGATAGGCAAATTCTATGTTGTTGAACATAAATGCAAAGGGGCGCTTATTCTTATACTTTTTATCAAGAGCCTTACCGCTTAAAGGGCTGGTATACTCAGGCTTTATAACTCCTGCAGGTGTTACAGTCGATGATATATTCAGACTTGATGCAGGCTTATTATCTACAACTACTTTAGATGAATCAGTCTTTGCACTTGAAGTGGTAACATTGTCTGCCTTTTTGCCACAAGCAGATAAAAGCATAAACACTGAGGTAACAGCCAGTAATCCGGTAACTAATATTTTCTTTTTCATATCATCCTCCATTTCTTGTTATACCGAGGGCATCAAGTATGGCTTCTTGTTTTACTTCCATCACTTTTCTCTCTGCCTCGTCTATATGGTCATATCCAAGCAAATGAAGCATACTGTGTGCAATAAGAAATGCAAATTCTCTTTTTCTGCTATGTCCATACTCATCTGCCTGCTCATATACTTTATCGACAGAAATCATTATATCTCCTAGCAGGAGCTCATCTGTTTCAGGATTTATATAACTTTCCGGATTTTCTTCAACATAAGAAAAGTCAGAAGGGAAATCATAGTCAACCATAGGAAACGAAAGCACATCCGTAGGCCTGTCTATTCCCCTAAACTCCTTATTAGCTTCATGTATTTCCTCATTTCCCGTAAGAAGTACATTTACCTCGGTTTCATAAGGACAGTTCTCAGTTTCCAGAGTCTTGCTTATCACAGTCTTGATAACTTCCTCATAATCAAAGTCAAGCCCTCTATTAGCTTCGTTCTCCACTAAAATAGTCATAGCTTACCCTTGCCTCCTCCAAAAGAAAATCCTTTATGAATTTGTATTCGTTAAGAGAAAGACCTGATGCATCAAGCCTTCCAGCCATTAAGCAAGAATCCATTACACTGTCAACTATAGCAGTAACACTTCGCTTCACTCCTTTATCTTCTAAGAAATCAACTGTAGAACCAAGCTTGCAAACTATCATAGTTATAGCTGTCTCCTTAGACCTCGGATAACCAAGCTTAAAATTATGTTCTTTTATAAAGTCCGTAACCTCTATCGGAAAATTATTCTCCTTAGCTAAAATCAGGCCTTCTTTTATATAATTATTGCTAACAGCTCTTCCACATTCAGCAAAAAAACCACCTACTTCTGCAAGGCTTATCCTTCCTTCAATAAGTTCGGTTATGTCTTTAACCAGCTTTGAAGTTCTAAGGGCTTTATTAAAGAGTCCTTCATTGCCTACAAGCAGTCTATACGCCGAATTATTTTTGCTTAAAAGATATGAGTAATCTCTATCTTCAGGCTCTTTATCTATTAAGCTTACGCCAACAGGCTCAGTTTCAACTTCTTGTTTTAGTACAGGCCTCTCTTCTACAAGTGTAGTAGTGTCCTCTTTAGCATATTCTTCAGTAGCAGCTTCTGACAAAACTTCTTTAATCTCTGCCGTTTCAGCACTATCAGTCTTAGTAATTGCCGCTGAATTGGTAGCAGCTACCGCATTTATAGCTTCATCTTCTTTATCCTTGGTTTCGGAAGTTTCATTTTCTTTGCTAGCAGTCAAAGCAGCCTCAACACCATCCGAAGTAGAGTTTATCTGCTTAAATATAAGCCAACCAATAATAAGACAGATAGTAATAACCAAGGCTTCCTTTAGATAGTACTGGCTAAAAAGCATTTCCATATCCATACCGTGTAGAATCAAAAAGAAGGCTGCTTCAAACGACAACAGACAGATAATCGAATAAACTAAGCTCACAAAGTCTGAGTAGTATCTGGTTAGAATGATGAGTATAACAGCAGTTAAGAGACTCTTTGCCACATACTCAGGAGTAGCTTCGGTAAATATAGTAGTTATAAGCACATAAGCAAATACAGACATAAATGAGCTGATTATTCCTGAGAAAAACACTGATAGCAATATACCTATCAAAAACAGCCATCTAAACATAGATATATCCGAGAATACAGCAACACACACTGTAAAAATAAATCCTGATACAGAAAAAATTTCCTGCTTGATTCCACGCTTTTTATTATCTAAAGCAGCTCTTGTATATCTGTCATATAACTTATAGATTATACAAAATGCACAGACAAAAAGGGTGATTCCAGCAGCCTTAAATATATCACCAAATTGAAGCATCCCAAAGGCTGCACATAAGGGTACCGAAAAAAATATATAGTAGTCTTCCAAAAAATAATGCTTAGGCTCATCTACGGTCATCTACGATAGCTCCTTTTATTTTCTTTATGCAGATTCTTCTTCTCGTACTCATCATAAGCAGTAACTATTCTTTGTACTAAAGGATGACGAACCACATCCTTGTTGGTCAGGTTAGAAAAACCTATACCCTCAATATTCTTAAGTATCTTAACCGCCTCTTCAAGACCTGATTTGACGCCATTTGCAAGGTCTTTCTGCGTTAAATCTCCTGTAATAACAACCTTGGAGCCAAAGCCTATTCTTGTAAGAAACATCTTCATCTGTGCAGGAGTGGTATTCTGCGCCTCATCAAGTATGATAAAGGCATTATCAAGAGTCCTTCCCCTCATGTAGGCTAGAGGCGCAACTTCTATCAGTCCCTTTTCTGCATTTGCCTGAAAGGTCTCCGCCCCCATAATCTGATTAAGGGCATCATAGAGAGGCCTTAGATAAGGGTCTACCTTGCTTTGTAAATCCCCCGGAAGGAATCCCAGCTTTTCTCCCGCCTCAATGGCAGGTCTTGTCAGTATTATCCTCTCTATCTTGTTATCCTTAAAGGCCTGAATAGCCATAGCCATGGCTAGATAGGTCTTTCCCGTACCTGCAGGGCCCAGTCCAAACACTATTATATCCTTCTTTATCTGGTCTACATACTTCTTCTGGCCGATAGTCTTAGGCTTGACAGGCTTACCGCTCACAGTATGTGCAATTATCTCTTTATCTATGCTTTCAAGGCTCTCAGCAGAATCTACAGGCTCTTTGATAATGGAAACGGCATAGTTTACCTGTTGCTCAGTTATATCAGTTCCTCTTAGTGAAAGAGCTAAAAGCTGCTCCATTACCTTAAGAGCCCCTCTCACATCTTCTTTATTACCTTTTATATGTGTAACTCCGTCTCTTGAGACTACTTCCACCCCAAAAGACTTCTCTATTATCTTGATATTACTGTCAAATGCACCTGATACATTTGACTCGTGACTAACCGGTATATTTATTGTAATTTCAGAAACCGCCAAGTTATATACTCCTTTATTGTTAATAATTAAACTAATTAATACGCTAAAAAGACGCAGAGCCATATCGACACTGCGTCCTTTCAACTTTAATTATTTGAATTTGCGTTTTCTAGCAGCCTCAGACTTTTTCTTACGTCTGACAGATGGCTTCTCGTAATGCTCTCTTTTACGAATCTCCTGCTGAATACCAGCCTTCGCGCAGTTTCTCTTGAAACGGCGAAGAGCGCTATCAAGAGTTTCGTTTTCTTTAACGATTACATTTGACATTCTCTCACCAACCCTCCCCTCCAGCTGTAGATTTAGTGCCGACAACTGATTGGGTAATAATAACCATAGCACAATAGGTATTTTACACTAATTAACCTCATTTGTCAAGCCGAATTTTTAATTACTGCTTGCGCAGGATTTCGTGAGTAGTTTTTCAACTTAAATGCAACATGGTGTTGCACTTACTCTGACAGGTACCTCTGTTGCATTTACTTTGAAGTATATCATTAGCTCAGTTTCAAAATTATTAAATATAATACATAGAGCCACTCTAATTGATAAATCAAGGAAATATAAGGCTATTGTGTAGGTTTTATTTATGGTTATATTGGGCTTAATTTATAATAAATTTCACTTACGAAATTCTAGTCAAGGCTGGGCTGAAAGCCCATTCACTTTAGCCTTGACAGATTTCGTGTAAGTGAAATATAATCGATTAGCCCAAATATAAGGTTTATAAGTAGATATTGGTAAAATTTTTCAAAGTAAACGCAACACTAAAAACCGTTGCATTTAACCTGAAAGATGTAGTTTCAGGTCTGTTTGCTATACCCTTTTTTCGCCAAAAGCAATAAAATCAAACCAAATTTGATTAAATTCAGTCAGATTTTATTGATATAATTTTATCATTTTATCTAGCAATAGTGTTGCATTTACTATTTTTACAAAGTGTTGCACTTACCTTGAAAATCTAGCGCAGGATTTCGTGTAGTTTTGGGGCTTAAATGCAACATGGTGTTGCACTTACACTGACAGGTACCTCTGTTGCATTTACATTGAAAGATATTGTTGCTGGCACAGGTTTTTTCAATCAGAAGTATTGCTGATTTCCTCGAGAAATCCCCTTCTACCATTTCAAGAGAAATACATAAGCATTCACTTGTCAAAATGCCTAATTCCTGTGACTGCAATGATTATAATGGATGCAATGTTAAGCATGTATGTGGTTCCAAAGACTGTAATAAAAAATGCCGCTCCTGCCATCTTGCCAAAAAATACTGTGAACATTATGACAAAAGAAGCTGTGAACACCGGAACGGTTCCAAGGTAAAGCTGTGCAACGGATGTACAAAACTAAAGCTTAAAATAATAAGCGAAAGTGATGTAAATTTGACTCCAAAACTATTAAAACACTAAACAGGAATAAAGTAAATACCTTTCAAAGTAAACGCAACACTAAAAACCGTTGCATTTAACCTGAAAGATGCAGTTTCAGGTCTGTTTGCTATACTCTTTTTTCGCCCAAAGCAATAAAATCAAACCAAATTTGATTAAATTCAGTCTGATTTTATTGATATAATTTATCATTTAGTCTTATCTTTGTTTAAGCCGCAACAGCAATCATATTCGCCCCGGCAATAATAATGTTCAATCCAAAATTGATTCCGATAGCAACAATGAGACCTGTCGGATTGAACAGGCTGAGCACTCCGCAGACAATGAGCAGGATTCCCGCAATAAGGATAAGCCACCAGCGTCTTCCAAGGATCTCTGCATCGAGAGCCTTTCTTACTTTGTGGATACGAAGCGCCACCATGATTCGGATCACACCTACTACGATCAGCCAGATTGCTGCAAGATAAACAATTGTCATATCTACGATCAGCTGCATAGCCGTACTGCCGATCAGGATGATGCCAAATACGAGAGAAGCAATCGCTCCGGCAAGCTCCCAACCGGAGGACATTCCCTCCTTCTTTCTTTCATGCCAGAGTATGATACCGCCAACGGAGTCAATGATCATATTGACGCCGACTACATATCCGAGCGTCATATATGTCATAACCGGATTCATAAGGCAGTACATGCCCGTAATGATCATCACAATTCCAAGGATAAAGGTTACGATTCTACTTGTTTTCATAATAATCTCCATTCCGCCGCCTTCGGCTGGCGGCACAAATAGTAATGAAAGTGTTTCAACTCTCTACGTTATGCTTTAAAATGGTTTGCAAGAAGCTATACTACAAAGCACGTGAGGAGGAGTTGTAATAACTTTCTTCGTTTTAGACAGCATATAAATCAGTGTAAGTTCTGCCTTTTCAAGCACAAATGAGTGGTATTACGAATCCGTACACTAAGAATTGCTTAAGCGCCTTAGTTTAATTGTGTGGCAGTTCAGTCAATGGCTTCTTATCATTTACGAAAGGAGTCTGACTATGAAAGTTACTTACCAAACCTGTTGTGGTGTCGATGTTCACAAATCTTTTCTCGTTGCCACGATTGTAAAAACTACGGGTGGCATTGAACCATCTTACCAAAAGAAGCGCTTTTCCACCTTTAACAATTCAATTCTTGAGTTCAAGCAATGGCTTCTCGACAATGATTGTCATGATGTCTGCATGGAATCCACAGGTAAATACTGGGTTCCTGTCTTTAATCTTCTGGAAGATGAGATCAATGTTGTCATTGCCAATCCCAAGTGGGTAAAGGCTGTGAAAGGCAACAAAGATGATACCAAAGATTCTAAATGGATTGGGGATTTATTCCGTCTCGGACTTGTCAAAGGCAGCTATATCCCTTGTAAGATAGTCCGTATTCTCAGGGAATACACTCGCTATCGTTGCAAGCTTGTTTCCTGCCGTTCAAGTGAAAAGAATCGATATCAGAATGCTCTTACTGTTTGTAATGTTGCATTAGATTCTGTTGTTTCCGATATCTTTGGGAAGTCATCCACGTCCATTATCGACTATCTACTTGAACAATCGGGTACATCCATTAACCACGAAGAAATCGCATCTAAGCTTCTTCGGAGCCTCAAATCCAAAGAAGATGCTGTTATAGAATCCGTCGAAGGATATCAGATGACTGATGCCCAAAAATACCGTATGCGCCTCGTCCGCGCACATATGGATTATATCACAGCAGAAATCAAAGATGTTGATAAAATGATAGAAAATATGATTTCTTCTAATCCTGATTTTGAAAATGCTGTCCAGTTCCTCTGTACCATTCCGGGTGTCAAATGTGATAGTGCAATAACTATCATCTCCGAAATCGGTACGGATATGTCTCAGTTCTCAAGTTCCAAACGTTTATGCTGTTGGGCTGGTTTAACACCTGGCAGCAATGAATCTGCTGGTAAGAAGAAATCTGTTCGGATTACACGTGCCGGAGTCTACCTCAAACCTGCATTAGTACAGTGTGCTCATGCAGCCGTAAAATCTGACCAATCTCCTTACTACAAAAAGAAATATGAATCTCTTGTTAAACGTCGTGGCAAGAAAAGAGCCATTATCGCTATTGCCCGTATGATTCTTACTGCCATCTACCAAATGCTGTCTACTGGCGAGCAGTGGAATCCGAGCGACCTTTATAAAATCGATGTGCCTGAAGCTCTTATTGAAAAACAAAAGGCAAAAGCTATCAAGCAAGCCAAGAAACTATTGCAACGAGAGGGACTACTTCCTCCTGATGAGCCAGTAGCTTCTTAATCGAATTTTCTAACTCAATAACACTTCAAAAAGTTGCCTGCCTTAGACAGCTTAGTTAAGTGCGCCAATCTATGGCTTTCCTATACTTTCTTTCACACTATCCACCTCACAGTTCTATTACATGCGGAGCAATGTCCGGATCATGATTGGCAATCACTTGAATACAGTTGTTTTTTTTTGCTTGCGTGAAAAAATTAATTTTAATATCGTTTGTTATTTTTGTTGCCCTTCATATTTTTGATAAATCGAGTATACAGAAAAAAAGGCTCTTTGTCAACTGAAGTGGGTTGAATGGTTTGTGTCAAGTAATCGTTGTAGTTTTGAAGCTTAAATGCAATCTGGTTTTGCACCTACTTTGGCAGTTATCCCCTGTTGCGCAAAAAAACTCCCACCCTCAAGCGGGGTGGGAATCTCATATTTTTATTTACCTAATGTATAATATACTAAAAGTAAATCAGATGAATCCTATTAGATTTCTTCTTTACGTCTTCTAAATGCAAAACCTGCCATAAGTACAAGTCCTGCACCGGCAGCGTAGTACCAAGTTGTAGCCGCGCCACCTGTCTTAGGAAGCGCCTTACGGTTCTTCTTTGCCTTGAAGCCATCTAAAGGAGTCTTATCATCTTCAAATACATACTCTTTCTTTCCATTAGGCTTAGTCACCTTTACAACCTTACCCTGAGGTGTTCCATCATTTCCTATAACCTCGAATTCATCAGGGCTGTTAGGATCATTAGGATTAGGTGTATTGTTTATTGGATATGAAGGTATGCTAGGTGTTGGAGTTGGTGTATCAGGTGTCTTAGGTGTAACCGGAATCAGAGGTGTCGGATTCTCAGGTGTTGGTGGGTCAACCGGCTTTTTAGGATTCTCAGGTGTTGGGTTAACCGGAGTAGGAGGCGTAACAGGTTTTTTCTTGTTAATTACCGTAAGCACTCTCTTCTCAAGTGTTGCCTGACCTTCATAGTTACCGTCTAAAGCAATGTTTAAGTCACCATTTTCGAGCTCAACCACCTTTATCTTGTAAGTAACTCCGTTTGTCTCATAGCCTTCAGGAGCCTTTGTCTCAGTAAGCTCATAGCTGCCTGCAACGATATTTTCAAACATAACTGCTCCATCTGTAACAGTCTTTACTGTTCCCATATCCTGCTCAGTTACGTTAGAGTCTGCAAGCCTCTTTAATCTAAACTCTGCTCCTGCAAGTTCTTCACCATCGGCATTCTTCTTAACGATCTGAAGCTTGTCATAGTTTATATCCTTAAGACTTCCCCAAGCATTAGCTTCTATGCTGTGCTTAACACCAACTTTCCTACCTATCTGCTTTGATTTTTCTATAAGGACTACATCATTTTCAAGCTCATCACCCTTCTTTGCATCCGGTGCAAAGTCGGTAATATATGATATCTTGTATGATGTGTCATTGTCCGGAATATTGACTATTAACTTTTTCTGCTCAAGGTCATAAACAAAAATCTTATCAAGTCCTTCTGTAATCTCCACAGGATTTACAAAATTTCCTTCTGCATCAAAGCTACCCTTCCAGATTTTGTAATTGTCATCATTAAAGGCAAGATTAGCAGTACCCTTTTCTTTTCTAAGCACAAGATTTCCTTTAAGCTGATCTTCAAGCCTGAGCTTGGTTTCATTGTTATCGTTATAAACCTTATAAGGCTTGTAGAAGAGGTTCCACTTTATGTAGCCGTTCTTGTCAATGAAGATCTTGTCGCCATCATAATTCTTCCAAAGGAATCTATCGTCGTAATCAGCTTTCGCAGTCTTCTCAATTTGAATGTAGGCTCTTTCATCGCCCTGAATCCACATTTTTGCGGTATTCCAAACCTGGCCAATTTCGTTCATTGGCTCGTCACTCTTAAGCTCAGCCATTACAAAAATAACATAAGGGCTATTTAGCTTGTCGAATGTAAATCTTATTTTATCATAATTATTATAATAGTCTTTATCGAGAAGCGCAAATATATTGTTATCTGATATTTCCTTATCGCTTAGAGGCTCACCTACAGCATTAACAATGGAGCCTACACTTCTTGCTCTATCAGAAGGGATATGCGAAAACTTACCGAATCTATGGTCAGCTTCACTGGTATCTTTGTATTTAAGAGCTGGCTCTCCCTTGTAGATAAGGAAATACTTATCACGGCCTCCCTCTTTCTTAATAGGTACAAGCCTTAAATGATAAGATAATTCATCGCTTAATACGAATTTACCTATATCACCCTGAACATCCTTTATGTCTTTTGCATTTACGCTAATCTTAAATACCACGCTTCTTGTCTCTTTATCATAAGCTGTTTCAGTATTATCAATAGCAATTTTATTGTTAGCGTCAAACACATCATTATTTGCAGCTGCTACATCATAATCGGTAAGGAACTTCTTAGCCGCTGTTCTTGAGAGTACCTGCTTATCAAGAAGCTTTGACTGATAATGGTATTCAACCATCTTGTTTAGTAATACGTTGCCTCCTGTCGCAAGCAAGTAGTAGTTCTGAAGCCTGTTTAATCCGTCTTCACGCTCGGATACAATCAAATTGTGCTCCATAACTTTTGACTTAAACTTAACAAAGTTATCTACTCCCTGAACGAGCTTTACCTCAAGGACATGTCCTACTACATTACCGTCCTTAACCACTTCGTATACATTATTTGTAACACCTTCTGTAGCTTCAGTGATTGGTTTGTTGATGTTCATTAACTTCTGGTGTCTGCCCATAGTTTCATCGCCAGCAGGATTTTTTGAAAATAATTTTTCCAGGCTTATACCGCTTGCAAGTGCTGCCGCAGTGTTTTCACCAAGCTTTCTTAGAGAATATCCGTTCGTAGAGTTGATTGTATCACTATCTACCCTTACATTCTTATCAAAAATGAAGGCATCGTACATGTAGTAGTCACCAGGTGCGGCTACTGTATTCTTATCAGCAGTCATTGTCCACTCAGGCTCATTGCTTATATACTCACCTAATCCTGCATCAAAAGCATTATCACTGCTTACTGCTAACTGGCTTTTAGCAGTCTTATTGATTGTACCTATCTGACCATTGCCACCATGTACGTCTAAAATAGATGCATGTAGCTTTGTCTTAAACTTAATGTTATTATTCCACCATACATACGCATCATTGTCAAATCGTGAACTGTAATTATCAGCGTCTACCTTTGTTAGGATAGTAAGAAGGAATCTCTCTTTAACATTAGGTATGGTAAAAGTATGATTATCCCCGGAAACTACAGGAGTTAACTCTGTTTTCTCCTCTTTCCAGGTATTTTTTGTCTTATCAAAGGTCTGTACATATGCCTTCTCAAATTTCTGAGGTATTCTTCCGGTTTTATCTTTGGTAAGTTCATCAGAAATGGTTACATCACCTAAGTCGTACTCAGGTCGGTTAAACTCCACTGTCCAGGTAATTGTCTTAGTGCCTGCATTGAAGCTTCCAAGCTTTTCGCCCATTTTTCTAACGGTAACGTCTCTATGTTTAGACCAGAACTGACTTGTTCCATATTTTACGAGGTGTATATCATTAGGATAATTTCTCACACCTGATGAGCCAAAATCACCGCCAAAGTTTACATCAGTACTATACTTTAGTACTGCTTTACCTACATTAGAAGGATCCAGGTCATCTGCCTTTACCGTATAGTACATGATATTGGTATACCCTGTATCTCTAAGGGTTGCAATTGATAAGCCCGATGATTTATCTCTTGATTTACCATTTACGGTAAATGTACCTTCTATAAAATTGTTTCCGTTTACTCCACCCTTTGGATAATCACGGAAGGTATAGCCTTCAAGACTTAGAGGTGCCCTTGGGGAAGATCCTCTTACATATCTTTCAGCTGTAATGGTCCAGTCAATCTTAGAGTTCTTCACATCAAGAACTCCGGTCTTTGTAAGATTGACATCACCGACTATTTCTCCAAGCTGATAGTCTTTACCAAAAATTCTAATCACTTTCTCATTGGTTGTAGTAAAGTCAAACTTAGAAAGGTCAGTAATTAAAGTAACTGACGCTCCGATTGAAGTGCTGTCCTTTTCAAAAACAGCGTCATCTGTGTTGGAAAAATCAAATTTAACCTTGATATTTCCATCGTCATCACAGGTAAAGATAGCATCACAAATCTTAAGTTTTGATGCCGTATCTTCTACAGGGCGCACAACTTCATTAACACTTCCATTAATTTTTAGCTTACTTCCTAAGTCAAACTGAATATAATCGCCCTTATTAATGCGGTTTTCTTCAGTTAAACTTTTGTTAAACACAGCGTTAAAGGATACATCCATCCTAATATAATTTGCTGTATTTATTGCTCCTGTAACAGGCTTTTCAACGTTACTGCTATCTTGTTGATAGATAGTTACGTTCACATTCTTTGCAAGATTTGTCTTGTCATTTCCTGCTGCGGCTACATATTCAGGAAGCTTTACTCCGGTTAGCAATATAGCTAACGTAAGTATGATTCCTAATAGTGCTGTTCCATGTTTTTTCCACATATTTTTACTCTCCTTGTAAATTATTTCCCCTCCCGCACCTGCGGAAAGATTATATCCCTTCCTTGGGATCCCTCATGGTTACAAATAGCAAAATATTTGGCATATATTTTACCACTTGTAATATTTATACCAAAAATCCACGAAAAGTGCAAGTAAAAAAAACATACACAAAAATCATTTTATTCGTCACATTTGACAAATGTTTTGATTTTCGTGTATGTTTTGGTAACCTTTATCGGTATCTCTGTATTTTATACCTTATTACTCTTCTTCTTTACGTTTTCTAAATGTAAGGCCTGCCATAACTACAAGACCCATTCCTGCCACGTAGTACCAAACTGTAGATGCGCCACCTGTCTTAGGAAGTGCCTTGGTATGGCTCTTCTTTGCCTTAAATCCGTCTAAAGGTGTTTTATCCTTCTCAAAGATATACTCCTTTTCTCCATTTGGCTTGGTTTTCTTAACAACCTTACCCTGAGGAGTTCCATCATTTCCTATAACCTCAAATTCATCAGGACTGTTAGGGTCATTTGGATTTGGTGTATTGTTTATCGGATATGAAGGTATAGAAGGTGTTGGGTTTGGTGTATTAGGTGTTGTAGGATTTACCGGAATCAGTGGTGTTGGGTTCTCAGGTGTTGGAGGAACCACTGGCTTCTCAGGTGTTGGTGGTGTTACAGGCTTCTTCTTGTTAATAACAGTAAGTTCGTTATTCAAAAGTTTTGCCTTTTCTGCATAATCTCCTACTAATTCAGCCTTAAATCCGCCTTCAACCTTAACCACTTTAATCTTATATGGCTCTTTGTTGACAACATATCCTTCAGGAGCCTTAGTCTCAACAAGTTCATAGTCACCTGCTGTAAGATTCTCAATTCTGATAGCTTCATCTGTTACAGAGGTATATTTACCTACTTCTACCGCTGCATCAGTTGTAGCACCGAGCTTCTTAAGCGTAAACTCCGCTCCCGCAAGTCTGTTGCCATCTGCATCAGTCTTTATAAGGTTTAGACGCTCAGTAACCTTATCAATCTTCTTGTTGATAATCTTTAGCTCATTCTGCTCTAGTGTTGCAAGACCTGCATAATCGCCTATCAGTTCAACCTTAAATCCGTTTTCAAGCTCAATCACCTTAATTCTGTATGTAACATTGTTTGACTCATATCCTTCAGGAGCCTTTGTCTCAACAAGTTCATACTCTCCCGCTGTAAGCTCTTCAAACTTAATAGCTTTATTAGCAGATGTTGTAAATGTACCAATATTTTTTTCAGGTTTGGCAGCAGTTGCAAGCTTCTTAAAGCTAAACTCCGCTCCTGCAAGCTGATTTCCCTTTACATCAGTCTTAATTATCTGAATACGCTCATAAGGCTTGTTGTTTACATGACCATAAGCCTCTGCCTTGACCTGATGAGTTACTTTTACACTCTTACCTATTGTCTCACCATTCTCAATGAGCTTAACTTCATTGCTTAAGCTATCACCACGTGCAGCATTATCAGCAAAATCAGTTATGTAGGAAATCTTATAGGATGAATCATTATCCGGAATATTGATGCTCATTATACCGGTTTCATTGTTATAGGTAAATATAGTATTTGGGGCATCTGTAACTTCTACCGGATTGATAAAGTTACCGTCCTTATCAAACTCACCCTTCCATATCTTATAATTGTCTCCATCGAAAACAAGATTTGAAGAATTCTTCTCTTTTCTAAGAACGAGGTTTCCATTTATCTTATCTTCGATCTTTATTTTTGTTGCGTTGTTATCATTGTAGGTCTTATATGGTCTGTAGAATACATTCCACTTAATAAATCCATTGTCATCTACATTGATTTTATCCTTGCTGTCCTGTCCATCGTAGTTCTTCCAAAGGAATCTGTCGTCATACCATGAGTAATCCTGTCCTACTAAGGAATTACTTCCAATGTAAATTCTAGCATGATTGTATACTGTTCCTTTATTATTGACACGGTTACCTTCCTTAACCTTTATTTTCACAAAGACTACGTAAGGACCGTTTAATTTATTAAACGCAACTTGAAAGCCTTCGCTAGGTTTTCCATTAGGATTGATTACTATGTCTTCCTTTTTTAATTCTTCATCGCTAAGAGCATTACCAACTGCCTTAACAGTACTATTTCCAATTCTATAATCAGGATCATTCGTACCCTCATATTTAATAGCAGGAACACCCTTATAAATTAGTATTTCTTTATTATTCTCTGGGTTTAACTTATCCTCAACTATTGGAACAAAGGTAAAATCTTTATCCCAACTATAATTACTAAGAGAAGTATCATCCAGTATAACAGGACCGAGGTCGCCATACACATCCTTTATATTAGCGGCATTTACATTTATTCTAAAAACTACTGTTCTTGTATCTCTGTCGTATCCGACATCATTTTGCTTAACATCAATTTTCTCATTATCATCAAATACATCAGCATTTGTTGCTTCCGCATCAAGGTTTTTCAAGAAATTTCTTGCAGTTTTTGCAGAAATCACCTGTTTGCTGATAAGTTTTGAGTTATATCTGTAATATGCTGAATCCTGATATGTCACATAGCGTCCCTTTGTAAGCATAATGGTATTATACCCGGCTTTTTCATCACCTCCACTATACCACTGTGTCAGTATATCCTTATCTGCAATCATTGAACTAAACTTAGCAAAATTATCCACGCCAGGAACAAGCTTAAGTTCAAGAATGTGACCTACTACCTTTTCGTTTTTAACTATTTCGTAAACTGCGCTTGTAATACCAGCTGTAGAAACCGTCACTGGATTTTCAACATTTATAAGTTTCTGTTTTTTCCCTTCAAGAGGAATTATTGTGTCAAATTTTGCACCATTTGCAAGTGTAGTGACACTTGGATCACCCACCTTCTTTATGGTATAGCCATTCGCAGAATTTACTTCTGATTTGTTAGGTACTGTATTATTATCGAAGATGAAGGTATCATACATATAGTATTCGCCAGGAGCAGGAACGGTACTCTTATCAGCTCTAACTGTCCACTCAGGCTGAGGTCCTATATATTCTCCCTTATATGCATAGTACTTTTTCACATCTTCTGTCAGGGCCTGAGCATTTGCAGTCTTACTTATACTTCCGAAAGAACCACCACCTATAGGACTTGTTCTCACTTTCGCATGAAGCTTTGCCTTATAATTTACTTCTCCGTTCCAATACAGAAAAGCGTCATTTTCAAAATTTGCAGGACTTCCGTCAGGTTCAATAGCTGTCTCAATTGTAAGTAACACTCTTTCACTGACATCATTTATAGCAAACTTATGACCTTTTTCAGTTACTGTAGGAGTTACATTCTCTTTGGCTCCCCACTCTCCATTTTTCATCCTCTGAAAATATGCAGTAGTAAATTCTTGAGGAATTCTACCGGTCAAATCACTTTCAAGTTTATCAAGAACAGTAACATTACCAAGATTATAGTTTTCTTTGTTAAAATCTACAGTCCAAATAATCTTTTTGCCTGTAGAATCGATTGAGCCCAATTTTTCTCCGAATTGTGGGACAGCAACATTCGCAGTTGCATCTCTGTAACCACCACTAATCTGCCTTATAACTGCCCTATTATTATATGTTTTCGACAAATTAATAAAATCAACATAGCTGCTTAATGTTATAACTACCTTACCCACATTATCAGGATCTAAATCCTTATCCTGTATAGAATGGGAAACCCACTGATATTCAGGCATATTGCTCTGTTTTCTAGTGTATACATTTTCAGCTTCTTTACCATTAATCCTAAATGAGCCTTCAACATACTCTTTAGCTATGCGATTGCTAAGTGTATCTTCAAATTCATAATTTTTAAGACTAAGATACCTCTTTGGATTGGTTCCTGATATAAATCTTTCAACATTGATTGTCCAGTCTATTTTTCCGTTAATATAATCAAGTTTACCTACCTTATTTATATTTACAACATCTCTAATGTTGACTACTTCATATTCCTTATTCAGAAGTCTAATGCTCATCTTAGAATCTTCATACTTTGCAGTCTGTCCATCAACAGAAATTGTAATTGAAGCACCAATCTTTCCATCTCTTTTCTTAAATACAGCATCTGCTCCTGTAGAAAAGTCAAACTTCACCTTAAGGGTTCCATCAGAAGGATTAACTGTAAAGATTGCATCACATATTTTATCACCTGTATCTTTATCGTTTACTGGTATAGTCTTCTGTTTTAAAGTTTGATAGTTATCTTCAATATTTAAGCCCTGTCCCAAATCAAACTCAACAAAATCACCTTTATTTATACGCTTATCAGCAGGTGCATCAAGATCAAACACAGGGTCAAATTCAACATTTACCAAAATGTCCTTTGACATATCTACCTTGTCTTTGATTGGTTCATAAGTTGTTATGGTGCCTCCGTTGCCATAATCGTACTTTGGTTGTCTAAACTCTACTTTTGTTGTAGGTCTAACCAACTCAGTCTTATCATTTGCATCTGAAGCGAAAATAATGTTAGGTAGTTTTACTCCGGTTAGCACTATAGCAACCGTGAGTATCAGACCTAACAGTGCAGATCCATGTTTTTTCCACATACTTTCTCTCTCCTTTATAATTAGATTTCCGCCTCCTGCCATAAGCAGAAAGAAGTAAATGCCCATGTTTTGGATATCTATGGGTTACAAATAACACATTAAGTTATTTGTAATTTATTACTTGTAACATTTATATCAGAAATTCACGAAAACTGCAAGTAAAAAAAACATACACAAAAATCATTTTCTTTGTTACATCTAACAAAGAATTTGTTTTCTGTGTATGCTTTCGTGGTTTTATTCAGTAAGTCTGTAATCTAAGTAACTTGTTCACACTAATACTTTCTTTGTGCTTAGCTTTGTAATTAGCTTGTTACCTTATTCGTACTATATTTCTACTAACTTTGACTTATACTTGTGCTTATCTCATTACTTTTCTTTTTTACGTCTTATGAGTACCAAGCCACCTACAAGAACCAGACCGATTCCCGCAACATAGTACCAAACTGTAGAAGTACCACCAGTTTTTGGAAGGTTCTTCTTCGCTTTATTTCCACCTAAAGGAGTGTCATCATCATCTACTATCTGATTATTCTTTCCCTTTGGTTTATTGGTCTTTACAACCTTCCCCTGTGGTGTCTTATCTTCATCAACAACCACTCCATCTGGTGTCTTAGGATTATTAGGAGTTGGAGTTATAGTTGAAGGTGTTGTTGGGGTTATAGGTGTAGTTGGGGTTGGTGTAGGGGTTATAGGTATAACAGGTGTTGGATCCTCTGGTGTTGGAGTTACCGGAATTAAAGGTGTAGGGTTATCCGGTGTTGGTGGCACTACAGGTGTTGGATTAACTGGTGTAGGTGGTACCACAGGTGTTGGATTATCCGGTGTAGGAGGGTTAACAGGATTTGGAACATCAGGTGTCTTTTTATTAATAATACTAAGAACACCCTGATTCATCTTTGCCTTTCCTTCATAGTTGCCATCTAAAAGTACCTTTAATCCGCCATTTTCAAGCTCTACAACTTTTATCTTGTATACCACGCCATTTGATTCATAACCTACAGGTGACTTTGTCTCGGTAAGTTCATATTCACCAACTGTGAGGTTCTCAAACTTAACAGCAGAATTGGTTGCAGATATAACTGTTCCCATATCTCCTGCAGGGCTCTGTGCACTTGCAAGCTTCTTTAAGTTAAACTCAGCTCCTGCAAGCTCTGTACCTTCAGTATCTGTCTTTACTAACTGAAATGCACCATAGTTCATATCCTTAAGACTTCCCCAAGCATTGGCTTCAACCTTGTGGCTTACTCTTACTTCACTGCCTACCTGTTTGTCTTTCTCTATAAGAGCAACGCTATTCTCAAGAGATACATCCTTTGCTACGTCTTTTGCAAAGTCTGTGATATATGAGAATCTGTATCCTGCATTTCTGTCAGGAATATGCATAACCAGCTTCTTCTTTGCAAGGTCGTACTTGAATATTTCATCAAGTCCGGTAGTAATCTCTACCGGGTTAACAAAGTTACCAGCATCGTCATACTCACCCTTCCATACCTTGTAGTTATCATCTGCAAATATAAGCTTGTCTGTACCCTTTTCTTTTCTAAGCACAAGATAGCGGTTTAACTCATCCTCCAGTCTAACTGTAGCTGTATCGTTGGCAGCATATACTCTGTATGGCTTGTAGTACACATTCCAGTTGATGTAGCCATGTTCATCGATGAAGACCTTATCTGCATCATGGTTCTTCCAAAGGAATCTTTCATCATACTTTGCATATGCATTTTTAATAATAGCGGTATTGCCACCTTCAAGCATAATTGTGGCATTGTTCCATACCTCACCTTTTTCATTCAAAGGAAGATCATTTTTCATTACAGCCTTTACGAAGATAACATAAGGGCTGTCTATCTTGTCAAATGAAAAGGTAATTAAATCATCGTTATAACCATCTTTTCCGATCGTGGCCTCTATACCTTTGTCTGCTATTTCCTGATCTGAAAGAGGATTACCTACAGCATTTACCAGCGATCCTATCTTTCCTGTTATATCGTTAGAAAATGTAGGAATACTGCCATATCTCTGGTCTGCTTCGTTTGTATTGTTGTATTTTAGTGTAGGCTCGCCCTTGTATATAAGGAAGTACTTATTATCTTTTATTGGTGCCAGTTTTAGCTTGTAGCATAGTTTATCATTTAAGATAAACTTTCCTAAGTCACCATTTACATCCTTGATATCCTTTGCATTTACGCTGATTCTAAAGACTACAGATCTGGTATCTCTGTCATAAGCAGTGTCTCTGTTGTCAATTGCTCTGTTGTTTACAGCGTCATATACATTACTGTTTGTAGCCTCTGCGTTATAATCGGTAAGGAACTGCTTTGCTACCGACTTTGAGAGTACATGCTTATCCAAAAGCTTTGGCTGATAGTGGTATCCAACCAGCTTATCAAGCACTACGTGGGCTCCCTTTGTAAGAGCAAGGTAGTTCTGTACCTGATATACACCGTCATCACGGTCTAATACAACGAGGTCTTTGTCCATAACTCTTGACCTAAACTTAGCATAGTTATCTGTACCCTGCACAAGCTTAAGCTCAAGTATGTGGCCAACTAATACGCCACCCTTAAGGACTTCATATACTGAATTAGTGAGCCCGCTTGTAGCATCTGTGACAGGGCTTTCAGGATTAACAAGCTTCTGGTGTCTTTTATAGATTGCATTTTTTGATTTATTTGAAAATACCTTATCAAAGCCCACACCGTTTGCAAGAGCAGTAACGCTGTTGTCTCCTACTTTTCTTATGGAGAAACCATTAGCTGTATTTATTGTTTCTCTGTCAACACTTACACTATTATCAAAAATGAACGCATCGTACATATAGTAGTCGCCAGGAGTAGATACAGCATCCTTATTAGCTGTTACTGTCCACTCAGGTTCAAAGCCGATATAATCGCCCTTTCCACCAACATAGCCAAGTTCACCTTCTGGTGAGGCCTGGCTTTTAGCGGTCTTGTTAATCTCACCAAACTTGATATCTCCACCTGGTACAGTATAGATATCGGCATGTAGCTTAGTCTTATTCTTTACGTTATTCCACCATACGTATGCATCATTGCTAAAGTCTATACGGTAGTTGTCTGGCTCAATCTCTGTTTCGATAACAAGCTTAAATCTACCTGTAACATTAGGTATGGTAAATGTATGATTATCACCTGAAACCTCTGGTGTTATTTCAGTCTTAACACTACTAAAATCATATTTATCATAATCATAAGCCTGGATATATGCCTTCTTAAACTTCTGTGGTATCCTGCCCTGATTGTCCTTGGTAAGTTCATCAGATATTGTTACATCACCAAGCTCATACTTAGGGTAGTTGAAGTCTATAGCCCAGGTAATTGTCTTTGTATTGGCGTCATATGTACCTGTCTTACTACCCATTTTTCTAGCTGAAACACCGGTAGAAACACGCCATCTCTGGGATGTATTAAACTTAACCAGCTCAACGGCATTATAATAATAGCGATCTCCCCCGCTAAATTCACCACCAAAATTCACATCTGTACTGAATTTCACTACTGCCTTACTAGTATCAGCAGTATCTAAGTCCTCAGCCTTGATGGTATAGGACATGGCATCGGTATAATCCGTACCATATACTTTACCCACCTTTAAGCCTGATGTCTCATCTCTGGACTTATCATTGATTGTGAATGTGCCCGGTATATAGTTATTCCCCCACTCTCCCTGAGAGGTTGGATCCTCCAGAAAAGTATATCCTTCTATGCTAAGAGGCTGTCTTGGTTCAACACCCTTTACAAATCTTTTAGCTGTAATGGTCCAGTCAATCTTGGAGTTCTTTACATCAATTACACCGGTCTTTGTTAATTCAACATCACTGTCAATAACGCCAACCTTGTACTCTTTGCCAAATATCTTGATAACTTTCTCAGTGGTATTCTCATAATCAAACTTTGAAAGGTCCACATCTACCTTGATTGATGCTCCGATACCTGCACTTTCTTTATCAAATACCTTATCATCACTGTTTGAAAAATCAAACTTCACCTTAATATTACCTGATGCATCCTTTGTAAATATTGCATCACAAATCTTCACATTTAATGACTTATCATTAATAGGAATTACAACTTCATTGGCAGACGCATTGTCACCTGTAAACTTGAGCTTTTCACCCAAGTCAAACTGTACATAATCACCTTTTTTAATATAATTGCCTTCATTTAAGGTCTTGTTAAAAACAGCCGTAAATGAGATATCAACCTGGATATCTTTATCTGTGCTTATATCCCCTGTCACAGGCTTATAATCATTATATCCTTCCTTTTGCGAGATGGTTAGCTTTGCATCATTTACAATACTTGTTTTGTCATTTTCTGCAGCTAACACATAATCAGGAAGCCTTATTCCGGTAATGAATAAAGCCACAGTAAGTATTAGCCCAATAAGCGCAGAACCATGTTTTTTCCACATACATTCTCTCCTTATGTAATAATAGTTGCTCTGCAAATAAGCAGAATGTTACAGTTGCCCCCTCCTTGGGATAACAGGCTCAAAGCAAAATATTGCTTATTTCCCCATTACTTACTATCCTAATTTATACCAAATATAATAAAAATAATCAAGCTAAATAATAATTATTATATCCTAAAATTAATAAAAAACGAAGGTCATGCTGCCACATATATACAAACAGCACAACCTTCGTAAATTAGTTAATTAAAAGCATTTATAACCTTTACAAATTACTTTTCTTCTTTACGTCTCTTAAATACAAGACCTGCTACAAATACCATACCAATACCTGCAACATAGTACCAAACTGTAGAAGCTCCACCTGTCTTAGGAAGATTCTTCTTTGCTTTATTTCCACCTAAAGGAGTATCATCTTCATCAACTATCTGATCATTATTACCCTTTGGCTTATTGGTCTTTACAACCTTGCCCTGTGGGGTACCATCTTCATCAACAACCACTCCATCAGGTGTCTTAGGATTATTAGGAGTTGGAGTTATAGTTGAAGGTGTTGTTGGGTTTATAGGTGTAGTTGGGGTTGGTGTAGGTGTTATAGGTATAACAGGTGTTGGATTCTCAGGTGTTGGAGGTGTTGGTGTCTCCGGATTGACAGGAATAAGCGGTATATTAGGTGTAGGTGGGTTCACCGGAGGATTCACCGGAGGATTTACCGGTGGGTTTACCGGAGGATTTACCGGAGGGTTCACCGGTGGATTTACCGGTGGATTAGGAACATCAGGCTTTTTCTTGTTTATTACACTAAGTACATTCTGTTCAAACTTAGCCTTTCCTGTATAATCTCCTACCAATTCAAGCTTAAACTCTCTATCAAGCTCGTCTACCTTGAACTTGTAAGTAACACCGTTTGACTCATAGCCTTCAGGAGTCTGTGTCTCAGCAAGTTCATACTCGCCCGTTACGAGATTTTCAAACTTGATAACTGAATCAGTTGCTGACTTATATGTTCCTATCACAACTGCAGCATCTGTTGAAGCACCAAGCTTTTTAAGTGTAAATTCAGCCCCTGCAAGTCTTTCGCCATTTTCATCAGTCTTAACAACGCTAAGCGAAGCTTTAGCTTTAACAAACTTCTTATTGATTACAGTAAGTTCGTTCTCTGTAAGTTTTGCCTTTCCATCATACTTAGCAGCGCCATCAGAGAACTCTACCTTAAATCCACTTTCAAGCTGTGTAACCTTAATCTTATATACTATACCGTTTGAGTCATATCCATCAGGTGTCTTATCTTCAGTAAGCTCATACTCACCAGGTGTTAACTTCTCAATAACAATGGCTGATTTGGTAGCAGAATCAAATGTACCAATGTTCTTCTTTGGATTTGCTCCATTGGCAAGCTTCGTTAAAGTAAACTTTGCACCTGCAAGCTTTTCTCCATTCTCATCAGTTTTAACTATCTGGAGACGCTCATAGGTCTTATTGGTTAAGCTTCCCCAAGCTGTACCGTCAATCTTATGGTTAACTGTTACTGTACTGCCTATCTGCTTTGAGGTCTCTATAAGAGCCGCCTCATTACTTAATTTGTCACCAGGCTTTGCATTATCTGCAAAATCAGTTATATAAGAAATCTTATAAACTGTATCGTTATCAGGGATATTGATTACAAGCTTTTCAGCTGTTGTATCATAGGTGAAAATCTTGTCAAGGTTCTCTGTAATCTCAACAGGATTAACGAACTTTCCATCCTTGTCTATCTCACCCTTCCATATCTTGTAATTGTCTCCCTCAAATACGAGGTTTCCTGTACCCTTTTCTTTTCTAAGAACGAGATTTCCGTTTAACTTATCTTCGATTCTTAATTTGGTTTCATTGTTATCGTTATAAACCTTGTATGGTATGTAGTTAAGGTTCCACTTGATGTATCCGTTATCGCTTATATTAACCTTATCTCCATCCATTCCCTTTGTAAGGAATCTTCCGTCGTAATCAAAGGCTGCACTTCTATTAACGGTATACTTATCTAATGTTATTGTTACATTATTATTAGCAGTACCTATCTTATTGGTATACTGAGGTATGTCATTTCTAAGTTCAGCCTTCACAATAACTACATAAGGTCCATTAAGCTTGTCAAAGGTTACATTAAGCTGATTCTTTATATTGTTATAGTCCTTAACAACCTCGCCGCTTATTCCTTCTGACTTAAGCTGAACGTCAGTAAGAGCAATGCTAGTAGCAGATACTACATTGGTTGATACAATTGAAGTCAAAGTATCATTTGTTCCAGGATACTTATCTGCAGAAGTTCCTTTATACACAAGGAAATATTTGTCATTTGCAGGGTTTGTTTCATCCTTTTTGATTGGAGAAAACTGGAACTCATAAGGAAGCCTATCCTTAAGTACAAACTTACCTATATCACCATCAACATCCTTTATATCGGCAGCGTTCACACTAATCCAAAAGTATACAGACTTAGTCTCTCTATCATAAGCTATTTCTTTATTGTTCTTTGCCGCTCCTTTATAACCCTGATAAAGAGAATTGGCTGTAGCATCATAAATATCAGTATTTGCAGCTATAGCATCATAATCTTTTTGGAACTTTTTAGCTGCATCTCTTGAAAGAGTGCTCTTAGCCAATATTCTTGAAAGATAACGGTATCCTGCATCTTTTGTAAGCAGTAACTTACCGTTTTTAGCAAGAACTACTCTGTTTGTAACAGGAGAACCATTATAAGTATTTTCATTTACAAGAGCAGATCTCTCCATAATCCTTGACTTAAATGTAGCTTTATTATCTACTCCAGGTACAAGCTTAACCTCAAGTACATGCCCTACTGTCTTTCCATCCTTAACTATTTCATAAACTGCATTAGTAATACCGTCAGTCTTAGTTGTTAATGGATCATTGATATTTAGGAGTTTCTGATGCGTTCCGCTTTCAGGCATTATTTTTGCAAGTGATACATTGCCTGCAAGCGTTGTAGTTCCGGCATCTCCAACCTTTTTAAGAGAAAAACCATTCCCTTCATTTACAGTCTTCTTGTTTATTGCAACATTCTCATCAAAAATGAGTACATCGTACATATAGTAGTCCCCTGTACCTACAGGAACAACTTTGCTGTCTGCTGAAATAGTCCACTCAGGTTCAAATCCAACAAACGAATGCCAGAAGGAGTGATTTTTAGCGGACTTATCGATATCACCATAAGTCTGTCCACCCGGAAGAGTTGTGGATACACTGCCATTTAATTTAACCTTGTACTCTTCTTTATCATTCCACCATACATAGGCATCATTGTCAAAATCAGCACGAACGCTGTCAGGTTCAATTTCAGTCTCAAATGTAAGCTTTATCTTTTCCTTAACATCATCAATGCTGAATGTATAATTGTTCCCTACGTAAGAGATAGCAGTTAATGTGCTCGCTGCTCCCCAAGTTTTGTTAGCTTCATCCCATCTCTGAATCTTAGCATTTAAGAACTTCTGATCTATTCTTCCTGTTCTGTCAGGTGTGAATTCATCAGATACCTTAACAGTTCCAAGTTCATATGCAGGCTCGTTAAACTCAACTGTCCAGATAATCTTCTTACCGCTATCGTCTATCTTACCTTCTTTTTTACCAAACTTTTCATAATTAACACTTGCCCAAACATCGGCACTTTCACCACTACCATAAGGCTTAGAAACCTGAGCCCTGTTGGAGTTAGTAGTATTTATATTGCCATATTGATTTACTCCAAGATTTGCAACTGTGCTGAGAGTAACAACTGCCTTTCCTACATTTGCAGCATCTAAATCAGCTGCAGTAATTATATACTCATAATCAGCTGATCCATTTTTGTAAATATGTAATGTGCCATCAACATAATCATTTGATTCTTCTACAAGTCTGTTCTTAATCTTAAAAGTTCCTCTGATGTAATCACCAAACTTAACACCATTTACGGTCTCAGTTGTTGGGAGGTCACGAACCTTGTATCCCTCGAGGCTTAATGGTTTATCAGGCATACCTTTGACATGTCTGTCAATTTCAATAGTCCAGTCTACCTTATGGTTTTTAGGATCAAGTTTACCTGTTTTAGTAAGCTTTAACTCTCCTTCAATATAACCAACTTCATAGTCTTTACCAAAAAGCTTGATTGTCTTTTCAGAATTCTTCTCCCAATTAAGCTTGGTTATATCAGGCTTTACTGATACACTTGCACCTACCTTACCGCTCTTTTTCTCAAAAACAGCATCATCTGAATTTGAAAAGTCAAATTTAACTGTGATATGTCCTGTTGTAGGATCCTTTGTGAATACCGCATCACAGATTTTTAGCTTAGATTCACTATCAGTAATAGGCAAAGTCAGTGAGTTTGCAGTTTCGTCAGCTCCAGCAAACTTAAGTCTGTCGCCTAAGTCAAACTGAACATAGTCTCCTTTGTTGATACGTTCATCAGGCTGAAGATCCTCGTCAAATATTGCCTCGAATGACATCTCGACCTTAATTTCGTTTCTCGTGTCAATCTGGGTAGCATCTTTTATTGGTGTATAATTACCCCCGCTATCCTTTTGACTAAGTACAAAAGTTGTACTATCCTTGCCTGCTACCAGGCTTGTCTTGTCGCTGCCTGCTGCTGCTACATACTCAGGAAGCTTTATGCCTGTTATGAATAAAGCTATCGTAAGTATTAGCCCAAGAAGCGCAGAACCATGTTTTTTCCACATACTTTTTCTCCTTTTAGTTGTTTACAATCTCCGTCAGCAAGTAGAAGTGATATCCCCTCCTTGAGAAATAGATAAAAATAGATAAAATTATTTAGCTACATTTTATCCCTATTAATATTAATACCATATTTAATAAAAACTTGCAATCAAAAAAAACAAAAAAAAATACACAAAAAACATTAAAATAAGTACATTACACATTATATAATGTTTTTCATGCATTCTTTTGTAACCTATCTGTAACCATTTTTTATGGAATTGCTTATTTAACAAAGTAAACTACAAACTTAACTTTGTTAACAACTTTATAAAATATTCAGGTAAAGGCGCATGGAACTCCATATACTCCTTCGTTCTTGGATGGATGAATCCAAGCATCTCAGCATGAAGAGTCTGGCCTTCAAGCTTAAAAGGATTCTTTGCTACACCATATACATTATCTCCAAGCAGTGGATGGCCTATACTTGTCATATGAACTCTAATCTGATGCGTTCTGCCTGTTTCGAGTACACACTCAATATGGGCAAAATTATTGCCATTTGGAGAGGAATAGTTCTTTATGACCTTATAATGTGTAATTGCAGGCTTGCCATTAGGTACTATAGCCATCTTTTTTCTATCATTCTTAGACCTTCCTATTGCTCCCTCTATCTTTCCTTCATCATCCTTGAATGTTCCATAGACAATGGCCTGATATTTTCTTTTAATACTGTGTTCTTTTAACTGTTCCGCTATAAATCTATGAGACGCATCATTCTTACAGGCTATTACTACACCTGTGGTATCCATATCAATCCTATGTACTATACCGGGGCGCAGTTCTCCATTTATGCCCGAGAGGTTGTCCCTGCAATGAAACATCAGTGCATTGACAAGGGTTCCGGTGTAATGACCTGCTGCAGGATGGACTACCATTCCTTTGGGTTTATTTACAAGGATAACATCTTCATCCTCATATAGAATATCAAGCGGTATATCCTCAGGAAGTATCTTGACATCCTTTACTGGAGGTAGATTAACTGTAATGGCAGCACCGTTATATACCTTAAAGCTACCTTTAACTATTTTCCCTGCAACCTGTACTCTGCCCTCATTTATTAGGTTTTTAAGATATGACCTGGAGTAATCAGTGAGAGTTTCAGACAGATATTTGTCTATTCTTTCCCCCTCTTCCTCTGAGTTTAGCTCAATGATGTCATCAGAATCCTCATCCATTTCTATATCGTATGTTTCTATTTTACTGTTTTGTTTCATCCTTCACCTTACCAAGCATCTTATCAAAGTCATCATCCTTATAATAAAAAATACCGAGAAATATCATTGCACAAGCTGCTACAGTCACATAGCAGTCAGCCACATTGAAGATAGGGAAATTAATAAGTTCAAAGTATAGAAAATCGATAACATAGCTGTGACCATACTTAACCATAGTGAGTACTCTGTCTCCAAAGTTTCCCAATGCTCCTGCAAGCAAAAGAACCAGCGCATAATGAAAAAAACTATATCTTTTCTCGTACACTAACTTTCTAAGCATAAATATAACCAGTGCCACCACAGCTATCGTAATGACAATAAATATCCAAAAACCACCTTGAAGCATACCAAATGCTGCTCCGGAGTTGCCACCTTCAAGTAGGGTAAAACTAAACACACCAGGTATTATATCAAAGCTGCCATTTGACAGAAACTTTACCGCCAACTGTTTGGTCACAAAATCAATGGCAACCAAAATAACAACAGCAATCATTTCAAAAAGAAAAATCTTATTTTTATTCATACCTAACCTTCAAATACCTCATTTATTCCAAGCATTAGCTCTTCATCAGTCACATCTCTGTAGATTTCTGCTCTTCCTATCTCCGTAGTCAAAACAAACTTAATCCTTCCACCCTGCATCTTTTTATCTGACTTTGTTGCAGATAGAATGTCTTCTTTGCTAAAAGCTATTTCAGATAAATTAATCCTTCTAAACAGCTTGAAGCTCACAAGTATGTCTTTCATACCAGAAAACTCTTCCTCCGACATAAGTCCACGGCTAAGAGCAATTCGTGCTGCGGCTACCATGCCCAATGCAACACATTCTCCATGAAGGAGCTTAAACTCCATTAGTTTCTCGATTGCATGTCCTATAGTATGCCCATAGTTTAATATTGCTCTAAGCCCTTCTTCTAATGGGTCTTTCTCTACCACTTCTTTTTTTATTCTACAAGAGTGGAATATGATATACTCCAGAGTTAAATAGTCTTTGTCTAACACTTTATTTGCATTATCCCTAAGATAGTCTATGAACTTTCTATCATAAATATAACCATATTTGATGACTTCAGCCATACCTGATAGATATTCTCTTTCAGGCAGTGAAATCAAAGTATTGACATTCATATATACAAGTTTTGGTTGATGGAAAGCTCCTACCATGTTTTTATAGGAGAGAAAGTCAACTCCTGTCTTACCGCCAACACTTGAATCTGACATGGCAAGTAAGGTAGTAGGAATCTGTGCAAATCTTATTCCCCTAAGATATGTAGCTGCGCTAAACCCTGCCAAATCTCCCACAACTCCACCGCCTATAGCAAGTATTACATCATTTCTTTCAAATTTCTCTTTTATAAGTTTCTCATATAGCTTGTAAACTGTAGACAGATTTTTGTTATCTTCTCCTGCAGTAAATGTAAAACTACTTACTATCTTATTTGTATTCGATAATAACCTAGAAACTTCATCCTTAAAGTATCCATCTGTGTTCGAATCAAATACCATCATATATTTATTGCATGTAGCAAAAACTACTGATAATATATCCGCTAATTTGATAAAATCAGGCTCAATGACTATGTTATAGGGGTCATCTACGCCTGAATTTATCTCAACATTAAGTATTTTACTCATATTTCCCTTTACAATTTAAAGCCTGTTATCATTAAAAGTTTCATCATCAGCACTCAGGATGTCACGAGGTATTCTGTTAATAAGATTTTCATTTACAGAAGTCGATTGCTCTCTTAAATTCTGCATCCTATCAATTTCCTGTCTTGTCTTTTCTTCTGCTGCAATCTTTCTTGCAAGAAGCACTCTTCTTTCCTGTGCATTCATCTCTCCCGCGCGTAAGTTGCCTGCAGACTGGCTCTTTGCTGCAGAAGAAAGCATCTCTACAGCAGTAGGTACTGACTCATGTGGATGTACTTCTTCTGCCGCAGCTTTTAATTCGGATGCAGGGCTGACATCAGTGACAGGCTTTGACTCATTTAAGTGCTTGTCATCCGCTGTTCTTACTCCTTGAATAGTACGAGTCTGTGCAAAATGTCTTGCATCACTAACGGTAGCTGATTCTGAGGCAGGTCTAGCGCCCTGTGCCGGTTTTGCAGAAGGAGTTATCTTTGGAACTTTAACAGGCTTAATTTCCTGAGTAGGTACGGTTTTAGCTACAGTATTTTCCTGTACAGGCTTTACTTCACTTGCTTTTTTTGCTTCCTGCATTGGTTTTGCAGAAGTCATCGGTTTTACTCCCTGGACAGGCGTTCCTGCAGAAGCAGGCTTTGCTTCCTGTACAGGTTTTGTGGCAGTTTTATGCTTCAATTCAGGAACATGATCTACATCTTCCTCTTTGATTTTCTCCATTACTGCTTCAAATTCATCTTTTTCTACATCTTCTTCATCATCTGAAGCTTCTTTGTCCGACAAAAAGTCAGCAATGTTCTCATCTACCTCGGATGTATTGTCCTCTTCCTCAGGTATTGCATTTCGTGCATCTTCAAGTTCATCCTTAAGCTTTAAATATCCATCCAAATCATTAACAGATATCTTGTAGGTGTCACTATTAATAAGGTCTAACTGTGTGGTAATAAGGTTCTTAACATAAGACTTATACAGCTCAAATCTTCTGTTTAGCTCATCAGTCTGCCTGTATATAGCATCCAAATCAGCCTTTGCTTTGGTAATTATCGAATCCGCTCTTGAACGCGCAACCTTTTCAATAATTTTAGCATTATTAAGTGCCTTCTCCTTCTTTTCATCAGCTGTCTTTTGAGCAAGCACCAGCGACTTCTGCAGGGTCTTTTCTATTGACTTATAATACTGCATACCCTCACTTAAAGTAGTTAATTTCTCTTTAAGCTCAGTATTTTCCCTGTTTACCTCTTCGAAAGACTCAACAATTTCATTTACGAAATCATCTACGCTCTTTTTCGTATAGCCAATACCCTTCTTAAATTCATGGTTCTTTATCTCGTTTAGTGAAAGCATAATCCCCTCCTGCAAATTAACAATATTTTCCGATATGAATCTGTAGCCTGTCTTTTTTTGTTTTTCCTAAACTTCCATAAAAAATAAATTTTCCAAAACCTCTTACGGATATTACATCACCTTCCGATACCTGATAATGGCTTGATGATGAAGCTGCAGAATTAACAGCAACCTTATCTCCATCAATCAGTGCCTTTACCTTAGTCCTAGAAAGGTTAAGAGCCTCTCCAATTATTACATCCAGTCTAAGTGATGGTACAGTACCATACTTGTCTTCAATCCGTCTGCAAACCATAACTTCGTCTGCAGATGTCCTTTCTGCACTTACATTACATCTTCCGATCTGCCTGAGTTCACTTATGAGAAAATCTGTAATCTTATCCTTACAGAATACAAAGGCCTTAACTATACTGCCATTTTCTGACTCTGTGAAGATATCTCCTATAAGCTTTCTCTCTATTCCAAGCCCCAGTATGGCCCCAAGAAAGTCTCTGTGTGTAAGCGAGTTATTTTCATACTTTACACTCTTTATAAGTATTTCAATACACTCAATTGGGAACTTAATATCTTCTCTATCCTCATACGATGCAGGAAAACAAACCATGACTCTCTCTGCGTCTTCTAAGCCTCCATATAGGAAAAACCTTCCTAACGGAAGGTCTGCCACCTGTCTTTTTAAAATTGCAACTTCCCTGTTATTAAGAAAATCTGAAAAAACACTTATATCTCTGGCAAAAGACAGCTTTGCCAGGTCTAGCAAATGCCTGAATACTAAATTTTCTTCCTTATCCATATTACTGTCCATTTAACTTTGGTACAGCAAAGAGAGTATCAATAAGCTCCTCTTCATTTTCAACTGAAAGCTCAACGTTCTCAGGTGATATGATATAAACATACTTAGACACAGCTCTGAACTTCCCGTTGATTGCATGCATCGTTCCAAAAACAAAATCCACTATACGCTGTGCTTCCACAGTATCAAGTGCTTCGAGATTGAGGGCAACAATAGAGCCAGCAAGCAACTTATCACAAATGTCTTCAACCTCATCAAATCCCTTAGGGAGCTTTACACAGACTTCAGTTCCGCCTTTTCCGCTCTTTTTAATAGGTATAACCTTGCGGTTATCCTTTGGAGCAGCTGTTTTCTTCTTTTTCTCAAAGAATGAAGGCTCTTCGTCTTCATCCTCCTCATCGTAATCATCATCATAGTCGTTTCTTCTAAGCTGTCTGGATCTTGAAGACTCTAAACGCTCTTCTTCAAGCTCATCTTCATAATCCTCATCATAGTCATCATCATAGTCGCTGCCGTCTTTGAATGACGTAAACATATGGCTAATCTTCTTAAACATAAACACACTCCTATTATTAATCTCAAATCGAATAGTCTCTGTGACCGAATATTCCGGTACCCACCCTAACAAGAGTAGCTCCTTCTTCAATTGCCGTTTCATAGTCACCGGTCATTCCCATCGAAAGGACATTCATACTCACATTATGAATGTTTTTGCTATTCAAGTCAACCATTATTTTATTAAGATTTTTAAAATATTTACGATTTTCTTCAGATTCTTCCGCAATAGGTGCTACTGTCATCAATCCTTTCACTCTTATATGCTCGAATTTTGCCACTTCTCTAATAAAATCCTCCACATTTTCAGGCAGCACACCGAACTTGGTATCTTCTCCTGCGATATTTACTTCCACAAGTACATCCACAATCACTCCTCGTTTGACTGCTTCCTTTTCAAGTGCTTCTGCAAGCCTAATGCTTTCAAGTGAGTGTATTAAAGATACCTTTCCTACTACATATTTTACTTTGTTAGTCTGAAGATGGCCTATCAGATGCCAATCAAGAGAATCGTCAATCTTCTCCATCTTGTCTTTAAGCTCTTGAACCTTGTTTTCTCCAAATGACCTTATCCCGCATCTCATAGCTTCTTTGACAGCCTCTACAGGATGAGTCTTACTAACCGCTATAAGTTTTACTTCTTCTCTTTTTCTTCCTGCCCGCTTACATGCAGCTGCAATGTTTTCTTCAACTAATCTAAGATTATCAGATATTTCCATATTACTCCTTATCCATCTTATCAGCATTAAGAATTATATTGTCATATTCACTTAAATTATAGCCTTTATCTATAGGGATGAGATAATATTCACTGTTGTCACCTGCTGCATTGTCGGTATCAGGCTCTACGTGCCTGAATCTCGGATAACCGTTATTAATATTATATACACCCTTCATAAGCTTGGTAGAACTGATTGTATATGTATTTTGACTATTGGCAGCCATTAGCTCATCTCCCGGCTTAAAGCCCTCATTTACATCTACATACACCATTTTCTTCTTGGTATCCCTGTAGCAGATATCAGTCTCAACATACTTGGTCACTGTTTCTCCATTATTATTAGTACTGCGCAGGGTAAATCCTCCTGTCCTGTTGCCGCCTCCATTCATATAGTATTCTTCAGGAATCTCATATACCTGTCTTTCAACCACAGAAGACTTAGGCACTTTGAGACCGGTTATGCTCTTTAGCACAATATACACATTCACAAATCTCTTATCGGCATAGTCAACCATATAGTTGTAAAACGTCAGCACCAGATAATTGCTTCCGTTTATTTCAGTAATATCCGCCTTTGCCTTTGCATTAAATCCCTTGTTGTCAACATTAACGTCCACATAGCCTTTATCCTTAAGCAGTTCTATCTGAGTTTCATTGACAGGAACCACTACCTTCCAGGTTTCATCCGAAATAAGCTTGTACACAGGAACTCCCGCCTCAACCTTGCCATCATTTTCAGTAGCTATTTTAAGTATATAGCTATTCTGCTTTTCAAATATATCGGATGTAATATTATCTTCAGTAAGATTCTCAAGCCCGTCAGCTCCATAGACCACAATACCGCTGTCACTTGCGGAGCTAACACTAAAAGAGCCCTTTGCGTCAGAAGACTTTTTAAGTGAAGCCATAATCTTTTTGCCCGAGGTAGTCATAACAGTCTCTTTCATAGACTCTTTAAGACCATAGGTGCTAAGGAAATTATCATCTCTGTTTATCTGGAACTGATGAAGTATTCCTGCAATTCTCTCTCCTGACTCATCGCTTTGGTCGTCAGCAGTAAGCTTTGAATATATTTTTCCTGTCTTGTCTATGGAAAATACTGCTTCTTTTCTTCTCACCCTTGAGTTTCCGTTCACATAATAATTGATATATCCTGCTTCTTTTGATTTTACTACATTTTCATTTCTTAAAGCTAATCCGGTAGTATTGATAACCTCCGTCTTTTCATCACTTACTACTCTGTATATTGAGGTCTTTTCTCTTAGCATATAAGAAATAGTGTGCCCTAATATATAAATCAATATGATTCCAAAAACAACAAAGCCTACATGGAATTGATTTTTCCCACCGTATCGTACAACATTACTTTTCCTTCTCTTTGTCATCTTTCTTTCTGCCAATATCTATTCCTCCAAACAAACAAACTGCCACACCAAAAATAATGTGACAGTCTGTAAAATAAAGCAATAATCTTATAAGGAAACCAGCACATTACGCTTATATTCCTCAGGAAGTTCCTCACTCTTAACAGAAAGACTGAGAATAATGTCCACACTGTATTTATCTGCAACCTGAATAATCTTATCTAATACAGGCTTCATTGTTTCCTTATCTGTCAAGGAAATCTTAAGGAAGCTATCAAGGAAAATGGCCTCAAGATCGTGGTCCTGAGAGATAATTCCGCAAACAAATCCAATAAATTCCCCGGAATTCTCTACAAAGAAATCCTTCACATTTATAAGACGGATCTTATTGTTGAGCTCATACATATGAGCAAGATCCTTGTCAAGAAATACAACATTACCACCTGAAGTTTTCACTGCTTCATTGGCCTTATCGAGTATTACTTTAGTCTTACCTTTTCCCTTTTCCCCACAAATAATATTTACCATAGTAAAACCCTCCTTTATATGAAAAAGTTTATTAAGCACTAATATTATATGTCAAAATACCATAAAATTCAATCAGTTTGAAGCATTTTGAGGTAAATTTTCAAAAACAGTTCCTAGCTGTGCGTAAAGGTTGAGGCTGTCTGATGCCTTAAGAATACCCACGATATAATTCTTATCAGCAGATGACTTAAATGACATCAAAATACAAGAGCCTGCCTCATCTGTAGTACCTGTCTTCCCTCCTATAACTGTATATCCATCAGGTACTCTAAGCAAGCCTGCCAGATACTGGTTGGTAGAAATGACCTTAGTTGTGACCTTGTTACCCAGGACATTTTTATATTCTAATGTGTATGACCCCTGATTAATTATCTTAACAAATTCCGGGATTTCAAGAAGCTTATGGAATATGAGATACTGGTCATACAAGGTAGTATAGTGGGCATTGTCGTGAAGTCCGGTACTATTTACAAATCTACTATGGGTAGCTCCTATTTTCTTAGCCTCTTCATTCATAAGAACGGCAAACTTCTCTTCACTTCCACTTACAGCAACAGCAAGAGCCTTTGCCGCATCATTGGCAGATGTTACAAGAGCAGCGTTTAAGAGCTGTCTTATAGTAAGCTGGTCTCCATCCATAAGCCTCATTCTCTTAGCATAAGGCTCAGTGATTTTAATTGCTTCTCCATTTATTTTTACTACCCTATCCAAATCACTTTCTTTGGTAAAAACCACATAAGCAGTCATCATCTTTGTAAGACTGGCAGGGTACATCTTCTTAAAGCAATTCTTAGCATAAATAGGACTTTCTTCGTTAGCTACTATAACCGACTTAGCATTAAACGATGGTTTGTCTGTTAATTTATTAACATTTTTGTCTGTGATTACACAAAGACCATCTGACATCAGAGAGATATCAGAGGCAGAGGTTACCTTTTCATAAGCTCTGCCGCCTGTTCCCTCATCCCCATATGGGAAATATGCTATGGCATTGTTTCCACAGCCGGTCAATATAATTCCACACAGGGCTGCAAGAATTATTTTACTTTTTAACTTAATCATGACTTATACAATTCTCTCCAGTCAAGGTCGCCTCTATCCAAAGCCTTTATCATAAGCTCAGCTGATGCAAGATTAGTTGCAGCAGGGATATTGTTAGCATCACAAAGCCTAAGAATGTTGCTTACATTAGGCTCGTGGGTCTTTGAAGAGAGTGGATCTCTTAAAAATATAACCAAGTCTATCTCATTATGGTCTATCTGCGCAGCCATTTGCTGCTCACCACCTAAATGTCCGGCAAGATACTTGTGCACATTTAGATTGGTAACTTCTTCTATAAGCCTTCCCGTAGTCCCGGTTGCGTATAAAGTATTCTTGCCTAGTATGCCTCTATAAGCAATGCAAAAATTCTGCATCAGCTTTTTTTTCGCATCATGAGCAACCAAACCAATATTCATATTCCACCCCTTTACAGTGTTTATTTAAAATAATATTTCATTCTCACCTGAATTAAATGTCAATCCATGTTTTGCCTTTTGAAGGCCAACATTTAATACCATTGCTATTGCTAAGAAATTACTTAGCAGTGACGACAACCCATAGCTTAGAAACGGCAGCGGAAGTCCTGTATTTGGCAAAAGTGCTGTAGCAACTCCAATGTTAACAAAAGACTGGAACGCAAGCATCGCAGATACACCAATTGCAATCATCTTACCGGTAAAATCTGCTGTTCTTCTAGCTATCAATACGCACTTAAATACTATAAAAGCAAATAAAACTATAACCAAAACGCAGCCTAAAAAACCAAGTTCTTCTGATATGACGGAAAAAATAAAATCACTTTCGTTTACATATACCTTGTTGTATAGTCTAAAATCTGATCCATCGCCAACAAGGGTTTTCCCCAAAACCTTACCAGCGGCAATAGCATTTACAGAATTAATCTGCTGATATTGACCGGTAAGTGCATACTTTTCAGGATTCAAGAAACTAAGTATACGCCCCTGCTGCACTTTAGTAAGTAATTTCTGACCCGGCTGTAACACATACCAAAAAAGTCCTGCTCCTAACGGAATGGACACAGCCAGGGTAATACCAATAATTTTAAGGCTAAGTCCCGCCATAAAAATCATAATGACAAAGATAAACATACAAACCATGCTGGATGAAAGATCTGTCTGAATGAGTATCAACGATGTTGGTACCATCATTATAATACCGGATAGGAAAAACGTGCTCCATTTATTAAGCTTATTTTGAACTTTTGTAAACAATACAGCTAGCACAACTATTAGTATTATTTTAACAAGTTCTGATGGCTGTATCTCAATCGTGCCAACACTTAACCACCTATACGCTCCTGTGGTATGGTCATTACCAAAAGAAGTAAATCTGACCATAACTAGAATTATTACACCAACAATATAATAAAGGATTGCAAACTTGCATATCAGGTGATAATCAATTAAAGCACCTACAACAGCCACTATCAACCCAATAACGATACCTATAAGCTGCCTTCTTGCCATCGAAAACCCTTCTGACTTAAAGAGGCAGTACACTCCAATAAGGCAAAGTAACAACACAGCAGCAAGTAAGGAAAAACTAAAATCCTTAAAATCGTATTTTTTATTTTTTAACATCAGTATCCTTATGACCTTTTCCCTATCATCTCCTTAATAGGGATGTTTGCACAGATTGCAGGTACAGAGCCGTTCCTTGAATCTGACTCTGTCTGTTCAATCTTAATGTCAAGTCCATCAACATCTATTTCAACGTATTTTGAAATAACCTTAAGTATGTCATTTTTAATCTGCTCCATGATTTCAGGAGAACAGTTAGCCCTGTCTGATACCAACACAAGCTTAAGCCTGTCTACTGCCTGTTGTCCTGAAGATTTCTTCTTGAAAAAATCCATTAAACTCATAGCTTAACTCCTTTACTTCTTAAATATTTCTCCAAGACGTGCCAAAAATCCCTTCTTGCTTTCAAGGTCAAGTAAAGGTACTTCTTCGCCTGTTATTCTCTTACAAATATTCATATATGCCTGACCTGCAAGACTATCGTTACCTACAAGAGGCTCTCCTGTATTGGTAGCTACAACGATATTTTCGTCATCAGGAACAACACCTAGAAGGCTGATGGCTAAGATATCAAGAACCTGTTCACTTGACATCATGTCACCTCTTTTAACCATGTCCATACGAAGCCTGTTGACTATAAGCTCTGTCTTTTTAATCTCATTTGCTTCAAGAAGGCCAATTATTCTGTCAGCATCTCTTACTGCTGATACTTCAGGCGTGGTAACTACAATCGCTCTGTCTGCACCCGCAATAGCATTCTTGAAGCCTTGCTCTATACCGGCAGGACAATCAAGAATAATATAATCAAACTCATTCTTTAACTCTTCAGTAAGTGCAACCATTTGCTCAGGGTTTACAGCATCCTTGTCTCTTGTCTGAGCACTAGGAAGAAGATATAAAGTCTCATATCTCTTGTCCTTAATAAGCGCCTGCTTGATTTTGCAGTTCTGCTCAATTACATCAACAAGGTTATACACAATACGATTCTCCAGTCCAAGAACCACGTCAAGGTTTCTAAGACCGATATCAGTATCGATAAGAACTACTTTTTTACCAAGCATAGCAAGACCGGTACCTACATTAGCTGTAGTAGTGGTTTTTCCAACTCCACCCTTACCGGAGGTTATAACAATAACTTCTCCCATAAAAAAATCTCCTAACTAAATCAATATTCCATCAATAATATAATATAATTAAAATGAATTAATTACAAGTGAATAAGTAAACTTTTTTATATTTGTAGTGAATCAAGTACATTTTTATCAAGATCCTCAATGCATATATTGTCATTTTCAACAAAGGCAACTTGAGGTGATAAGCACTTAGACTTACCTGAAAACGCAGTGTTATCGGCACTTCTAGCTATCTTTGATCCTATTCTAAGCTGTATAGGTGCCATATCAAGGGCAATAATGAAAGCATTGTCATTGCCTCCTGCGCCGGCTTCAGCCTCTCCCTTTAGGGCACCTAGTACCACTATACTGCCCTTAGCTACGACTTTTGCTCCGGGATTGATATCACCAATGATGATAACACCGGTATCAAATTCCATCATCTGACCGGATCTAAAATACCCTTTATGTATCTTTGTAAGGCTAATATCCTCCGATATGGCTATCTGATCCAGTTTTTTCTTGAAACGTTCTTCCCTTATCGGATCATTGTCGATTGTACACACTATGTTGATGGAAGAATTATGAATTATAGTATCAATTATAGTCTCTTCCTCGTCATCGGTAAGCTTTCTTCCGTCAAATGCCACTGCCATGTCCGCATTTCCAAAGAACTTAGCTGATTCCTTAAATTTTTCAGCCACTGCTTTACATAAAGCATCAAATTCAAGCTCTGGATCAAGTATTATCATAAGCCCAAAATTATTTGCTTTAATAACAACCGGTTGCTTCATTTTTCCTCCTGTATTAGTCTGAAATTATATTTTTAACTTTATCTTTGACAGCTTTTTTATTAAATGCCTCTTCATCCTCATCGCCAAAGTAATATTCATAAAAGTCGGCCACAGCACTTGCGGCATTTCCTGAGGTATAACCATTAGGAATGACACAGGTCACTGATATCTTTGGCTTTTTATAAGGCGCATAGGACGTGAAGAGACCGTGGTCAGCTCTCTGCTTAGAAAACTGAGCTGTACCGGTCTTACCTGCTATGAGGTTTTTAACCTTCTTAAAAAGTTCTTTATGGGAACTTCGACTGCCGTTTACTGCAAGATACATACCATCTCTTATAACACTCCAAACATCAGGCCTAAGCGAAATCTGTGGTGTTTTCTTATTTTTGGAATTAGAAACTGTATTCTTCACAGTATTTCCCTTGATGTCCTTTATCTCCTTAATCACTGTAAGATAATTAAGTGTACCTTTGTTGGCAATGGCGGCTGTATACCTTGCTATCTGGGTAGGTGTAAATGCATAGCTGCCCTGACCGATAGAAGATCTTACAGAATCGGTGTCTGATATAGAAGGCTCGTACTCGTATAATTCAACTCCTGAAGTAGTGCCCTTCTTAAAGCCGAACATTGCAGCGTATTTATTAAGCTTCTCAAGACCTAGCTTTGAGTTATATTTGCCTTCAGAGTCAAGACTCATTCTGTATCCGCCTTCATAAAAGAAGTAGTTACAGGATACCTCAATAGCTGTTCTGATATCTATATTACCGTGTGGGACATTGCTCCAGCAGGCTGCAGGCTTGTCAGTCTTTGTAAATAATACTTTCGCATATATCTTCTCATGGTCACCTATGGCGCCGGTTGAAAGGTCTGCGGCTGCAGACACCATCTTAAAGGTTGAACCGGGTGCAGTCTTTTGCAGACAAGGCCTGTTGATAAGCGGATAGGACCCGTCAGTGGAGAGCTTAGCATAGTACTTGGCATCTATTTGGTTGGCAAGCTTGTTGTTATCATAACTTGGATACGTAACCAAAGCCTTTACATCACCATTATTAGGGTTTGTGATAACCATTGAGCCGGAACATGGATCAAGTGCCAGATTCGCAGGTGTTATTTCAAGACTCTTTATCTTACTCTTTATAAAGTTATAAGGTGAAAGCGAGCCATTTAAGAGATTGCGGTATGCTTTCTCATCCTCTTTTAAGAAACCTTGCGAAAAAAGTATAAGTGATACCTCTGTCCCTGAAATCTCATAATTAAATATAAGATTCTTATAGATGATTTTCTTAAACTGCAAATCAGATGTTATATTGTCAAATATGTAGTTAAGCAGTATTTTGTATATTTCATCAGTACTTAGGTACTCACTGCCTATATCAAGCTTAGGCAGATTAATCCATCTGTTAGAGACCGCATACTTAAGGAATTCTCCAAGGCTTTTCTTGTGTGCAATATAATCCTTGAAGTTAACATCATCCTCATTGACCAAGGTCACGTCAATCAGCTTTTCATTTTTGACATAAGTATATATATAATCCATATACTCACTGATTGTCTTGTTGTCACGTTCTTTGGAAACGCTGTTAATCTGCATGAGGTTCTTTAGCTTCTTTAGGACACTGCCCTCTTCTTTCTTAAACTTAGAAAAGACAGCCTTTTCAACCTTTCCCGCCTTCTTTTTCTCGAGCCTTTCAAGGTCTATTGCTCCATTATCAAATAGGGCGTTATATACCTCATATATAGGTATCTTAATGTCATAGGCATTTTTGCCCTTGCCACCGTAGCTTGCAGAATTGTGTATTTTGCTAAGCAGGATAGCTGCCAGCTCTTTTTCTAATATGTTATAGCAAATCTTCTGCAGCTTACTGTCTATAGTCAGGTAGATATCATCTCCGGCTTTAGGGGTTGATACATTTTCCACACCTGTTACATAGTAATCAGAATTTAAAGTGGCCTTCTCAGAACCCTTTTTGCCTCTCAGGTATTTCTCAAAGGAGTATTCTACACCTATCTTTCCTATCTGGTCAGTTGTATTGTAATAATGCTCCTTATCCTCGGCTATTTCACCTTCGTTTACATTGCCGGTATACCCTATGATATGAGCAAAATACTTACTGTCATTGTAGTATCTGTATGTATGCTCTGCTATCTCAGCCCCCGGAAGGTCTGAGGAATTCTCAAGCACTGCGGCAACAATCTTTTCATTTACATTTGTTGCTACAAGAATCGGATTACCCCTGTTATAAGTATTTAAAAGGAGGGCAAAACGTATTGTCATGATTTTAAGAGCATCGTCTATACTGTATTCGTCGCTGATGTCAAACATGTACTTCCCATGTCTTAAGTGCTCAAAAACTTCTGCAGCAGTTGCATTTCTCTGAGCAGTTGTTAGCTTCTCAATAGAAGTAGACATATAGGCATCTCTCTTGAATCTGCTCTCTGCCGCACCATCAACTGTAAATCTTAGCTTTCCTTTTTTATCTTTCTCGATATAAAACTCAGGATAAAGCTTACCTCCATTAACCTCAATAATTCTAATTAACTTTATTATCATGGCATTCTTTTCTTCATCAGTCTTAAATGCCTTATAATCCTGTAAGGTAACATTATATGAGAGTCTGTTTGAGGCCAAAAGAACACCGTTACAATCGTAAATATTGCCTCTTGTTGCCTTGGTCTCACGAGTAATCTCCTCGTTATTTACAGTGTTCTTAGTAAGTTCTTCCTGTCTTACTACCTGTATGGTGAACACCTTATATACCAAAACAACGGAGAAAACAGAGTATATTAAAATCAGTGGAATAGTCCTTGTCTTAAGGATATTTTTGACAAAAGTCATCAAAGTGTCTAACAAAACTAGGCTTCATCCCCTTTCCCTATCGAATCTATTCTAAGGTAAACAAAATCAATAACCCTATACAATAGGGCTGCAACTATCATTGTATACACAAGTTCAGGCAAAATAATTCTTATCATATAATAAGGTAAATCGAGCCTGTTTCTAAGCAAAAAACCTGTAACATATATAAGAAAATTCAACACCATATCCGATGCTCCAACTAAGCCAAGAGGCACAAGTGTAGAATCGTTGCTGTAAAGCTTGCTGCTAAATCCTACCAGATAACCGATAATGAGATAAAATAAAGCATAATATCCAAGATAGTCAGATTCATTAAGGTCTATGAATAGTCCTGTAAAGAAGCCTAAGACCATACCCTGGACTCTGCCGTATCTATATCCGACTATCACTATGGGGATGAGAATCACATTTGGCTTTACACCTGCTATGGCGATGTTGTTAAATATCGTAGTCTGTAAAAGATACAATAAAACAACCATAATAAAAGAGCCTATAACACGCTTCATCAATATAATTCTTCCTTTTCACGAGTAATAATAAGCACCATATCAAGCTTTGAAAAGTCCACTGCAGGAGTGAGGTAGCCTGATTCTGTCATATTGGAAGGATCTACTTTGATACCGCTTACATAGCCAATAAGTATACCCGGGTGATATTTTTGACTGGTATAAGACGTAACAACCTCATATCCGTCTTGTATACTTGAGCCTTTCTTGATATCTGTAACCTCAATATGTCCTTCATCAAGCAGCTTTAAGTTACCCTTAACCGTACAGGTTTCAGAGTTATCAAGGAACATACCTCTTACATTACTGCTGTCGTCTATTATAGAGCGTACATCAGCATAGTTCTTACCCGTCTTTGTTATTATGCCTACAAGACCATTGCCGGCCATAACATTCATTCCGGGCTTTATGCCGTCATCACTGCCCTTGTCTATCTTAAATTTACTGTACCAGTTGTTGGTATCCTTTGATATTACCCTCGCTGCTACCTTCGGATAGTCGGCGTAGGTCTGATCAAGGTTATATAGCTTTCTAAAGTTATCAAGCTCATATTTGCCCTGAAGCAATAGCTTATTCTCATAACTGACCTCATTTAGCTTGTCTGTCAGCTCTTTATTTTTTGCAATCAGGTCGTCTACTTTTTTGAGATAATCAAGCTTTGACGTGAAAAAACTGCCAATCCTGTTGATTCCCACCTGCATAGGTGTAATAACATTACCTGCCACAGATTTTACCGGTCCTAAGCTATCTGAGAAACGATAGGATACAATAAGTAAAACTAAGCAGATAACAATCATTGCAATAAACAGATATCTTGGAACAATTTTTATCTTAATCTTATTTTTTCTTTGTGATGCCATTATTTACATTCCTTAAATTAACTGAATATCCCGGCTGCCTGTAGATATAAGGCTGCGTCTTAAAGTTATCTTCATCAATAAGCTTGCCAAGACCGTTTATTACACTGTCCTGAGGATCTTCAAGTATATTTATTTTAAGGCTGGTCTCAGCATTGAGGAGCTTATCAAAGTTGCCTATACGTGCTGAGCCGCCTGTCACATATATACCCGCATCTATGATATCAGATGATACTTCCGGTGGAATGTGCTCAAGAGTACTCTTTATGTTCTCTGTGATATTCTTAAGGTCATCCTTTATCGCTTCATATACGAGATCAGACTCAATCTCCATACGCTTAGGAAGTCCTGTAACAACATCTCTACCATTTACCTGCATGGTAAGAGACTGTCCGGATACTGCCCCCGCTATACCCATCTTAAGCTGTTCTGCATTACTCTTACCGATGACAAGAGCACATTTTTGTCTGATATAATTGCAAATTGATTCATCAAACTTATTACCTGCTGTAGGTAACAGTCTGCTTCTAACTATACCTCCAAGAGCAATGATTGCTATCTCTGTAGTATCTGCGCCTACATCCACGGTCATTACACCCTTTGCTTTCATGATATCGAGGCCTGCTGCCATAGCTACGCAGATAGGTTTGTCAACCAATGAAACATTCTTTGGCTTAAGACCGGACTTATGAACTAAGTCTGCAAATGACCTCTTCTCCACCTCGGTGATATCTGTCGGAAGAGCTATAACAAAGTTAGTTCCCGATGCTCTCTTGGCTTTGCCATAGATTCTGTCAAATGAAGCATTGAAAAGAAGCTCCATAGCACTTACATTGGCAATAACTCCGCGGTTAACAGGATAGATTACCTCTATCGTCTCGGGCGTCCTTCCCACCATCTCTGCTGCCTCATCACCTATGGCCCTTATCTCATCCTTGTTTTCTATCGCAATGCAATTTTCCTCATCAAAGATAATTCCATCGCCTTTTCTATAATATTTGATTCTCTTTGTTCCCAGATCTATCCCAATACTTTTTCCAAGCATAACTAAGTCCTTTCAAATATCTGTTTATTTGTTTCAAAGTCCACTAATCCCTTTTCCCTTAGACTCACATGGCAGCAGTCCCCGATAACGATATGATCAACAAGGGGAATACCAATAAGCTTTGACACTTCAAGTATCATGTCGGTAATCTGTATGTCTGCCCTGCTCGGAGTCGGATCTCCACTGGGATGATTGTGAAGAAGAACAATATTGACCGCCTCGTACTTGAGCGCCTGCATAAAGACCTCTCTTGGCCTTAGAAAAGACTGGTTAACTGTTCCAATGCTAATGGTAATTTCTTTAATTAGCCTACACTTGATATCAAGGAGGAGTAATACGACATGCTCCTCTTTAAAGTGCCTCATTTCTTCCATATACCGCTTAGCTATCTTATCTGCAGTGTCTAGTGACTCATCATACGTGCGTTTCGTTCTTGCTATTCTTCTTGCGAGCTCACAGATACAAATAATCTTCACTGACTTAACAGGTCCTACACCCTCGATATCTTGAAGTTCTTTTTCAGTCTTGCCATATAGGCCTGCCAAAGTACCTCCACTAACATCGAGCACCTTCTTACATAAGTCAATACAGTTTAGCTTCTTTGTACCGGTCCTTAGAATAAGTGCCAGAAGTTCAATGTCAGATAGTCTATCTATACCCTGCTTCTGATACTTCTCAAACGGCTTTAATTCATCCGGTAAATCTCCAATTCTTACAGTCTCCATAATCATCGGTTAGTGTAAAAGGAATAGTCAACTTTTATTTTAACACAATTGTTTTTTTCTTTCAAATACAAACTTCACATTATTGGATAAATCTTCCCTAAAAATATAGTGGAGCCTGTCAAACTTCTTAATATTTTCAGGATTCTCTATTCTTTTTTCAGCCATAAACCTCACCATTTCGCCCCTTGCCATCTTCGCATAGGTTCCCTTGGTGACAAGCTTTCCCTTCACCTCCTCCACAAAATCGCAGGTAATAAACCTATCTTCATCCGTTAAATACTTATCAATGCACTTATAATATTCTTTCGAAGCAAGATTTATGATGATTCCACTCTCATCCCTTACCTCCTTATAGAGTTTATCTCCCCAAAACTCATATAAATCTTTGCTTCCATTTACATCAGCCTTTGCCTGCATTTCCAGTCTGTAAGGGCTTACACCGTCCATAGGCTTTACTACACCGTAAAAAGCAGACAAAATTCTTAGATTACTCTGTATGTAGCTTAGCTGTTCATCATCAAATACAGCCGGAGCCATATACTGATAAGCTATACCCTCATAAGATAAAATTGCAGGGGGTAGATTGCCCGTTAGCTTCATACCTGCAATTCTTTCATAATTTTCATCAGCAATCTTATCGTTGCACTTCCATAATTTCTTTAATTCTTCTCTGTTTTTTCCCTTCAGCCAAGAGAGGATTATCTTCGTATCGTCAAGAAACACAGGCTTTCCGATAACTCCCGAAAAGTCTGTGTCCATCTTCATTTTCTTGGCAGGAGACAATATAATCTTCATACCTTCTCCTCAAAATATGCCTTATTATAACCGCTTAGCTTTATTATTTGGGCGTTCTTGTATCTTTTATCATCGCTTACATCCTTGCCTAACCAATGGGGCTTAACAAAACTGTTAGAAGCCTCTATGGAAGGAAATTCCACCTCAGCGAATACAAGACCCTCAAACCTTTCCTTAAATACATCAAGCTCCGCAACAAGTCCACCTTCTAAAGGAATGAGGTATCTCATTTTCTTTAAGACATCCCTTTTTAGTTTTTCTTTAAGGTGATTATATTCCTCTTTGGTTATTTCGAACTCGTGCTCATTATTAACTATCGGGCCGCCTTCATTCCCGCTGACTCCAAACTTACTTTTGACAGTTAATAAATACTTTTCATTAGCCTTTCTAATCCTTATAGTAGGCTTATTGCTTATATAACCCTGTTCTATCTCTATTTTTTCATAGGAATCAAGGTCTGTTGGAAGTTCATTTATAAGGAACTTTCTTTCTATCTCCATCATTATCCCTCTTGAAGCGATTTATAGTCAATATCATATTTTACAACAATATTGTATTTGTCAGCAAAGAAAGAATAGTTCTTTACCACCCTTTCAACTACCTCCTGGGGCTTAATCTTATTGGCACCTACAAGCATTACCAGATACTGGCAGGAGCTGTACTTGGTGGCCACATCCCCTATTCTAAGAGACACTTTGATAATATTTTCAAGGTCAAACATAGCATCTGAGAGCGTAAGAGGATCTATCATACTTCCATCTTTTTTTGATATTGTAAAAAGGATGATTTCTATACCTGTTTCCTTTCTGTCAGAATATCTGGAAATAAACCTGAATATATGTTTAAACCCGTCATACTCCACCTTGTAGGCCCCAAGAGGTTTGTCTTTCTCGGATATGAGGTGCTTAACTATATCCATATCCGCATCAGTATTGATGGATTTATTCTCTGAATAGTTCTCTTCAGCAATCATAAAACCATTTTTACCGACTTGCTTAGACTTGGTTAGTGCCTCTACAGCCTTTCTGTATAGCGAGAGGAAATCACTTCCATTTGCAGGTGCTTTGGCTATGCCTATGGATATGGTGAAGTCCTTATCTAACTTCATACCCTCAAAGCTCTCCCTTGATACCTTTAAGAGCTTGGCCGCTATGCTGTTGATGTCTTTGTAGGTAAGGGTACCTACCAAAAATACGCCAAATTCATCTGCTGATATCCTCGCAGCCACATCTCTTTCGCGGAATGAGCTGCTAAGAACCCCTGCAAGTCTAACAAGGCATGCATCACCCATAATGTGGCCATATTCATCATTTATCTTTGCGAAATCATCAATTTCAATGATAAATAAGGCTCCTGAATTAACTTCTCCACCAACATAATCATCTACTTTATCAGCGAGGCATTTTTTATTCCACAGACCTGTAAGTCCGTCTTTAAGTGATATCGTATCTAACTGACTAAGCTTGTTAGCAATCTCATTGTCTAGAACTACCACATTATTATTTTTTCCCATTTTACCCCCCGTTATTTCCACTTGTTACACAGTGATTCAATCTGTTCCGCAAATTTAATCATGTCTTTGTTGGCTAGTCCGCTGTTTGCATTTATGATGTCAAGCAGTTTCTGACCAGCATTTATGAGCTTATCATACTCTGCCTTATGAGTACCCTGTTTAACTTCTTTCTTAATGAATACAGGTTCTGCAATATACTCCCACTTCCCTAAAGAAAGGTCATATACCGAGCCACTGTATGGGGCATAAGCATTATGGTGATACTCTTCTTCTAGAGCCAGTCTAAAGCTCTCTGCAACCCTGTCTTCTCCGTGCACTATGAACACTGCCGCCGGCTTTGGATTAAAGGCTGAAATCCAAGAAATGAGCCCATTTTTATCCGCATGTCCACTAACTCCTGCAAGCACTTTTACTTCAGCATTTACTTCAATTTCTTCTCCAAATAGCTTAACCCGCTCTGCACCGTCCACAAGTATCCGCCCTAAGGTTCCCACGGCCTGATATCCCACAAATAGTATAGTACATTCTTTCCGCCAGAGATTATGCTTTAAGTGATGCCTTATTCGTCCTGCCTCACACATACCTGATGCTGAGATAATAACCTTAGGCTTCTTGTCAAAGTTAATTGCAATCGAGTCCGTACTCGTCACAGAGGTTCTAAGCCCTTCAAAGCTGATTGGATTGATGCCGGCGTTGATAAGTTCCATAGCTTCTTCATCAAAGCAGTCGGCATAATTCTCCTTGAATATATTAGTAGCCTCTATAGCCAGAGGGCTGTCAACTATTACTTCAAAGTCGTCATAGCCGTATACCAGCCTGTCCTCTTTTATTTTCCTGATAAAATAAAGTATCTCCTGAGTACGTCCAACTGCAAAGGATGGTATAACTACATTGCCACCCCTGCTAAAGGTATCGTTTAGGATATCAGAAAGCTCAGACACGTAGTCAATCCTATCCCCATGAAGTCTGTCACCATAGGTTGATTCCATCACTACATAGTCGGCTTCAGTTGTGTAAGCAGGATCCTTTATTATAGGCTGATTGATATTACCTATATCACCAGAGAATACTATGGTCTTGGTAACATTATCTTCAGTTATAATAATCTTTATACTTGATGAGCCTAAAAGATGTCCCACATCAGTAAAAGAGATGGTTATACCCTCACATAATGTCAAGTCTTCATTATAGCTTACTTTGTAGAAATGACTAAGAACTCCCTCTACATCTTCCATAGTATAAGCAGGTTCAAAATGCTCCTTACCTGCTCTTTTATTCTTTCTATTCTTCCATTCAGCTTCAAATTCCTGAATGTGAGCAGAATCTCTAAGCATAATATCACAAAGCTCACAGGTCGCAGAAGTAGCATATACCTCACCCTTAAACCCATTCTTATAAAGAGCAGGTATCATGCCTGTATGGTCTACGTGAGCGTGTGTAACCAAAAGATAGTCGATTTCTGATGGAGATACAGGAAGCTCTGCATTTTCAAATACATTTACTCCCTGCTCCATACCATAGTCTACCAATATGTTTTTGCCACAAGCAGACAAAAAATGTGCACTTCCTGTGACCTCGTGATCAGCACCAATAAAATGTAGTTTCATACCTTGTCTCCTGTAACTGCCGGGAAATACATATAATCCGTCATTTTCTAATTAAAACTCCGGTTCACTCGTATTATAGACTTTCCAAAAGTATAATTAACATTATAACATAAACAAACTATGAATTATATACTCTTAGCATTTCTTTTAAACATTTATCTTCTTCATCAAATTCATCTTTGTCGATATAAGTTACCACCTTTTCCCTCTTAAACCAGGTAAGCTGCCTTTTGGCAAAATGCCTGGTATCCCTTTTGATAATATCTATACATTCTTCAAGGCTCGTTTTACCACCTAGATAATCAATCACTTCTTTATAGCCAATACCCTGCATAGACACCAATGACTTATCATATCCTTTTGCCATGAGAGCTTTAACCTCCTCCACAAGCCCCATGTCAAACATAAGGTCAACTCTCTTATCAATTCTCTCATAAAGCTTTTTTCTGTCCATGGTCAACACAAAGTAAGCAAAGTCAAAGGGGGAACTCCTCTCTCTCTCCCTCTTATTATGCTCCGAGAGCTTCTCTCCAGTCATTTCAAAGAAAGTAAGCGCCCTCACAACCTTTTTTACGTTATTATAAGAAACCGAAGCAGCATATTCCCTGTCAACCAGAGCAAGCTTTTTGTGAAGTTCGCTTTTGCCTAAAGTTTCTGCCATAGCCTCATATTTTTTCCTGACATTGCTGTCATCACCATATTCATTAAAGTTAATATCATAGATGACGGACTGGATATAAAAGCCTGTACCTCCTACTATGATAGGCACCTTCCCTCTGCTTTTTATATCCTCAATGTATCCCATAACCTTATTTTTGAATATGGTTACATTGAATTCCTCGTCAGGCTCTAATTCATCTATCAGAAAATGAGGAATACCACACTTTTCTTCTTCTGTAATTTTAGCAGTTCCTATGTTCATGTATTTATATACCTGCATGGAGTCTGCGGATATTATCTCTCCGTCCACAGCCTTTGCAAGGGCTATGGACAGAGAAGTTTTGCCTACCGCAGTAGGACCTGTTAAAACTATCAAATCTTTCATTTAATAAAGCTCCCAATTCTATTATTTACCTGCTCACGTTTTAATTTTTAATCCCGGCATAATCTTATCTAACAAGGTTTATCTGTTAGGAAACACAGTTCTAAACAACAGCATTATGTTTATAATCATCTCTATACAGTCTTATTCTGCCGGCGTCCAAGAATGAAGCTCCTTAAGTATCTTTGCGCTTTTATCAAGTAGATATACTTTTATTAAAGACTTCTCAGATGTAACATTTACAATCTCCTTTACCATCATATAGTCGCCCTGAACAGAAAAGTTGATAGTTACGCTGTTGGTCAATATCTTTTTATATTTCCATTTTTTATTTTTATATGTTCCAACCTGAATCTCACCCTCACCGAATTTACCGGCTTTACGGTATAGAAGCTTAGTTTTTACATTGTAGCTGCTGTCAAGACTGAAGGTATCAAGGCGTATTTCTCCTGCATTTATAAACTTTCTTGACTTAACTACATTACCCCTCATATCATAAACTGTCTTGTTATCCGTAGTATAATAAAACCTCTCGCCACTCTTAAATAATTTTAACAAGCCATTGTATTCAACGCTGACTCCAAACACCTTCTTTTTATTCTTTCCGTTTAAGTCCATACTTGAGATATAGCCGTCACTTTTGAAATCCTTGAATTTCAGGTTTCCTTCTTTAACTGTGTATATCTTACCTGAAAAATAATAGATTTTATCACCTATAATTACAGGCTCTTTTCCAACCGCAAGCTTAGTCTTAGTCTTTCCATCCTTTGAAATCCGGTAAATATAGGGTTCTTCGTAGCCTGTACCATATCCAAACACCTTATCAAGTACAGCATAGATATAGTTACCCTTTATAGATAGGTTGGTATATCCGTTTCCCGTTTTTTTGGCAATACTCTTGCTTTTAAGAGTCTTAGGGTTAAGCTTTATTATGTCCATACGCCTGCCATCACCCTGATAGGCATAATAGATGTATTTTCCGTCTGTGACTACACTTCCGGGATTCTCTATAGCAATCCTTCCGTCTACAGATATGACCGGAGCTTTATCCTTTGCCAGGACAGGAACTGTGCTGAATACCGAAAAAAATAAATTAAAAATTAAAACAATCGAAAATAATACCGTAATACCCTTTGCTTTCATACCCTGCCTCCAATTTTTATTTAGTGTTGCATGTCTCTTTGTCTATTATACCACTTATTTTAGCTATAGCCAATTCAAAGTTTTTGTGATATAATCTTACGATACAGTCGTCAAGTTATTTGACAAAAAATATTTTGTGAAAGGCAGGTGTTTGGTATTAGCGAGTCAAATTTTATGAGAGCTCTAAGACCTTTTAGCGATTTGAAGGATCCTACCAATACTATCTATGACCATTTGCCTTATAGGAAGGATATAAACCTTATCAAAGAAAGTGATATAAGAATGGTATCCGGCAATGTTGTTAAATATACCCAGCTGGTTGTGGAAGAAGCCAAAATTATAGATACAAATGAACTTGCTGAAATTATCATAGAAGAAGCAAACAGCCTGTATGAGGCACAACTTTCCGAGCGTGAACCGGACGAGACTCTTATGGATGATGTTAGTGAAGATGAAATTGTTGCCGCTGATGATGATGATGATGATGTTGATGATGATGAACTCTTTACAGGAGAGCTTGATATGGACTCTATCAATGCCCTTGCTGAGGCGGATGAAAATGAAGATGACTATTCTTTCTTAAATGATGAATGATGACTCTTAAGTATTAAGATTTATAAAGCAAATGCTGTAAACACTCTCAGAGCTTCTGCCCTACTGTGTTTACAGCATTTTTACTTCAAATAAATCGAGCATAGATATTAAAACGCATATATACTTGGTTTTTTACAGCCAAGATCTGTCTGAAGCCATTTACCATCAACGTACTTAAACTCTGTCCTAATGTACATGCTTCCGGTATTATTACTATCCTTCCATTCCGGGTCGCCAAACCAAGGCCTGTAGTAATAAGAGAAATATATCTGATAAAACACTGTTTTTGTCACAACAGGCTCTGTCACATCTATCTCAGTATTCGCAGAAGTAAAATCAATCTTAGTAACATGTCTGCTGTCATTATTTAATCCCTGTGCAAGCTCATCGTACTGGGCCTTAATCGAGTTAAGACTATCCGCATCCTGCACAAAGATATCCTTAATCTTGTCAAAAGAATCACCATTTAACGCAGCCAAATATACCGACTTCATATTGTTTATAGCCAGCTCTTCAAGTGCTTCTGCAGTATCCTTAGACAGCCTCATATCGTCAAGTGTGATATTATCATTATTGCCTGTAACTGTCTCGTTTCTTTTCAATGTTTCTAAACCATCTTTAGATACTTCAATTTTGTGATTCCCGGTAAATATTATAGGAATTGTATAAGTACTATCACCAGGTACTTCACCTGTTGTCACATACTTCTCAGGAATCTCAACATCATCAACCTTTACCTTAGCTCCATCAGGCACATTTATCTTGACATTAGAAGCAGCAATTCCGACATAGTCTATGCTCCAATCATCAAATATATAATACTTCTTAGCTGATTCCTTTACCAGATTTACAGTGAATGTATGCTCCTTACTATCCCCCCTGTTGGTATAGGATATAACAACTTCTTTACGTATATCATCACCCTTGTCCATTTTCCAAAAAGAATCATTATCGTTTACCTTATAATTAAGGACATCCGTTAAGCCGGCAGAAGCACGGTACTGCTTTATTCCATCCTTTTTAAGCAAGAAATTCTTATCATCCTCTGTATTTATATTAAACAAAGAATACACACTGTCATAATCTTCATTTACAAGAGCAACGAAATACTGTTTTGCCTTTTGTTCAGCACTGAAATTACCAAAGATATAAGGAACTAAAAAGTATATCATAGCCCCAAGAATGATAATTTCTAAAAATAAAAACTTGATTACTCCAAATATACCCTTCTTACGCTTGCCGTTGTTCGCTAGAGGCTGCCTATTATTTGCCACAGGCGAAGGCTGTACCTGCTGATTGTTTGCAACCTGCTCAGACTCCGGCAGTTTATTATTTTCTGCAGGTATTGGCTCTGACTGCTGATTGTTTTCTATAGACACTGGCTCCCCTGTAGCTTCAGCTGCATTCTGTTCTTCTTTATTTTCATCAAGAGAATAATCCGAGTCATGCAGTTTGTGACCACATTTTTCGCAAAATACCTGCTTACCAAAATATTCTGCTCCGCAATTTTCACAAAACATATAATCCCTCCATTTAATTAATTCGCTTTATCAATCTCATCAAGCACTTCTATATTCTCTTTTTCAAGTGCACTCATTTTAGAAAAAGCCTTGTCTGTACTAACTTTCTTTTTATTCTTGTACCAGCTTTTTTTATTGAAGTATTTCTGAACCTCGTTATCCTTAAACTTTGCGCCATGTTTTGCGTACATCTCATTTATTATCATTCTTGCAACTGATCTGTCACTGGGCATCTTGTAGCCCTTACTTTCAATCTTTTCTACAAGTGCCTTCGCACTCTTCTTATTCAGTTTCTTTTTAGCACTGTCAGCAAAGAGATATTTTGTATCTGATTTCTTCTTCTCTTCCTTAACCTCTTTTTTGTCTTCTTCTCCTGTTACAGTTCCCTCTGTATTGTTGCTGTCTTCGCTATTTTCGCTATTTTCTTTTGATTCACCAGCTTCAATAGCTTCGTTGGTAGTCGTATCATCGTTTTTTTCACTACTCTCCGTGGATTCGCCTGCATCTTCCTTATTCTCTGAAGATTCTTCTTCACCCTCCTTGTTGTCACTAGCATCATCCTTCTTGTCTTTATCTTCTGATGACGACATAGTGTTGTCTACAGTGAACTGGTCAAAACTCTTTGTAAGCTGTGTGTCAGCAACATCTTCTGAGGTATATCCATTGTCTGTATTATCGTCTGTATTCTCAGCAGTAACTGATGTTTGCTTTATCGCAGGCACTCCATTGGTATAAGCAAGTGCACCTGCAGATGCTCCAAGTGCAATGATTACAAGAGCCAATATAATTGACAAGAAAACTAATCCGCCTTTTTTCATATCTTAACTCCTATCTTTTATGTGTACTTCTTCCCTACAAGTATTACTAATTCCTATAGATAGACCACAGATAATAGTACTTCTGTGACCTTTATAATCTCTATATTTAATAAACGTTACCAAACATATTCATGTAGTTCATATTACCAAATATACTTGAATATATGCTAGATAAGATGCTTCTTCCTAAAATATCAAGCAATAGGATAACTATACAAACAATAATAAGCTGAAGTAAAAGACCAATTCTGTAGGTCTTAACAAAATTCTCTTCAAAAGCTATGTAAGCAATAACTACTGATGACATAATATTGTTTACCAGCAAAAACGCAAGACAAATACCGGAAAGCATGAATAATGAAAGCGACATAAATATCACAACAAGAAACAGAATTATCATATCTAAAATCGCAGTCAGACTACAAAGTCCAAGTACTGATAAGTATGACACCGGTTTTGTCTGCTTCTTAGCGAAAATGAATACTCCAAAAGCATATACCGCTTTTATGGCTAAGTAAAATACGATTAAGAAAAACGCTATCTTAAACTTTGTAAATGCATCAAATACAGGATAATTAACCATTATTATGAAAAATATAAACATAATAAAGGCCGATATACCGCCTGCAACCAGCTGACTTAGCTTATCTTTCTCTGCAAATGATGATTTTAATGCCTCAAAAGGATTCATTAAAAATGATTTGGTTACGCCTAAGGCATCTTTCAATATCTTAGCTACATCAATATTTAAGCTCTTTCCCGCAGAACTTCCAGCCTGTCTGGTACTTCCTGCATTCTGCGCAGGAAGAGGTGCGTTGTTAACTGCACTTACGGACTCATTGGCCTTTACCTCGATATCTTTAGTTACTTCAGGAGCACTGTTAGCATCAGCATTTACAGGTGCCTCCACTACAGGATTTGCTGACTCGCTCACACTTGATGCAGCCTTTTCCTGTCTATCTTTTACAGCTCCGTCACAGTTACATTCCTGTCCATCCTCTATAGGATTTCCACAAAACTTACAAAACCTTCCCATATCTTTCCTCCAAGAATAATATTCCAAAATTATCTACCAAATGAACCTAATCCAAAGGTAAATAATTTGGGTGTTTAGATTGATTATAACATTGTTGTATTTATCCAGTCAACCACCTGTTCTAACCCATAAGGAGTGAAAGCAAATTCTTTAGTAAGAAGCTCCTCTTCAGGGGTCTTCTCAAAGGCTAGAACATCTTTCCAAAGAAAAGCCTTGAAGACTACCTCCTTTGTAGGCTCAGTTCCCTCTTCTCCCAGTATTTCCTTTTCAAGCCTTACGATTCTGTATCTCTTACCGTTATCACTGCCGGTAAATGGCTTTTTATAAGTATAGTAGTTAAAAGACAGAACATCCTTTATATCAACCATTGGTATTTCCTCTTCTTGCAACCGTTGCTATGTCAATCATTTCAAGCTCATCTTTATGAGAATTTGTTAAACTCCTAAGAAGGGCTGTAGCTGTATCAAGCGCAGTAATAACAGAAACACCTGTTTCTATAGCAACTCGTCTGATGAGGAAGCCGTCCTTAGACTTTCCTGCCCCCTTAGAAGGTGTGTCTATAACAAGGTCAATATTGTGTGCAAGTAAGAGGTCCATAAGCGTAGGCGCAGCCTGCTCAAGCTTGTTTACCTGAGTTACCTCAACACCGTTATTCTTAAGTACCTCAGCAGTACCTCTGGTAGCATATATCTCATAGCCAAGCTTGTTAAATCCTGCAGCTATAGGCACGATTTCCTTCTTGTCCTCATCACACACTGTAATTATCATCTTCTTGTGAATAGGAAGGTCAATTCCCGCTCCAAGGAAGGCCTTAAAGAGAGCCTCATCAAAAGTTTTTGCTATACCAAGACACTCTCCTGTAGACTTCATCTCAGGTCCTAAGGAAATCTCAGCTCCTCTTAGCTTTTCAAAGGAGAATACAGGCATCTTCACTGCCACATAAGGAGCTTCCTTCTGAAGTCCCGGCTCGAAACCGAGATTTCTTATCTTTTCTCCCATAATAACCTTGGCAGCAAGCTCAACTATAGGGATACCTGTTACCTTGCTTATATATGGTACTGTACGGCTTGAACGAGGATTTACCTCTATAACATACACTTCATTCTCATAGATGATGAACTGAATATTGACAAGTCCTATTACGTGAAGGCTCTTTGCAAGCTTCCTTGTATAGTCCTCTATCCTTTCTATAAGCTCTGCCGATATATTCTGTGAAGGATAAACTGAAATACTATCTCCTGAGTGTATGCCTGCTCTTTCAATATGCTGCATTATACCCGGAATCAAGATGTCCTCGCCGTCACAAACTGCATCTACTTCAAGCTCCTCACCCATAAGATACTTGTCTACAAGGATAGGATGCTCCTGAACATTACGATTTATTATGTCTATATACTCCCTTATATCAGAGTCAGATATGGCTATTCTCATTCCGGCACCACCAAGTACATAAGAAGGGCGGACAAGCACAGGGTAGCCAAGCCTATTAGCTACTTCCACAGCCTCGTCAGCTGTAAATACCGTTCCACCTGAAGCTCTTGGTATACCTGTTTCATTTAAGATATTGTCAAATATCTCTCTATCCTCTGCTGCATCTACATCTTCTGCAGATGTTCCCAGTATCTTTACTCCCATCTCCATAAGAGCCTTGGTAAGACCTATAGCTGTCTGTCCTCCAAACTGAACTACTGCTCCATAAGGCTTCTCAAGCTCTACTACATTTCTTACATCTTCAGGAGTAAGAGGCTCAAAGTAAAGCTTATCAGCTATATCAAAGTCAGTACTTACTGTTTCAGGGTTGTTGTTTATGATGATGGTCTCATATCCTGCCTTTGAAAACGCCCATACACAGTGTACTGAGCAGAAGTCAAACTCGATACCCTGACCGATTCTTATTGGACCTGAACCAAGTACAAGCACCTTCTTCTTATCTGTAACTGAGGTATTCTCGTTTTCTCCGTCAAAGCAGGAATAATAATAAGGTGTAACTGCTTCAAACTCAGCAGCACAGGTATCTACCATCTTGAAGCCCGCAATGATATTTTCTTTTATTCTACAATCGTAGATTTCTTTTTCAGTCTTGCCGGTAAGCTTTGCAATGACCTTATCAGGGAATTCCATACGCTTTGCCTCAAATAAAAGCTCCTTTGTAAGCTCCTCATTTTTAAGGCGAAGCTCACATCTTACAAGACGCTCTATCTTGTCTATGAACCACTCGTCTATCTTTGTTATACTATGAATGTACTCAGGAGTAATCCCCCTTCTGATAGCCTCAGCTATAAGGAATATTCTTCTGTCATCTACTTTTTGAAGCTCATCCTTGATATCCTCATCAGTAAAGCCCTCGTAGTAATTGACTATGAGGCTGTCTACATGCTGCTCTAAGGAGCGGATTGCCTTCATAAGAGCACCTTCAAAGTTGGTACAGATACTCATAACCTCACCGGTAGCCTTCATCTGAGTTGTAAGTGTTCTCTTGGCAGTAATGAACTTATCAAAAGGAAGTCTGGGTATCTTAACAACCACATAGTCAAGTGCAGGCTCAAAGCTTGCAAATGTTCTTCCTGTAACAGCATTCTTAATCTCATCAAGGGTGTAGCCAAGTGCAATCTTAGCTGCTACCTTAGCTATAGGATAGCCTGTAGCCTTTGAGGCAAGGGCAGATGAACGGCTAACTCTAGGGTTTACCTCTATAACGCAGTATTCAAAGGTATGAGGGTTAAGGGCATACTGCACATTACAGCCACCTGTGATTCCAAGCTCATCTATTATGTTCAGAGCAGAAGTTCTTAGCATCTGGTGCTCTTTATCAGAAAGTGTCTGAGATGGAGCGACTACTATACTATCACCTGTATGAACTCCAACCGGGTCAAGGTTTTCCATGTTGCAGACAGTAATGCAGTTACCTCTGCTGTCTCTCATTACCTCATACTCTATCTCTTTCCAGCCTGCGATTGAACGCTCAATAAGACACTGACCTACTCTTGAAAGCCTAAGTCCGTTCTCACATATAAGTCTAAGTGAAGTCTCATCATCAGCTATTCCACCACCTGAACCACCGAGGGTATAGGCAGGTCTTACAACTATAGGATATCCTATTTCTTTAGCAAATTCTACAGCAGCTTCAACGTCTTCTACTATTGTAGAAGCAGCAACAGGCTCCTTAAGCTTCTCCATAGTATTCTTGAACTCAAGTCTGTCCTCAGCCTTTTTGATAGTTAAAGCAGTTGTGCCTATGAGCCTTACTTTGTTCTCCTTAAGGAAGCCACTCTCCTCAAGCTCCATAGCGAGGTTAAGCCCTGCCTGTCCTCCAAGTGTCGGGAGGATGCTGTCAGGCTTCTCTTCTTTAATGATTTTCTTAACTACATCTACATTAAGTGGCTCTATATATACCTTATCCGCAATATCCTTATCTGTCATGATTGTAGCAGGGTTGGAGTTAACAAGTACAACCTCTATACCTTCTTCTTTAAGGGAACGGCAGGCCTGAGTACCTGCATAGTCAAATTCAGCGGCCTGTCCGATAACGATAGGACCTGAACCTAAAACCATTACTTTTTTAATATCAGCTATTCTTGGCATCACTAACCTCCCTTAAAAATTCATCAAACAAATATCCTGTATCAAGCGGTCCTGAGCAAGCCTCCGGATGAAACTGCACAGTAAATATTCTCTTTCCTGTGTAACGTATACCCTCAACAGTACCGTCATTTACATTTATAAAGCTTGTAGTTGCAACCTCCTCAGGCATACTCTTGTCAACCACCATGTAGCCATGATTCTGAGTAGAAATATATACTCTTCCTGTAGAAAGGTCTTTTACAGGATGATTTGCTCCCCTGTGTCCGTACTTCATCTTCTCTGTCCTTGCACCCTTGGCAAGAGCCATAAGCTGGTGTCCGAGGCAGATACCAAAGATAGGGATGTCTCCCTCAAAAAGCTTCTTAAGCTCCTCTATTATATCAGTACATTCAGCCGGATCTCCAGGTCCGTTGCTAAGCATAATTCCATCAGGCTTATCCCTAAATATCTCTTCTGCCTTGGTATTCTGTGGATAAACCGTTACCTCACAGCCTCTTCTTAAAAGAGAATCCACTATGTTCTTCTTGGCACCGAAGTCCATAAGGGCAATCTTATACTTTGCCTCTGTAACAAAGTCATTCTTAAACTGGAATTCAGGCTTAAATACCTTGTCAGGTCTTCTTGCAAATCTAGGTTCAAATATCTCCTTTTCTTTGCAAGATACCCGCTCAACCACTCCTTCTACCCTGTAGCGCTTAATTTTATTCAAAATATTAGCACTTCCAAGTTTTGTTTCGTCAGTAGTTATCATACCGTTCATGGTACCACTTTCACGAAGAATCCTTGTAAGTGCCCTGGTGTCAATGCCATAAATGCCTGTAATTCCCTGATCAACTAAAAATCTTGACAGAGAATCATCATTTCTAAAATTAGAGGCTTTTCCTGCTATTTCACGAACTATAAAACCATCAGGCTGAGCTTTTTTTGACTCCATGTCCTGATAATTAATACCATAATTACCAATCAAAGGATAGGTCATTGTAACTGCCTGTCCAGCGTAACTAGGATCGGTAAGTATCTCAAGATAGCCTGTCATGGAAGTATTGAAAACTATTTCACTTATAACTTCTTTTCTGGCACCAAAAGATTCTCCCATAAATACCGTTCCGTCTTCAAGAATCAAATATGCTTTCATCATTTCCTCCAAATCTTACTTTGCAAACTACACCACTTTTGGCAAAAGAAAAAGGAAGAACAAAAGTTTTAATTTCGCTCTTCCTCCTCCTTTCTATTTATGCCCAAATTGTTAGAATTGTAGCACATAAATTCAATTAATTCAAGTATAAAACTCAAATAATTTTTCCCATCTTTTATTATTTATCCTTATAAGTCTTGATGGTATTCGACTTAATCACAATTTTGTTAATGCTCTGCTCCTTAGCATGGATTGCAACATCCTTTCCTGCCTTACAGAAAAGCTTGTTCTTCTCAATTACAGCCTTGCCAAATTTTACTCCTGAATGAGAATAAACCATAACAGCCTGCCTGCCACCATACACTGTATTGCCACTAATCTTAAACTCAGCCTTTTTTAGAGCTTTATCCTTTGAAAATGTAGTTATATGCAAACCGACAGTATATGCATCACCAATTCCTTTTCTAAGGCTTCTTATCTTATTATTCTTAACCACAGCTGATTTGGTATTAAAAAGTACAACTCCTTCTCCGTTGAGACCGGTTATATTATTACCTATGAGTGTGATATTTTCATGAATAGCATTGATTGCATCTTTATCCTTTGTATAATTGGCGACTACACCCCGGCAGCCAACTATCTTACATTTTTTAATTGTAACATTCTTGCAACCTGCCTTATTCCATAGCGACTTAGTTAAGCTAGTTATAAATGGTACACTTTTCAAATAAGGTGCTGTCCCTGATGTAGCAACATCCAACTGAACAGCCTCTTCCGTCATTGATTCTGCCTTTCCCAGTCCTGCTATATCACAGTTTTCCATAAACACATCTTTACAGGCTACAAATTCAAAACTATGGCCTAATAAATTGGCTGACCTAACTTTCATATTTTTAAGAGTTATATCATTTGCATGAGTGAACTTAAAGGATGAGCCTGTGTATCCACTGCCTTCCGACTTCCAAGTACCACCGATAATGGTAACATTTGATAAAGAATTGTAGTCAGTTTCGTCAGGTATATTGTAGGCAATAGGCCTTTCACAAATTATGGTTGCTCCTTCAGCATTAATAGTCATGTTGCTTCTTAAAACAATGGACTTCTCAAGTCTATAGGTCTCACCTTTTTTAAGAGTAACACTCCCCAGCGAATCCAATTCCTGCTGGATAGCATTAGAATCGTCGATCCCATTAGCTTCGACTACAGCTGAAGCTTTTATGCTGTCTGTCTCACCAAAGCATAAAGCCACCATAAGTACGATTCCACCGCATAGTAGAGCATTTTTAATTCTCATCTTTAATTCTCCATATTTATATATCAGATACAATTTTCAAAATATAAAAATTTCAATTAATATCCGTATTCATCATCATTTCTAACATTTTTTAACTTATAAGCTGTTATAGAGAGTTTTTCATCCTTAAATGCTCCAAACATAGCAGGAACAGCTCCTATTAAAGTAAATGCAAACATTTTTACCAATTCGATAGTATAATTTCTCTCCTTAAATACAGCATCTACAAAATATCCTATCATTTCTTCGATATAAGCCACATCGCCAGGGCTCTGTCTGATTACATATAGGCAAGAATCTAAAATAAATGCTGCAAATGTCATACATATCATAATTATAAGTGAAAGTACGGCGCCTTTTTTGCTTAACTTTCCACCAAGGATGGCATAGCCCTTAACTGTACAAACACCCATAACAATTCCCGAAAGAACTGCAACATATCCTAACTGTCCTACTAAAACTATAACAATAAGACCTATGATACTTCCCAAAAATGCTCCTACAATACCAGTAACAACATTTTCACCTTTTTCGCTTTTTGTGTAATGTCTCTCATTTACAGCTATTTCACGTTTACCATATTCCTCGTCTGTCAGAATTAAAACTTCTCCTCCAACCACACAGAATAAGAGATTGTCAGTTCTTCCGCTGACCTCACAACAGCTTGTAAAACCTGAACTTCTAAGCATCTCAGGAACAGCAGAAACTGCAGCAGAAATGTTTTCAAGATAAGCACCAGTCGTAAGAGGTCTTTTAATAAAAAAGGTAACATCATACTGCTTAACAGTTACTCTTCCTACGGTGTTTATCTGCTTACCAAGCTCCACCATAGTCTGCTTGTCCGGCATACCTCCATTGGTTACGGGAACTACAAGTTCGTAGTTCTTCCCATCATTTGTACGGACAAGTTTCATACTATAGCCTGAAACTGTGCCATACCATGAAGCAGATGTTTCATCATACTCCATCCCTTTTGTCTGCAAAAGTTCTGTAATTTTGCCATCAATCATTTCATTAAAACCTTCCCTTCATAATTTTAAGCCTAATCCTTTTGCGCCCGTAATATTATACACGATATAAGAAGAATTTTAAAGCACAAATATTCACAAAAGATGATGAAATAAATTGCACTAATTTTCCATAAGTCTTTTTATGAACTCTGATGCTCTCTTTCCGGACTTACCGTCAAAGTCATCAAAGAAGCCCAGCTTAAATTCTATTATCTTATCAGCTTCAAAGTTCCCACTTGAAAGTGCAGATAATATTTCATCCATGTTTTCCACAAGCTTTCCCGGTATAAAGCTAATATATTCGCAGTAGAAGCCTCTTCTTGATATATACTCATCTAGATCAAAGGCATAAAAGAGCATAGGTATGTCTAAGAGCGCCGCCTCAAATATCACGGATGAATAATCCGTAATAAGAATATCAGTGACAAACAAAAGCTCGTTTAGCTCCTCGTTCTTTGATAGGTCAATGACTCTATCCTTGTACTCATCATCTATAACAGGCTTATTGTTTACGTGAGGATGATGCTTAATTATAATTCTGTATTCATCACCGAATCTTTCAAATATCTTCTTATAATCGAAGCGGTAATGAGGATAGTTGCCCTCTTTTTTGCTTGACCCTCTAAATGTAGGCGCAAAAAGAATAACCTTTTTGTCTTTTAACATAGGATATGTAGAAAATATTTTTGCTCTTATTTCCCTCTTATAGGCTTCATCAAAGAAGATATCAGTTCTTGGAACTCCTGTACCAATAACCCTGTCAACATTCATCCCAAATGCTTCAGCATAATGCTTTGCTACTTTCCTTGAACTTACCAGACAATAATCGTAGGTTCTGTGAGAACGGGCGTCTTGCGGCCAACACCCTTCTCTGCTTAATCTGCTAAAGCCAAAGGCCTTGAATGCTCCACAGGCATGCCACACCTGAATAAGATAGTTATCCTTACGCTTTCTTATCTCATAGACCGAACGAATATAATCATCAATTAAAATGACCTTTGACGCTGCAAGGTAATAACCGTACTTAAAGCAGGATATGAAGCTTTCCTTCGTATCAAGCACAGTCTTTATATCAATATTTTTATCTTTGATAAGCTCTGCATAAATACTTTCATAGTTACCGCTTATACTATTTCTACGGTTTGATATAAAGGTAATTCGGTTTTCCTTTAGCCTAAAAGGCTTAAACAGATAAAACCCAAACTTAGTCATCAGATTCTTAAACGTACTGAGTCCTATAGTTCTATCCATAATAAGCTCTGTACGCCATCTGATATGTTCTATAACCCCCATTATTTTCTTATATTTTTTGGGGGAAGCTGTTGTTATAAGTCCTATAGCCTCAAGCATTGCCTCGATGGTAAAAATTGGTATAAAAATGACAGCCAGAATAAAGAGTATAAAACTCCACGCAAATGAAATCATCCCATTTAATAAAACAGGAATCACATTTGCACTACCTTTATCACCTGCTGTCCTTATTAACTTAATACTTAATCCATCATTGGCGAGTGAAACCAAATACTGTCTTGAAGATATAATTTTTAATTCATCAGGTTTATCTAAGATTATATCGGTATATGTATCACCGCCATACGTAAGTTCAAGCTTTACTTCTATATTTTCAGGCTTATCATGGTCAATGTACAGGTCTTTTATGGAATAGCTGTAGCCCGCCAGAATAAAGAATCTCTTCATATTCATTTCCGGCAGGTAAGTCTTTATAGGGACGGGAAGCCTTCTGTATTTACTGCCTGAGGTAAAAATGATGGTAACGATAGGGTTTCTAACCTCCGGATTATAATTACCTCTTACCTTAACATCTATGTTTAATGTAGTTTCCGTTACATTCAACTTAAGTATATTTATCTCAAAACGTTCCAAAAACTACCTCCTCATCCCTACAATACATACTTAACAGCTTACTTATCCCATTCCATTATAGTCTTTCCACCGGGCTTTTGTATATCAAGTTCAAATGCCCGATTCATGTCTGTCATATTCCTTACAGGCACTATATTATTTATAATATTGCTTAAGTAATTAACCATCCAAGGATTTTCACTAAGCATGTTAACAGTCATCTTAAAGTCATCGCGTCCGCTCCTGCTGCTTCCAAAAAGCTTCAGTCCTTTTTCAAGCACCATTCTGGTATTGATAGGGACAGGATACTCAGATACTCCGAGTAAAGATATAGTCCCTTCAGGATTAATAAAATCAATCATCTGCTCAATCGCCTGGCCGCTCGCAGCGTTACCCACGCACTCAAAGGCATGGTCAAAGCTTAGGTTCTTTAGTTCACCTGCCACGTTATATGTGTTGTCTGCAAATGAAAAGCTCGCCAGCTTATCATCATTTACACCAAAAATTGACAGCTTAGAGTCAGGCAGCATTGACTTTAGAAAAATACCTGTAATAAAGCCTAAGTTACCGTCTCCAAAGATAGCAATATTATCTCTCCTGCCATGTGAGAAATTCTTAAATCTAAGAATCGCATGCACACTTACACTCATTAACTCAATAAATGCAGCCACATGGTTATCAATCCCTTCAGGTACCTTCACTACCCTGTCTGCATCAAGAGCAACCAAGTCCTGCATAAATCCATCAAAACCACTTGCTCTAAACTTAGAACTCCTAAGGTAGTTTTCCGCTATATACTCGTCCTTTTCCACAGGTGTATTGGGTATCATAACAACTTTGTCGCCCACTTTTACCTTGTCAGAGCAGGACTGAACCACCACACCTATAGACTCATGTATAAGCGCCATAGGAAGTTTTTTATTAAGTATGGCTGCCGGACGAAGTCCCTGATAGTATCTCTGGTCTGCGTGGCAGATAGATAGAAACTGAGGTCTTACTATGACCTGATTATCCTTAAATAACTGGATATCCGAAAATGCCACCTCAAACCTTCTGGGTGCAACCAACCTATATACGGTATTTAGCATATTTTACTCCCTGTCTGTGTTAATCAAAGTTTCAGCTACTGTTAGATCATAAGGATAGGTAATCTTGATATTAAACACTTCTCCCCTTACAAGATGTACAGCCTCTCCCTTCAGCAGATATATCTTAGCTGCATCTGTAAGTATAGCCTTTTCCTCATCTGTAAGTGACGAATAGAGCTCCTTTAGGCGCTTCGCCCTAAAGCTCTGAGGAGTCTGTCCCTGATACACCTTAGAGCGGTCAGGAATACTGCTTATCTTCTCTCCGTCTAAGCTCTCCACTATTGTATCAGTAGCAGGGATAACTGTATCGCAGGCACCCACCTTAACAGCAGCCTCTATATTATCCATAATTATTCTGTGTGTAACAAAAGGTCTAACTGCATCATGGGTTACAATGATGGTATCATCATCAAGAGTAAACTTCTCTTCTATGTAGTTAATGGCATTCATAATGGTTGAATTTCTGTCACTTCCTCCTGCCATAACCTCAACCTTCTCAATCCCCTGAAGATGCTTGTTGATTATATCCTTTGTATAGCTTATCCAGCTTTCAGGAACAAGAACTATAATCTTTTCAAACTTCTCATTTACCACAAACTTCTCAATCGTATGTAGTATAATAGGCTTGCCGCCTACATTAAGATATTGTTTTGGCTTTTCAGCATTTCCCATTCTACTGCCTATACCACCTGCGCAAATAACTGCAAATACCATAATAACCTCCTATTTATCAAGTAAACTAACAACTAAATCGGCTACTCTCTGTCCCGCCTTACCGTCTAACTCGTCAAAGAACTTGTGCTTAAATGCATCTATCTTCTCGCTCTCAAAGTCCTTCTTGTCTATGGCTTCAATGAGCGAATCCATATTGTAGACTATCTTGCCCGGTACAAAGGAGTCGTATTCATAATAAAATCCTCTGGTTGCAATATAATTCTGCAAATCAAAAGAATAAAACAACATCGGAATATCAAGGAGGCTCGCTTCAAATACCACTGATGAATAATCAGTTATAAGCACATCAGTAACGAATAAAAGTTCATTTAACTCTTCATTTTCTGACATGTCAATGATTTTACCTTCATATTCCGCAGGAATCTCCACTCTGTTATTCACAAAAGGATGATGCTTTATTATAATAACATATTCTCCTTTAAAATGCTCATATAATTTTATAAAGTCAAAACGGTTCTCAGGATAAAATCCTGATTTTTTACCATTCCCTCTAAAGGTAGGAGCAAATAGAATTACCTTTTTATCCTTTAGTTCAGGGTATTTACTATAGATTTCACTTCTTGCCTTTTCTTTATATTCCTTGCTAAAGAAGACGTCAGTTCTTGGAACCCCGGTAGGAACCACCTTTTCAAGGGATAGCCCAAATCCTTCCGCATAGTACTTGCATATCTCCGAAGAACTAACTGTACAGAAATCATAGTTTCTATGCGCATTGTTCTTCTGCTTCTGCCCACCCGGTCTTCCAAGCCTGCTAAAACCAAATGTCTTAAACGCACCGCAGGCATGCCACACCTGTATGAGATAGTTGTCTTCTCTTCTTGGAATCTTGTATATAAGCTCTATGTAATCATCTACTAAAAGCACTTTGGCAGTAGCCATATAATAACCATACTTAAAGCAGGTTAAATAACCCTCCGTAGTATCAAATACGGTTCTTATGTCAAGTTTTTTATTGTCTATTAATTTATCATAGATATATTCGTAGTTTCCGCTTATGGCTTCCCTTCTATTTGAGATAAATACTATTCTGTTCTTTTTCACCTTAAATGCCTTAAACAAATCAAATCCGAGTCTTGCAAGACTAAGCTTTAAGTACGCAAAGCTTAGGTTCTTTCTAATTATGCCGCTCACCCTCCACTTTATATGAAAGAGGATTCTCATAAGACCGGTTTTGTTGTTTCTTGGTGCAGGCTTTACACAGTATATAAAGTTAAGCAGTGCTTCAACAACAAATACAGGTATAAGTATAATCGCTGTTACAATAAGTACAATGCTCCAAAGCAGGTTTACTATACTTTGAATAGAATTAACGATGTTATTTCTTATGCTGGTTTCTGTCTCCCCCTGAAGAGGCTTAATCACTATGTCTTGATGTTTCTTACCAAAGGCTACACCATAAAACTCGGAACCATAGATAAGCAAATCGCTGGATTCAGTCATAACAGGGCTTACAAAGAGGTGTTCACCATAAGCTACTTCGATGCTCATCCTCATTTTTTCATTACCATAGTTTTTGAAAAACACCTGATCTAAAAGATAAGAGTAGCCTGCAAAAAAGTCAAAGGTCTTTAAGTCTTCACTTGGGTAATAAGCCTGAATAGGCATGGGAATCCTTCTGTTTTCCTTTCCATTGTCAAATATGACTGTAACCATAGGCTTCCTAACCTTAGGATCATAGTCCCCTCTAACTCTAAGTCCTATCTTAAGACTTGAATTCTCAACAAATAACTCAAATACTTTAACACTTATATCCACTAATACATCCTCTTTCTTTATACGTCTTCTTTCTATATCAATTCAAAGTCCATATCAATCCAAAGTCACAATCAGCTTCTTCATAGCAGTAAGAGCCTTTCCTCTGTGGCTTATCTTATTCTTTTCCCAAGGAGGGAGTTCTGAAGAGGTCTTCCCGTATTCAGGTAAATAAAAGATAGGGTCATATCCAAAGCCGTTTTCTCCTTTTTGCTCATAGCCTATCAGGCCTTCAACAACTCCTCTTTCTACAAACTCCCTGCCATCAGGAAGCACTAAAGAGATAACGCATACAAACCTGGCACTTCTATCTTCGCCCTTTGCCCCACTTAGCTTGTCTATGATATAATTATTCTTATAATCATAGTCTGTATCTCTGCCCAGATATCTGGCAGAATATATACCCGGCTCACCGTTTAAGTAATCTACTTCAAGTCCCGAATCATCGGCAAGTGCAGGAAGTCCGGTAAGCTTTGCTAAAGCCCTTGCCTTGATAAGTGAATTCTCTTCAAAAGTTGTACCATTTTCTTCAATGTCTGCTGTTATACCCATTTCCTTCATAGACACTACTTCAATGGGGAAATCCCCTAGTATCTCTTTTATTTCCTTAACCTTGCCTTCATTAGTAGTTGCAAAAACTATTTTATCCATTATTCCTCATTTTCCTTAAAAGCCTGAACTATAGCCTTGTAAACAGCTTCTGCACAGGCGGTCATTTTTTTATTATTCTGTATAATCTTTAGGTCGTCTTTGTTGGTAAGATATCCTATTTCAACCAAGGCAGACGGCATATTGGTATGCCCTAAAACATAGTACCCGCTGCCTTCAACCACACCTCTGTTTTTTGTTTTAAGCACACTGCAGATGCTCTCTAAGATGAGGGATGCAAACTGCTTAGAACTTACCTTGGTATCTTTAATCTTCTCGTTATAGTGAATCTCAGTTCCCCTTACAGCATTAAAGTCAACAGGACTGCCCATTACAGTATAGTTATTGTTGTGAATGCTTAAAAAGAAGTCAGCATCCAGGCCATTGGCTAAATCAATTCTGGTTCTCCTATAGAGGAAGGTGTCAGTAAGCCTTGTGTAATACACCTTGATATCGTCCTGTTTATCAAAAAGAGCTTTTAACTTCAACCCAAACTTAAGCACTGTATCCTTTTCATACACCTTACTGTCACCACTAAACGTTCCAGCGTCTTTTCCGCCGTGCCCTAAGTCTATTACAAGTATTTTTTTGTAGACATCTTTAGGCCTTCTAAGTGAAATGTAGTAATTATCATCATCTTCGAAAAACTCAGGTACATAGAGCCTGTTGAAGGTAAGAACAAATCTGGTGACATCTTTGTCCTTTCGTTCAATCTTGATATTGGCTACCGGGTCTGGGCTTTCATCCTGATTTTTATTCTCTTTTTCATACTTATCGTAGGCCTCCCTATCATTTTCAGAGGCCTCTGCCTCTCCATTTATAAATGCCATAAGATAAGGAGGAAATACCTGTCCCACAGGTTCTCCGGTAAATTCCTCAGATTTGTTGTATCTTACAACAGAGGAAGTACTGTAAAAGTTCTTGCTCTTATCCCTGATATCCAGATACACTGTTCTATAGTTATACTCATCACTAATCATAGCAAGTCCATCCTCACTGTCCTGCTTAGGTATAACTACATAATTCTCAGGCATCTTCTCTTTGTCAAATACAAAGCCTGCTTCTGCCTTTTCAAATTCACCGGCCAGGGCAGTATCATCATTCTCAATCTCTATATGTGTCTCATCAATGGCAGCGATACTGTCATGTACTTCAAAAGGCTTTGCCCAAAGAGTAGTTCTTTCAACTTTGTTTCCCGAAAAAATAGAGGAAAACAACAGAGCCACTGTCATAATCGAGACACCGGCCGCAGTTATTTTCCTAAGTTCCTTCTTCTTATCTTTCGAGTTCATTTTATTCACTCCAAAACTATAGATTTCATCCTTAAAATCCTAAAAAGCTTTAACATATCCATTATACCGCAATTAGATAGTTTTGCAAGTAAAAATGATAATATATTTACTGACTTGCTCTCTGTCTTGGAGGCTTTGCGCCCTGGTATGAGTAAAAATAGGTTTTCATCATGCCATTGTATATCTTTCTGTTCTTATCAGGCTTCCTTCCAAAATACTTTGGCGCATCTTCAAAGCCTGTAATTATATAATATGACCATTCATCAAGCTTTTGGAATGCCTTTCCCATCTCGCGATAAAGCTGTGGCATGGCTTCTTTTTCTTCAAGCCTCTCTCCATATGGAGGATTGGTTATAATAAAGCCGTATTTTTTAGCACTGCTTATATCTCTCATGTCTCTCTGCTGAAAGTGGATATTTCCCTCAAGTCCCGCTAGGGAGAGGTTCCCCCTTGCAGCATCCAGTGCAGACGTATCCAAATCATAGCCCTGTATGGAAAGCTTTGTTTCTCTGTCAATAAGGTCTTCTGCTTCCTTCTTAGCCTCTTTAAATAGACTCTTTGGAAGGATATTATCCCAGGCCATAGCCTGAAAATCCCTTTTCATTCCCGGTGCAATATTTAGACCTATCATGGCAGCCTCTATAGGTATGGTACCACTTCCACAAAATGGATCGATGAGAAGCCTGTCCTTCTTCCAAGGTGTAAGGCTTATAAGTGCAGCTGCCAGTGTCTCAGTGATAGGGGCTTTAACTGTAAGCCTTCTATAGCCCCTCTTATGAAGCGATTCACCAGACGTATCAAGTCCTACAGTAACCTCATCCTTAAGTATGGTTATTCTAATAGGATATTCACTTCCGTCCTCAGGAAACCTAAGTATGTTGTACTTTCCGGAAAGCCTGTCAACTATAGCCTTCTTTACTATTCTCTGAATGTCGGAAGGAGAAAAAAGCTTACTCTTTATTGAAGAAGCCTTCTTTACCCAGAACTTACCATCTTTGGGGATGAAATTCTCCCAAGGCAGCGCCTTAGTTTTCTCAAAAAGCTCATCAAAGGTAACAGCCTTAAAGCTTCCTACTTTAAGCATAACCCTCTCTGTAGTCCTAAGAAATACATTGCATCTTGCGATGGCCTCTTCATCTCCCTCAAAAGAAACTCTACCATCTACTACTTCCGTTACCTCGTAACCAAGCTCTATTATTTCTCTTTTTAGCACCGCCTCTAAGCCAAAGTGACAGGGTGCAAACAACTCATATTTATTTGTCAAGCAAACCTCCAAAATCTAATTATTTGTTTTCGGCCTTTCGGCAAGTGTTACATTAACATCTTTTTTGACATATTCCCCATTTTCGTATCTGTAAAATGTTACCTTGACCTGTTCGCCTTTTTTCTTACCTAAGATTATAGAGTTAATGGCATCAGATTTCAAGGTTTCATTGTCATTTACTGCCACAATTATATCTCCCTTAATAAGACCTGCTTTCTTTGCCCCTCCATTATCTGCAACATCTGTAATATAGAGTCCGTAAGGCATATTGAAGGATTGGTGTGAAGCATCATCTATTTCCCTATAATATATGCCAAGATATCCTCTTTCAGTATCTGTGATATTTTTCTTGGTTTTAAGTTCATTTATCAGTGGTTTTACTGTAGCCATAGGTATGGCATAGCCCATTCCTTCTACAGCCCTGTCCGAGAATTTGGCGGAGTTGATTCCTACGACTTCGCCGTTAAGGTTTAATAAAGCTCCTCCTGAATTACCGGGATTGATGGCCGCATCAGTCTGTATGAGCTTCATTGTTATATCATTTATATTTACTACCCTGTCTTTGGCACTCACATAGCCTACAGTAAGCGACTGACCGTAACCTAGTGCGTTGCCTATTGCCATAACCATCTGACCTACTTTTATTTCATTCGAATCGCCCAGCCTTGCTACCTTTATTCTATCAAGTGTCTTCTTAGCAAGACTATCAAGCTTTACTTCCACGAGGGCAAGATCTGTATATGCCGCAGTCCCTTTTATTTCTCCCTTTGCAGTGCTTCCATCCTCAAAAGCCACAACAAGCTTTCTAGCCCCGTCTATAACATGGTTATTGGTTATGATATATAAGCTCTTTTGGTCCTTGTCTACTATCACTCCAGAGCCCATATCCTGAGTTTTTCTTGTCTGCTTCCCAAACCAACTTACTATGCTCTCTTCACCTTCAGTAGTTATCGCAACAAGAGAAGGCATTACTTTCTCTACTACATCCGACAAGTCAGACGTCCTGACAGATGCAAGCTTTGAGTCAGTCTCCGTTTTAGGAAGCTTTACATTTTCTTTTCTATCCTGATGTTCTTCTTTATCCCCTTTATTCTCGTTGTTCTTTACAGGTTTTTCTTCATCTGTATTAGATTTGTCACTTACGCCTGTATCCTGGCTCTGCAATATATTAAACTCACTATATCCGGACAATCCAAAGCCGACCATACCTGCAATAATCATAAAAAAAACAATAACGAGTATAAGAAGCCCCTTTGTTGTGCCATTATCCTTTTTCTCTTCCATCTTTATTATTCCTCCTAAAGTAAGAATCATACTGTACTAAGCATATCATAAATATATAAATTTAACCATAGTCTTGTGAAATCTTTGTGTCTTTCCTGGTAGAAATATCTGCATAAATGTACTATAATGGTATCATTAAATCTTAGGAGCACTTCGATGATTAGAGAAAATCAAAAAGTACTTAACAGGGTATATTTACTCTGCGACATACTGATAATAATAATATCCTTTGTATATGCCTGGCTTATAAAGTTTGAAGTATTTCCACCTGAACATACCATGTGGTGGCCTTTAGTCCACTATATGAAATTTTTAATTTACCTGATACCTATCTACCTTGTAATATACTCATTTTCAGGAGTCTACACACCTATGAGGCAGATTAGATTAAGGTTTGAGATGTGGAACTTCTTTAAGGCTAATACCATAGCCATTCTTACCTTTCCTGTACTCCTTTATGTACTTAAGGAAAGTGATATTTCGCGTTCTTTTATTACTATATTTTATGGTGTAAATGTATTCTTTGGCTGGACCTTTCGTTTCTTTTTAAGAAAGCTGCTTCATGCAGCGAGAAGGAAAGGCCTTAACCAGAAACATATGCTGATTGTTGGCTATAGTTCTGCAGCAGAAAGCTATATTGACAGGCTTATTTCCAATCCACAATGGGGATATACTATATTTGGAATTCTGGACGATGACAAGCCAGAGGGCTCAAAGTACCGCAATATAAAAGTCCTTGGAGCCATTTCGGACCTGGAAAAAATATGTGCTTCACACACCCTTGATGAAATTGCCATTACACTTAGACTTCGTGACTATCATAAGCTTGAACATATCGTGGCAGTATGCGAAAAAAGCGGTGTACACACTCAGTTTGTACCTGATTATAACAACGTTATACCTACTACTGCACATACTGAGGATATAGATGGTCTTCCAGTAATCAATATCAGGAATGTACCTCTTAGCAACTCATTTAACAAATTTATCAAGAGGGTTGTTGATATATTCGGGGCAGTATGCATGCTTATTGTATTTGGTATACCAATGCTTATTGTAAGCATACTTGTTAAGCTTACCTCGCCCGGCCCTCTTATCTTTAAGCAGGTAAGAGTAGGTCTGCACAACAAAGAGTTTAACATGTACAAGTTCCGCTCTATGAAGATACAGGATGCAGGAGCCGAAAAGAAGGCATGGACTACCAAAAATGATCCAAGGGTAACCTCAATAGGCAGTTTCATCAGAAAAACCAGTATTGATGAGCTTCCCCAGGTCTTTAATGTGCTTAAGGGGGACATGAGCCTTGTCGGCCCAAGACCTGAACGCCCTTTCTTTGTAGAGAAATTCCAAGAGGAGATTCCACGCTACAATGTTAAGCATCAGGTACGTCCAGGAATAACCGGCTGGGCCCAGGTAAATGGTTTCAGAGGAGATACCTCCATAAGAAAAAGAATAGACTGTGACCTTTATTATATCGAGAACTGGACACTTGGGCTTGATTTTAAGATACTGTTTTTAACCTTCTTTAAGGGCTTTATCAATAAAAACGCTTATTAAAATACCAAAAATCCTCAAAAAGAGGCCACCACGTAATACTTATATTATGTAGCAGCCTCTTTATTCCAGTCTGTTAACCTCTCCGAATGTTCTTATGTGGTGAGGCTCTTACTTCTTTTTAATTGCCTCCTCATACACTCTCATCGCAGACTTACCATCTAACCAATCATAGTATTTATCAAGGAACAACCTTCTACTAAGCCTGGCCTCATTGCTTTCGCTTCCCTCTATATCATTTACAATTATCCTTCCAAGTTCGGTCTCATCAGAAGGCAAAATACCCGGAAGCTCATTTCTATAGTCAAGGTAAAAACCTCTCCCATTCGTTTCAAAATCAAGTATATCATCAGCAAAAAAATACATCGGCTTATCAAGTACAACATAGTCAAAAATAATAGATGAATAATCTGTTATTAACCCATCAGAGACAACCATAAGTTCATTTAAGTCCTTATAGTCTGATATATTTATTACCCTGGCAGGTAAATTACTCCCCTTAAATGCCCTGCTTACATATGGATGAAGCTTAAGAAATATAAGATAATCGCAAGGAAGCGTCTCTGCAAGCTTCGATACATTCATATGGAGCTTTGGAGCATCCGTTTCATTGTCCCTAAAGGTTGGCGCATATAGGATTATCTTTTTGTCCTTCAAGCTGCCCACCATAAATTTTTCTATCTTTTCTCTTATGTCCCGGATTTTTTTAGCCCTGTTTTTATCAGACAAAAGTGTCAGGAGCCAATCAGTTCTTGGAAGCCCTGTGGCGTATACTTTTGATTCCGGTAAGCCAAAAGCTCCGGCATATTCACGTACAAGCCCGGCTGAATTAACAAAGAGACAGTCAATGTTTGCGTTATGTCTTCTTTCTAATTCCCTTAATCTCCCTGTATTGCTGTCCTGTCCGAACTTTTTGATGCTTCCTGTTCCATGCCAGAGCTGAAGCACCTTTGTTTCCTTTCTCACCTTAAAGAAGGACATAGGCATAAATGCGTTGTCCATAAGGATAATCTCTGCTCTACTCATTACAAACGGCAGTACAAAAAGGAGATGAAAATAAGCTCTCCTCTCTTCCTTAGACACGTAGTAAAAGCTATATTTACCCACCTTGCTTAGATACTTGGTAAGAGTCCTGATATTTCCGCTTGGAGATTCATCATGTGTCATTATGGAGAACACAAAATTCTTTTTGATGGGAAGAATCGAACCAAACTTGTAGTTAAATGCAAACAAGGCATAGCTTAATTCTTTTATTTTCATCATTTGCCACTTCTTTAGTTTTGTTAAATGTTTAAGATAAACTCATCCTGCTTTTTGTAGAATACAAAAAGGCCAACAACCACACTTACAGCTGCGACTCCCACCGAATAATAAAGGCTCCATCTATCGATGCTGCTGCCATAAATCGCATTTCTAAAGTTGGCTATACAGGCGTATACAGGGTTATATGTAATAATCCAGCCGTAACCATTCTTAATAACCTTCGCAGGATTATAGAAGATAGCTGATGAATACATTATAAGCATAAGCATTACATCCCACAGATACTCCAGGTCCCTGAAAAATACAGCCATAGTAGCAAGCACCATACCCACACCTATTGTCATAAACAAAAGTGTTATGAGAGGTATGATTGCAGCAAATATATGTTTTGTAGGATATACACCTAAAACCAGTGAAACAACCACCAGTACAGTAAGCGATATCATAAATATCAGATAGTTGGCTATGATTGAAGCAAATGGATATATGTATTTGGGTACATACACCTTCTTGATAATGGATGCATTACTCCTAATTGACTTGCAGGCCGCCTTTGTACCTGATGAGAAAAAGCTGTACAAAAGCCTTCCTGAAAGGACATATATAGGGAATGACCTGTCACTCTTGCCATAAAACCCGGAAAACACAACAGTTAAAACTATCATGGTTAAAAGTGGCTCAAGCAGAGTCCACAATATACCAAGATAAGAACGTCTGTATTTTAGCTTGATATCCTTCTTCACAAGTTCAAGCAGTAAAAATCTGAACTTTTTAAAATTCTTTATTACTCTAAGCACAAGCTTTCCTCCATATACAACTTATTCATGGTTCTTTCCTTCTTCATTCGTTACAGAAGATGACTCTCCTTCTTTTGACCCCTTTGATTCTTTTGATTCTTTTGTCTCACTCTTTTTGTCATCTGATTCAATGGCGGCACCGCTGGCTTCATCATTTGCATCTTCCCCTGTATTTTCCGATGCTCCTCCGCCAATATCGGTTACCCTTATGGTAACAGCATTAGATGTCTCCACTTTTACACCGTCAATATCTCTAAACTTGAGTATATAAGAGTAATTACCTGCTTCCTTTGTATTGGATAAATCAATATACGGAGCTATGTCTGAAACTCCAATATCTTTTATTTTATCTGAAAGGCCACTCAAGGTAACGACTAACTTCTCTGTATTAACGAATTCATAATTAAATTTGTCTGATTTATTGTTAAGACTGATATCTGTTGGCAATACTTCAAGTTCTTTAGTTCCAAGCCTTACTATATTACACTTAGCATTGATGGTTACATCCTTGTCAACAAGGTATATGCCGCTTTCCAAAAAGTCAGAAAGACTAATAGATTCCTCTACATCCGTTATCTTTCCTTCAACATCAAGAGGCACCCTGATACTTGAAATCCTTGAGAGCAGATTCTTATCACCTGCGACCAATACAGACTTTGGCTCATAGTCAATATCCTGAACAGAATATCCCTTATATGGTTCTCCGCTCGCTTCCACAATCACACTAATCCTCTTAGTCTTATACACCTTTACAGCAACACTTACAGGATTATCGGAAAACGTTAGGCTTCCTGTAGTTATTTCGTTGCCGTCAGAATCATAGGCCTTAGGAACACCCTTAACATTAAACGAACTTCCAGCGCCATTTATGTCAGCAACCACCTTAACTGATGCAATTTTTTCTATAGAGTTCTTACCTCCGCTTACTGTTATGAGATTAGGCTTGGCGACGGCATCCCCTACAAAGTAGCCCTCCATCGCATTTCCTGACTTTTCAACCGTAACTGAAAACTGCTTGGTTACACGGTCTTCAAGCTTAACTTCAAGTAGCTTTGCACTGCCTATGATGGTTATCTCAACATTGTCTGACTTAGTACATACGACATCTATGTTGGCATGGTCTGTAGGTGAGAGCTTAGATACATCGGCAGTAGCCTTAAAATCAGATGCCTTAAGGTTCTTTATAAGGCTTGCGTTAGCTTTCACCTTTATGGTAATCGTGTCACCTTCAACGACTTCATATACCTTTCCCAAAGATGCTATGGAGTCCCCGTTAATAATGTCTACTCCTATGGTAAATGTCGTAGTTGCAGCGGGATCATATGTGTATACGACCAAAACCCATAGGATAATGGCTATGGCAATAGAGCCAAGCTTTAGTCCTATATTTTCTGTAAACAACTTCTTCATAATCACAATTCTCCATCCTGCTTATTGCGAAACAGATGTTTTTTAACCTTCTGCCATTTAAGCTTAGTTTCCTGTGCAAAAGCATCAAGCTTCTGAAGTTTTACAAGCTCAGACTTGAGCCTTCCACCATCAACATTTCTTAATATTCTACCATCTTGAGCTATAGAAACCTTTCCGGTCTCTTCAGAGACTATGATAGTTAAGCTATCTGTCACCTCACTTACTCCAACAGCGGCCCTATGTCTTGTGCCAAGCTCTTTGCTAAGAGAAAGATTAGGAGATAGTGGCAGGTAACAAGTAGCAGATACAATCCTATCCCCCCTCATGATAACTGCTCCATCATGAAGAGGTGTGTTATGCTCAAATATATTGATAAGCAACTGGCTGCTTACCACTGCATCTATAGGTATTCCGCTCTTTTCATACTCGGTAAGGCTCAAATCCTTTTCTATAACTATTAGAGCACCGGTTTTATTTCTTGCAAGTTCAAATGAAGCCTTCACTAACTCTTCTATCGTCTTATCAGAAAATCTGTCATTTTCATCGGAGCCTGTCAGACTTATAAACTTTGGAAATATGTTTCTTTTGCCCAGCTCTTCAAGTGCTCTTCTTAGTTCCGGCTGAAATAGTATTACAAATGCAATAATACCAACACTGATAGTATTCCGTATAATCCAGAGTATTACATCAAACTGCATGATAGCGGAAAACACAGAAAAGGCAAGTAATACCAGGAGTCCCTTAAACAAGGTCCAGGCTCTGGTATACTTTATCCATTTGATTATATTGTAAATCAAAAAAGCTAAAATAAGTATTTCTAGTACATCTGTAAACTTAAATGCCGGTAAGGTAAGCCACGTAAAATAATCGCTTATCGTTTCTACAATCGTTTCCATTTAACACTCATTCCTTATCTGTTTCGTTACCGTTTATCTTAAGAATATTCAAATTAGGTGATGTGACCGATAGCTTAGGCACTGCAGTAACATAATAAAAATAATCATCGTCGTCAAACTGTAAATGCTCGACAGAGGTGTAGTCAAGAAGATACTTAAAGAACTGCACAACAAACGCAAATACGCCCGAAAGCATGGTCCCTAAGAATACCCAAAGGACATCTGTTTTAACATCAAATATGAGGCCTCCTATTATCATTACCATAAGATTGACTATCATCCCTGCCAGTATTCCAAGTATATATGCATGTGATATAGCGAGCCTTCTGCATACATACGCTGCAAAGTATACGCAGATAGATGAAACTATGGTAAGTATCATAAGTTTATTCTCAATTAGAGATTTCATCACATATATGTAAATCTGAAGGTTATCCTCTATCTGGGTATTTCCGGCAGACATTTTTACAGCTTCTTTTATCACATTAAATAACGTAGAGATAAAGACTCCCGGGACCATTGCAAATATAGCTATAGGATTGCCCGTAAGCCCAACTGCCATAGGTGTAAGGGCTTCCATATGGAAAAATGAAAGTACCGGTACTGCAATAATAAGCCCACTGTATTCAGGTGCAAAACGAACCAGCATAAAATAAAGGATAGCTATAATCAGCACAAATATAAGTGCAAGGAACATTGAGGCTGAGTATATGTGTATAGTCATTAAAAGACCGGCCAAAAACACTGTTACCGCCATTGGAAAAAATGCCGATATAGCTGAAAACATAACAACTACAGATATTCCCGAGAATTTTTCGTTGTAGCCTAGATTATAGTTAATTAATAAAAATGTAATAAAGGCGGCAACGAAGCGGAAAATAGGAACAATTGCTGCATTGTACTTCTTTACCACGCTTTTAATGCTGTCTCTAATTAGCAGAAGCTGTATCATTTACTCTCCTCCTCTGTCTCCTCTTCATCGTAAATCCTCTCCATCTGCGACAATAGTTTACGATACTTTACAAACTTTCTTCTGTTTTTACTGTATGTATAGGCAGAATATAGAAAAGTAAATACCAGATAAACCACCATAACCACCAGATATATCCCCAGCATCTTAACTCCAATGTCCTTATAATCAAGTGAAGTCGCATTCTTAATGAGATATTCAAGATTATACATTATTATTAGAGCCAGTATCAAAGCATAACCTACAGTTACACTTGCACCGGTTTTTAGCAAATCCCATCTGATATGGTCATATCTAAAAAGGCTGATATCTCTAAGTGCCATCTTCCCCTCGGAAGACTTTTCAAACATAGCAAGCTTAGACATAAGACCCACCTTATTTTTAACTATCATATATTACCTCATTTTTTATTTATCTTCGAGTCTTTGCTGATAAAGATCAGCTATCTCCTGTGCGCTTCCATAAGCCACAAGATGCCCCTTATCAAGGAGTATAGCCTTGTTGCAAAGATCTAATACCTGATCTATAGAATGCGATACAAAAAGTACCGTAACATTGTTTTCAATCATCGACTTGATTTTATTGGTACTCTTTTTTCTAAACTTGGCATCACCAACAGAGAGTACCTCATCAAGCACCAGAATATCAGGCTCTACAATAGTTGCTATTGCAAATCCAAGCCTTGATTTCATACCTGAGGAATAGTTCTTAACGGGTACATCAATGAATTCTCCAAGCTCTGAAAACTTAACAATCTCATTATACTTTTCAGTTAAAAAAGCCTTAGAATGTCCAAGCATAGCACCATAAAGAAATATATTCTCTGTGCCCGTATACTGTTTATTAAACCCGGCACCCAGCTCCAAAAGAGGTGCAATATTACCCGATATCTTAACCTTTCCCTCTGTCGGCTTAAGTACTCCTGAGATAACCTTAAGAAGAGTACTTTTCCCGGCACCATTTAGTCCTACAAGGCCAACCCTGTCACCCTTTTCAATCTTAAAAGAAATATTCTTGAGTGCCCAGAACTCCTTGTAGTTTAGCTGCCTTTTAAGCAGCTTAATCACATAATCCTTAAGATCATCCACCTTTTCGGAACTCATATTAAACTTCATTCCGACATTTTCTACTTCAATTGCGTATTTGCCCATTATCCATCCTTTTATCCAAAATTATTACTCTATAATCTGAAATATATAATCTAAAGGGTTATTTTACCACTATTTTGGTCAGGTAGCAAGCTACTTAACCAGCTCCCTTATTTTAATGCCTTCAGGTGTAATTGCAAGCCCTCCTCTGGCGGTTTCCTTGAATCTGGAGTTAAGGCTGTCACCAACGTCCTTCATTGCATCTATAATCTGATCAGGTGGAATCCTAACACTAATACCTGCAAGTGCTACATCAGCAGCAGAACAGGCATTCACGGCACCTATTACATTTCTTTTCACGCAGGGTACCTCTACAAGTCCTGCAACAGGATCACATACAAGACCAAGCAGGTTTTGAATGGCCATCCCTGAGGCTGTTATCATCTGCATAGGACTTCCACCCTTGAGGTACACGAGCGCTGCTGCTCCCATAGCTGCCGCAGTACCCATCTCAGCCTGACATCCTCCTTCTGCCCCTGATATAGAAGCCCTTCTTGCAACAACCTCTCCTACGCCTGCCGCCACAAATAGTGCCTTTACCATCTCATCGTCAGACACCTTATATTCATCATAAAAAGGTACCAACACAGCTGGAAGTACACCACAAGAGCCCGCTGTAGGCGCAGCCACTATCCTCTTCATACAGGCATTGGACTCTGAGGTCTCTATTGCTGCCTGTATAACCCTTCCCATATAGTCCCCGCAGATTGTGGTGTTACTCTCCCTATAGGCCTGCATCTTATATCCATCTCCGCCCACAAGCCCACTTCTTGACTTAAGGTTTGGATCATAGTTATGGGCTCCGTCTAATATCGCCTGCCACATTACCTGCATCTTTCCAATTTCTTCCTCTATGGTAATGTCTGCATCTGAGGCATCTTCCCTTATAATTAAGTCAGGAAAAGAAATTTTTTCCTTTTCACAGACAGATACAATTTCTTCTAAAGAATCATACATAGGTTACTCTAAGCACTCCTTTCAGGTTCTCAACTTCTTTAATCAGTTCAGGCGACATCTTCTGGTCCATTTCCACTATCATAACCGCAGTACCGCCTCTTTTGTTGCGGTAGAGCTGCATATTGGCTATATTAAATCCACTCCTTGACAAAGTTCCTGTAACTGCGGCCACATGACCGGGAGCGTCTATATTATTCACTATAAGGGTAGGAAGGGCTCCCGAGAAATTGACCTCTATTCCATCTATCTTATTTACCTTAATCCTGCCTCCTCCTATGGAAGCAGCCTGAACACAGACTTCCCTTCCCTTATCTCCTACAGCTGTAATTATAGCTGTATTAGGATGGGCATCCTTGACCTCATTATTCTTAAACTCAAAGTCAAGCCCCATCTCTTTTGCTATTTCAAAGCTATCAGGTATCCTCATATCATCCGGTTCAAAGCCTAAAAGCCCGGCAACCAACGCCTTATCAGTTCCATGTCCCTTGCCTGTTGCTGCAAATGAGCCTGAAAGTATGATTTCTGCCTTTACAGGCTTTTCACCTAGCAGCTTGGCTGTAATAAGCCCTATTCTACAAGCTCCTGCTGTATGTGAGCTTGATGGACCAACCATAATAGGTCCAAGTATTTCAAAAACGCTCAATTTAATCCTCCTTTAGGAATCCAAATGGCTCTTCATCCTTTATAAAGTGCATAAGCATGTACGCTGTCATTATTGCAATTTTCTCTTCCTTCAGTATTCTTCTAACCTCAGCCTTATCAGCTAAGATAATCTCAATTTCTTCGCTATCCTCCTGGTGTTCGTGGGAAGGTTCTCCATCACAATATCCAAATACTGTAGCACAGGATTCATCTGTCATCCCTATGGTTGTGAAAAACGGTCTGTTATAGCCATCAGGTACAGTAATAGGAGTAAATCTCATACCGGTTTCTTCGTATGTCTCCCTTCCTGCAGCCACAGAATAGTCTTCTCCCTCTTCGACCAGTCCTGCAGGAAATTCATAAATATAATCATTGATAGGATATCTATACTGTCTGATTAGCACAACTTTGTCCTTATCTTCTCCTGCAAGTGCATATATAATAACACCATCAGGATTGTTTTTTCCTGTTGTGATTTTTAAGCTGTCTATATCCTTTGCTCTTGAGGCAACAAAATACTTACCCTTTCTACCTGATTTATGAACATTATCAAGCTCATAAATATTTAAGAACCTGTTATCTGTCTGTTTTTTTATGTTAGTTATCTTTCCCATAATGGTTCTCCTTAAGTTTAATCAATACATCTCTATATTATAACATTTTTTCTTTAAACAGAAAAGAGGCAGTACCAAAAGGTACTGCCTGAAATACAATTTTATTTACATATAGTCAACTACATTTACCCAACGGCTAAGGAGTCCTACTTCCTCCTTATTTCCCTTTACTGACTGTGATGCAGCAACGATAGGGAGCCACTTCTGTACATACTGCTTAGCGGTGTCTGTTCTTTCGCAGAAGAGATTCAGGTACTTGTCAGCAAATTCCTCTTTTCCGTTAAGATAGAACAGCAAGTATGTTCTTGCTACATCGGCAGAAGCATTACCCTGTGTAGCATGTGCCCAGTCAATGATATAAACATCATCATTTGCGGTAACAATGATATTGCTTGGGTTAAAATCTCCGTGGCATAGCTTGTCATGACGCTTCATTGCATCAAGCCTTGAATGTAAATCATACCTTGTTGTAGCGTCAAAGCTTGAATCGGATATTTTCTTATAAAACTTATCATACTGCCTGTTAAGCATTGGAGCCTTTCTTGAGTGAACATCCGCCTGAATAGCAATAAATCTTTCAAGAAATTCATCCTGCTTCTCAGGGTGCTCATTCATAAGCTGCTCGAAGGTCTTGCCCTCGATATAATCAAGCACAATAGCTGTCTTTCCATCAATCTCAGTCACGCCATGTAATTTAGGTATATTTAATCCTGTCTCCATAACCCTTGCCTGATTGAGTGCCTCATTGAGGATATCAGCCATAGAGTACTGAGCATCAAACAACTTAATTACCTTATTACCATCTCTGTAAACTGTTTTTCCCGGACGCTTCACAAGAACATTCTCAAGTTTCATAATATAAACCTCCCCATTTACATTAAACTGCTTCGTTATTGTTGCCATAGTAAGCATTGAGATACATCTGCCTCATTTCACTAATAAGCGGATATCTTGGGTTGCAGCCTGTACACTGATCGTCAAATGCTTTCTCTGTCATATCATCAAGAGTAGCAAGGAAATCTTCTTCTTTGATACCATAATCCTTGATACTTCTCTTAATGCCGATTTTGTCCTGAAGTTCTCTGATTCCCGCAATAAGCTTTTCTACACTGTCAGCGTCGTTTTTACCCTTAAATCCCAGAGCCTCTGCAACCTCTGCATACTTTCTCTGTGTCTTAGGGTATTGATACTGTGGGAAGGTTCCCATCTTGGTAGGTACTTCAGATGCATTGAAGCGGATAACCTGCTCCATCATAAGTGCATTTGCAATACCATGTGGTATATGGTGGAAGGCACCAAGCTTGTGCGCCATTGAGTGCATTATGCCAAGGAATGCATTTGCAAAAGCCATACCTGCCATACAAGCAGCATGTCCCATCTTCTCTCTTGCCTCAGGATCATTTGGTCCGTTATCATAAGCCCTTGGAAGATATTCAAAAATCATCTGTAATGACTGTTTTGCTATACCGTCTGTAAAATCTGTAGCCATAACCGAAACAAGTGCCTCAAGGTTATGTGAAACAGCATCTATACCAGAAGATGAAGTAAGTCCCTTAGGAGCATTCATCATCATATCTGCATCTATTATAGCCATGTTTGGAAGTAGTGCATAGTCCGCAAGAGGATACTTGTTGCCGGTAACTTCATCAGTAATAACTGCAAAAGGTGTAACCTCTGAGCCAGTACCTGCTGAAGTAGGAACAGCTATAAAGTAAGCCTTTTCACCCATCTTAGGGAAGGTATATACCCTCTTTCTAATATCCATAAAACGCATAGCCATATCATAGAAGTCTACTTCAGGATGTTCATATAGAACCCACATAATCTTAGCAGCATCCATAGCAGAACCACCACCAATTGCAATGATACAATCAGGCTCAAAGCTTCTCATAAGTTCTGCACCTTTTTTAGCTGAATTCAGTGTAGGATCAGGAGCTACGTCTGAGAAAGTCTGATGTACTATGCCTAACTGGTCTAACTTATCTGAAACAGACTTGGTATAGCCATTCTGGAAAAGGAAAGTATCTGTTACTATAAATACCTTCTTTTTATTCATTACATCCCTTAATTCTTCAAGTGCTACAGGGAGACATCCCTTCTTGAAGTAAACCTTTTCAGGTGCTCTAAACCAAAGCATATTTTCTCTCCTCTCGGCTACATTCTTGATATTTAACAACTGCTTGATTCCTACATTTTCAGAAACTGAGTTGCCTCCCCAAGAACCACATCCAAGAGTAAGAGATGGAGTGAGCATGAAGTTATATATATCTCCGATACCTCCCTGTGAAGCAGGTGTATTGACTAAGATACGGCAGGTCTTCATGCGCTCACCAAACTCTGCTATCTTTTCTCTTTCGATAACTGAGTTAACATAGAGAGAAGAAGTATGTCCGTAACCACCATCTGCAATCAATCTTTCTGCTTTGCTTAGAGCATCTGCAAAATCTTTTGACTTATACATAGCAAGTACCGGTGAAAGCTTCTCATGTGCAAACTCTTCGCTAAGTTCAACACTTGTAACCTCTCCTATAAGAATCTTGGTTGCAGGGTCTACCTTAACTCCTGCAAGTTCAGCTATTGTAGCAGCTTTCTGACCAACTATCTTAGCATTCAGAGCGCCATTTATAATTATCGTCTTACGAACTTTTTCAATCTCATCCTTCTTAAGGAAGTAGCAGCCTCTTCTCTTAAATTCAGCCTTAACTGCATCATATATCTTTGCATCTACAATCACTGACTGCTCAGAAGCACAAATCATACCATTATCAAAGGTCTTCGAATGGATGATTGAGTTGACTGCCATAAGGATATCGGCTGACTCATCAATGATAGCAGGGGTATTACCGGCACCAACACCGAGCGCAGGCTTTCCTGATGAATAAGCACTCTTAACCATTGCAGGACCACCTGTAGCAAGGATACAGTCACATTCTTTCATAACCAGATTGGTCATCTCAAGACTAGGAACATCTATCCAGTCAATGATTCCTTCAGGCGCACCAGCTTTTACAGCAGCCTCAAGCACAACTCTTGCCGCTTCTGCAGTACATTTCTTAGCTCGTGGATGTGGGCTTATGATAATACCATTTCTGGTCTTAAGCGCTATAAGTGTCTTAAATATAGCAGTTGAAGTAGGATTAGTGGTAGGAATAACTGCAGCAAGTATACCAAGAGGCTCTGCAACTCTTGCAAATCCAAACTCTTTATCTTCATCAATAACACCACAGGTCTTAGAGTTCTTATATTTGTTATAAATATACTCTGCGGCATAGTTATTCTTGATAACCTTGTCTTCCACGATACCCATGCCTGTCTCTTCGACCGCCATTTTAGCAAGAGGAAGTCTCTGCTGATTGGCAGCAGTTGCGGCTGCAAAGAAAATCTTATCTACCTGCTCCTGTGAATAGGTAGAAAACTCTTCTTGTGCTGCACGAAGCTTCTTAAGAGCCTTCTCAAGCGATTCAACACTGTCAATGATGTCACGAGTCTTTTTTTCCATCGTAATTCTCCCTTCAATCTGCCGGTTTACCGGTGTGTATTTTTTAGGATAAAACAGCCTTGTTATTTTTTTAACTAGCTTGTTAAAATTTTATCATTCTTTCTTTGTTCTGTCAATCTCTTTTTTTTTAATATACCACGAAACTCTTACACTTTCCAGCATTAAAACAATAATTTGTATATTGAATACATTACTCAAAGTCCAGCTCTACAGGGCAGTGGTCACTTCCCAATACCTCAGAGTGAATCTTGGCATCTCTAAGTCTGTCTTTAAAATCATCAGAGGTGATAAAGTAGTCAATGCGCCAGCCTGTATTCTTTTCTCTTGCCTTAAATCTGTAGGACCACCAGGAATATACATTTTCAAGTTCAGGATAAAAATATCTGAAGGTATCGATGTAACCGGCATCTAATAGCTCCGACATCTTTCCTCTTTCTTCATCTGTAAAACCTGCATTTCTACGATTTGTTTTTGGATTCTTAAGGTCTATCTCCTTATGTGCTACATTCAAGTCTCCGCAAAGTATAACAGGTTTAGTTTTCTTTAGTCCGTTAAGGTAAGCTCTAAAGTCATCCTCCCATACCATTCTGTAGTCAAGTCTTTCAAGCTCCTGTTTTGCATTAGGTGTGTAACATACAACAAAAAAATGGTCTTCATATTCTGCTGTAATTACCCTTCCCTCGTGGTCGTGTTCGTCTATTCCCATATCGTATGTTACATTTATTGGTTTCACCTTAGTAAACAACGCAGTGCCTGAGTAACCCTTTTTCTCAGCATAGTTCCAGTACTGATAGTAACCAGGCAAATCAAGCTCTAGCTGACCTTCTGAAAGCTTAATCTCCTGAAGTCCGAAGGCGTCTGCATCTATTTCATTAAAAAAATCCATGAAACCCTTTGTAAGGCAGGCTCTTAGCCCATTAACATTCCAAGATATATACTTCATTTTATTTCCCTTCTTATACTGTTTTAATAATATGATGTGGATGTCAAAAGTATTTGATACTTCAATCAACAAAAAAAGTCCCTGAAAAAACAGGGACTAAATTTTATTTTGCATAATCAACAGCTCTGGACTCACGAATAATGCTCACTTTTATCTGGCCCGGATACTCTAGAGAAGCTTCTATCTTCTTAGATAAATTACGTGCCAAAAGCACCATCTCAGAATCAGCAACCTGATCAGGAAAAACAACGACTCTGACTTCCCTGCCGGCCTGAATAGCAAAAGATTTGTCAACACCTTCAAACTCATTAGCTATGTCTTCTAGCTCCTTGAGTCTGTTAGTATAGGTCTCTAAGGTTTCTCTTCTTGCACCAGGTCTTGCGGCAGAGATAGCATCTGCAGCCTGAACAAGACAAGAGATAAGTGTAGAAGGCTCTACATCTCCATGATGAGACTCAACTGCATTGATGACAGTAGGTGATTCCTTATACTTTTTGCAAAGCTCAACACCAATCTGTACGTGTGAACCTTCCTGCTCTCTATCTACAGACTTACCAATATCATGCAAAAGTCCGGCTCTCTTAGCAAGTTTAACATCACAACCACACTCTGCAGCTAGGATGCCAGACAGCTGAGCAACTTCAACTGAGTGTCTAAGTACATTCTGACCATAACTGGTTCTAAACTTCATTCTACCAAGAAGTTTAATAAGCTCTGGGTGAATTCCATGAATGCCACACTCAAGAGCAGCAGCTTCACCTTCTTCTCTTATCTGTACCTCAACCTCTTTTTGTGCCTTTTCGACCATTTCCTCAATTCTTGCAGGATGAATTCTTCCGTCTACGATGAGCTTTTCAAGCGCAATCCTTGCAACCTCTCTCCTAACCGGATCAAACCCTGAGAGAACAACCGCCTCTGGAGTATCATCGATTATAAGGTCAACTCCGGTAAGAGTTTCAAGAGTTCTGATGTTACGACCCTCTCTACCTATAATCCTACCTTTCATCTCATCATTAGGAAGCTGTACCACAGATATAGTAGCCTCAGCAATATGGTCAGCAGCACAGCGCTGGATAGCAGAAACAACAATCTCCTTCGCCTTTTTATCCGCGTCTTCTTTTGCTCTGTTTTCGAGTTCTTTGACCATAACCGCCATTTCGTGCTTAACATCATCTTCGACAGTTTTAAGGATATAATCTTTTGCCTGATCGGAGGTCATTCCTGATATTCTTTCAAGCTCAGCAAGCTGCTTTGAATGAAGCTCCTCCACATCCTTTTTCCCTTTTTCAAGTTCCGCCTCACGTTCATTTAGCTTAATTTCACGTTTCTCAAGTGCTTCACTTTTTCTGTCTGTAGCTTCTTCCTTTGTTAATACCCTTTTTTCGTACTTCTGTAATTCTGTTCTTCTCTCCCTACTTTCCCTCTCAAACTCATTTTTAGCTTTCAGAGATTCCTCTTTGGCTTCGAGCAAGGCTTCACGTTTCTTAGTTTCAGCTTCTAAATTAGCTTTCTCAATAATTTCCCTGGCTCTTTCCTCTGCAGTTCCAACCTTAGATTCATAGTTCTTAATACGGTTAGAAATCGCAATTTTCCAAACAGTAGGAGCAGTAACCGCAGCAGTAACGAATACAGCAATAGCTGTAACAACAATCGGTTCCACCGGAGCACCTCCTTATTTAATTTTCATTGTACAATAAATCTATGCTAAATTATCATTCCATAATTCAACTGATACATACAACAGTTAAATTTTATACTGTTTGATAAAAAAAGTCAAGTACGAGAGAGGTAATCACATAGTACTGAAGCAATCAATTCCGTATTAAACCCCTTCCTGTAAAGGTAAGCATATATTTTTCTCTTTTTTTCTTCATCTACCTCCTTAGGATTTTTAATTTTCTTCCTAAGTAAGTTGAATAAAGCTTCTTCATCACTCCTGTCATCAACCATCAAATTTTCTATTATAGTTCCTTCTATACCTTTTGCTGCAAGCTCCATTTTCAACTGGCGTTTACTTTTAGACTTACCTCTGTAATTAATATAGTTCTCAGCATACCTTTCATCATTGACATAATTAAACTTTTTAACATAATTTAGTGCATCATCAATAACATCAGGAGGAAAATCTTTAAGAGACAGTTTTCTTTTTAAATCTGCTTCAGAACAGTCTGCACGGCTAAGAATGTCTAACGCCTTCTTTCTGGCCCTTGGTATAATGGTTTCCTTTATAAGTGCTTCATACCTTTCATCAGGAAATTCGTTTTCTTCTTTTATGCAATACCTTCTTATATCGCTCTGATAAACGTAAAATACCAACGTATCAGCTGTTACACGGAATTTGTACTTGTTTACCTTTTCAACATTTTCAATGAACATATCAATTGCTTTCCGAAGAACTACTCTTCATCATATACTTCCTGTTCTTCCGCTTCTTCTATATCTGGCTCTCCACTTTTTGACTCAATAGCTTTATTTGCATGTAACTCTCTAACTTTTTTCTCTATTTCTTCAAATACCGAAGGGTTACTATCGAGATATATCTTAACATTCTCCCTACCCTGCCCAATCTTCTCACCATTATATGAGAACCATGCACCTGATTTTACTACTATATTATTATCCACTGCAATATCAAGTACGTCTCCTGTCCTGCTAATTCCTTGACCAAACATTATATCAAACTGAGCTTCCTTAAAAGGAGGTGCTATTTTATTTTTAACTACCTTAATTTTGGTTCTGTTACCAATGACTTCTCCACCTTGCTTTATAACATCTGCCTTTCTAACATCCATCCTTATGGATGCATAGAACTTAAGGGCTCTACCGCCTGTTGTAGTTTCAGGGCTGCCAAACATAACTCCAATCTTCTCACGAAGCTGGTTGATAAATACCACTATACAATTAGTCTTACTAATAACAGATGTCAGCTTTCTAAGTGCCTGGCTCATAAGACGAGCCTGTAAGCCAACGTGTGAATCTCCCATGTCACCGTCGATTTCTGCCTTTGGGACAAGAGCAGCTACTGAATCTACTATAACTATATCAACAGCACCACTCCTAACCATGGTTTCAGTGATTTCAAGAGCCTGCTCACCGCTATCCGGCTGAGAAATGTAGAGCTCATCTATATTAACTCCGATAGCCTTAGCATATACAGGATCAAGGGCATGTTCAGCATCTATAAATCCGGCTATACCTCCTGCCTTTTGCACTTCTGCAACCATATGGAGAGCAACTGTGGTTTTACCACTTGACTCAGGTCCGTATACCTCAATAATTCTACCTTTAGGGATACCACCAAGCCCAAGAGCAAGATCAAGGCTTAAGCAACCGGTAGGAACTACTTCTACATTCATCTTGTCCATTCCCGAACCGAGCTTCATAATAGATCCCTTACCAAAGTCCTTCTCAATTTGTGCAATTGCAGCCTCTAGTGCCTTCTTTTTATCACTGTCAATATTTACAATCTTTTCCTTAGTATCTTTTGCCATATTAACCTCACATATATTATATTTAATCCTATTCAAACAAATGTTCGTATAGTTATTATAAAACATCTGTTCGATATTGTCAACAGCTTTTAATTATTTTATCGTTATTCTTTGAATTTATACCTTAGCACGTAAAACATGACTACTGTATACCATACTCCTTATACAGCCCATGTCTTATCTCTTCATTCTCTACTACGTCTTTGATTCTGTCATTTTTACCTTCGGACATCAAAAGGCTGATAAGTTTGGCAAGGCAGCTTTCACCTTCTGTTTTACCTTCTGCCCTTCCTTCTGCTCTTCCTTCTGCTCTTCCTCTAGCTTCTCCTCTTGCTTCTCCCTCTGCTCTTCCTCTCGCTTCTGCCCTCTCAAACATCGGTTCAAAAAATTTCTCCATGTTCTTTCCTCCTTCTTCACTTTCTATAGGGATAGGCAGCTCCTCACCTGTTAGCCTTTGGATGAGTTCTCAACTCCCATTGAATGAAGGCAATACTCTAGCTAATACCATACTCCTTATACAGCCCATGTCTTATCTCTTCATTCTCTACTACGTCTT
>NZ_DBHIEC010000007.1:0-117093 GCF_057250765.1 Catonella sp.
ACTATTAAGGCTATCACGGTAAGGGCAATGCCCCTTATTACCCGCCTTTTCACAAATCCCTCTTCCATTTTCATGCCTCCATAATTTACAGAGAAGGTTACAATTGATATTCATTATCATTTATATTATAAGACTTTAAATGTCAAAATGCAAGGGGATATTGTAATTTAATTTTCTAATCTATTAAACTTTAATACCAAGATATTCCTTTATTCCATGCTGTAAAATTGCAGAGAAATTTACTGAATGCTCTTCTGCTATATCATTTAGCCACTTTGGGATAGTCAGGGTTTTCTTTATTGACTGATTATTTACTCTATCTTTTAGCAAATCTACCCACAATTCTATATACACTGCATTTGCTTCTACCTTCCCAGGCTTCGGCAAAGGCCTATTATTCTTTAAATAACTATAGGCTACTGCTTCGAGTACGTCTTTTGCACTCGCCACAGCCTCTTCCATCGTATCTCCATCCGTAAAACAGTCTTCGAAATCTGGAAAATTCACATAAAATGTACCCTCTTCTTCTCTTATTATACAAGGATAAAACGTTTTCATACTATCACCTTTCAAACTTAAAATTTTATTCCTGTTATTCTTTCTATATTGGTTAACGTACCAGCAGGAATATCTTTCTTAGTACACTTAACCGGACACATATGTCCATCTTTAATATATATTTCGTGTGAACCTGATGTATGATCTAGTACCCAGCCAAATTTTTTCATCAATTTTACCACTTCTTTATACGGTTTTGTTTTCCCCATTACAGCCTCCCATTAGTTTTATTATACGTATAATATATACGTATGTCAAGTTCTTCTATTTAAATAGGCAGGAGCAGCCGTAGCCACTCCTGCCTGATTTATTTATTCTTCATCCTGTCCGTTATCTGCTGTCTCAAATTCTTCGTTATCATAGTTCTCAGCATAGTTTTCATCAAACTCGTTTGGATTGAGGTTCTCCTCACCCATCTCATCAAACTCGTGATCGCTGTCAAGCTTAACTGAGCGGTAGAACTTCATACCTGTACCTGCCGGGATGAGCTTACCTAAGATAACATTTTCCTTAAGACCGATAAGCTTATCTACCTTGCCCTTTATTGCTGCATCTGTAAGCACCTTTGTGGTCTCCTGGAAGGAAGCTGCTGAGAGGAAGGAGTTGGTTGCAAGAGAAGCCTTAGTGATACCAAGCATTGTTCTCTCACCCTCTGCCTTCTCGAAGCCTTCCTGCTCGAGCTGCTCATTAAGCTCCTCAAACTCGATTATATCAGCATATTCACCTGTTAAATAATCGGTGTCTCCAGGCTCGGATATCTTTATCTTCTTAAGCATCTGACGAACTATCATCTCGATATGCTTATCGTTAATCTCAACACCCTGTAAACGGTATACACGCTGTACTTCACGAATCATATAATCCTGTACTGCTCTTACGCCCTTTATACTAAGGAGATCGTGTGGATTGATACTACCTTCTGTGATTTCATCACCGGCTTCAATCACATCTCCATCAAATACCTTGATTCTTGAGCCATAGTTGATAGGGTACTTTCTTTCTTCTCCGTCATCAGCTGTAACTACAACCTCACGTCTGCTCTTTGTATCCTGTATGCTTACCTTACCTGCAATTTCAGAAATAATAGCAAGTCCCTTTGGCTTACGTGCCTCAAAAAGTTCCTCTACACGAGGAAGACCCTGTGTAATATCTCCACCCGCAACACCACCGGTATGGAAGGTTCTCATGGTAAGCTGTGTACCCGGCTCACCGATTGACTGAGCAGCGATAATACCAACCGCCTCACCAACCTGAACAGGATCACCCGTTGCCATGTTTGCACCATAGCACTTCGCACAGATACCTACGTGGCTGCGGCAGGTAAGAACGGTACGTATCTTTATCTTAGCTGCTGTGCCTGCCTCCATTACAGCCTTGGTCTTCATTATCCTTGCTGCACGCTTTGGAGTAATGATATGGTTAGCCTTTACTATAACTTCACCATTGTCATCATATATAGTCTCACAGGAATATCTTCCCTTGATTCTCTCTTCAAGACTTTCAATCTCTTCCTTACCATCCATAAAGGCTGATACCCACATACCAGGTATCTCGCTCTTTCCTGCACGGCAGTCAGTCTCTCTGATAATAAGATCCTGAGATACGTCTACAAGTCTTCTTGTAAGGTATCCTGAATCGGCTGTACGAAGAGCTGTATCTGAAAGTCCTTTTCTTGCACCGTGGGCAGAAACGAAATACTCCAGAACGTCAAGTCCCTCACGGAAGTTAGACTTGATTGGAAGTTCGATAGTATGTCCCTTTGTATCCGCCATAAGTCCACGCATACCTGCAAGCTGTTTAATCTGCTTGTCAGAACCACGGGCTCCTGAATGTGCCATCATGTAAATATTGTTGTATTTATCAAGACCGCTCATAAGCTTAGCAGCAATCTCAGCATCGGCTTTCTTCCAGTTATTAATGACTTCCTGATATCTCTCCTGCTCAGTAAGAAGACCTTTTCTAAAGTTTCTTGTTATAATTTCAACCTTCTTCTGCGCTTCTTTAAGAATCTCTGCCTTTTCAGGTGGAATTGTCATATCTGACACAGAAACTGTCATCGCAGCTATGGTAGAATACTTATAACCAAGGCTCTTAACCGCATCCATTATCTCCGCTGTTCTTGTAGCACCGAGGTTTGCCATACACTTCTCAAGTATCTGCTTAAGTTCCTTCTTCTTAACGAGGAAGTCTATCTCAAGCTTTAAGAAATTCTCATCCAGGCTTCTGTCTACAAAGCCCAGATTCTGATCAAGCACTTCGTTGAATATGAATCTTCCGAGTGTAGACTCGATTATCCTCTGCTCCTTAACTCCCTTGGAGTTAATTCCCTCACGTCTCACCTTAATCTTAGCCTGTAAGGTAATATAGCCATTTTCATAAGCAAGAATAGCTTCATTCATGTTCTTAAAGAACATGCCTTCTCCCTTATCGCCAGGCTTGTCAAGCGTTAGGTAATAAATACCAAGAACCATATCCTGGGAAGGAACCGCAACCACACCACCGTCAGAAGGCTTAAGGAGGTTGTTAGGTGAAAGAAGGAGGAAACGGCACTCAGCCTGAGCTTCAACAGAAAGTGGAAGATGGATAGCCATCTGGTCTCCATCAAAGTCTGCGTTGAAGGCTGTACATACGAGCGGATGCAGCTTAATAGCCTTACCTTCTACAAGTACAGGCTCAAATGCCTGAATACCAAGTCTGTGAAGGGTCGGAGCACGGTTAAGCATAACAGGATGATCCTTTATTACATCTTCAAGTACATCCCACACCTGAGTCTCTACTCTTTCAACCATCTTCTTAGCTGATTTAATATTGTGTGCTATATCACGGGCAACAAGCTCCTTCATAACGAAAGGCTTGAAGAGCTCGATAGCCATTTCCTTAGGAACACCACACTGATATATCTTAAGGTCAGGACCAACTACGATAACTGAACGTCCTGAGTAGTCAACACGCTTACCAAGAAGGTTCTGACGGAAACGTCCCTGCTTACCCTTAAGCATATCGGAAAGTGACTTAAGTGCTCTGTTGCCAGGGCCTGTAACCGGCTTTCCACGGCGTCCGTTGTCAATGAGTGCGTCTACAGCCTCCTGAAGCATACGCTTTTCATTTCTTACAATGATATCAGGAGCACCTATCTCAAGAAGCTTCTTAAGACGGTTGTTTCTATTGATTATTCTTCTGTAAAGATCATTCATATCAGAAGTAGCAAATCTTCCACCATCAAGCTGTACCATAGGGCGAAGATCCGGTGGAAGTACCGGTATAGCCTTAAGTATCATCCATTCAGGGCGGTTGCCTGACTCCTTAAAGGCCTCTATCACCGCAAGCTCTTTCGCAGCCTTAATCATCTTCTGGCTCTTTGAATTGCCTGCCTTCTTTAACTCCTCTTTAAGACGCTTTGACTCTTCTTCAAGGTCAATATCTGCAAGAAGTTTATAGATAGCCTCTGCCCCAACTTCCGCCTTGAAGGTATTGCCATATTTTTCTTTTGCCTCTAAGTATTCTTTCTCAGAAAGAATAGTCTTCTTCTCTAAGTCACTGCTTCCCTTATCAGTTACTATATAAGAAGCAAAATAAAGTACTTTTTCAAGGCTTCTTGGAGGTATGGACAATATAGTACCCATACGGCTTGGAATACCTTTAAAATACCAAATATGGGATACAGGAGCCGCAAGCTCAATATGTCCCATTCTCTCACGTCTTACGGTTGCCTTTGTAACTTCAACACCACATCTGTCACAAATAACGCCCTTATAGCGGATTTTCTTATATTTACCACAATGGCACTCCCAGTCCTTACTTGGTCCGAATATCTTCTCACAGTAAAGACCATCCTTTTCAGGTTTGAGTGTTCTATAGTTAATTGTCTCAGGTTTTTTTACTTCTCCGTGAGACCATTCTTTTATTTTCTCTGGTGAAGCCAAGCCTATCTTTATCGCATCATAAGTAATTGGCTGAACATTTTCTATGCTCATCTCTGACATCCCGTTACTCCCTTCGTATTAAACCGGCCCTATGGGGCCAAAAACTAGTTAACCCCCATAGGCCTTATATCTTTTGTAAATTCCGATAGAGAAATAAATATTTCACAAGGTCAAATTAAAAGTCTTCGTTATCGTCATTACCACCATAGTCTAAATCTAAATCTTCACCATCAAAATAATCTGAGTCTTCTTCGTCCTGAATGCCCTCTTCAAGTTCTTCAGGTGTACCGGTAGTGAAGCCATTCTTTGCTGAAGCATCATCAAAAGTAAATGTATCCTCAGTTTCAATGAGCGGAGTGAGATCCTCATCACCATACTCAACATTTTCCATCATCTTGATTTCATTTCCATCCTCATCAAGTACGGTAACATCAAGAGCAAGTGACTGAAGCTCCTTTAGAAGAACCTTAAATGACTCAGGTATACCAGGCTCACTTATGTTCTCTCCCTTTATGATAGCCTCATAAGTCTTGACACGTCCTACAACGTCATCAGACTTAATAGTGAGAATTTCCTGAAGGGTATAAGCAGCACCATAAGCCTCGAGCGCCCAAACCTCCATCTCACCGAAACGCTGTCCACCAAACTGCGCCTTACCGCCGAGTGGCTGCTGTGTAACAAGTGAGTAAGGACCTGTAGAACGGGCATGAATCTTATCGTCTACAAGGTGGTGGAGCTTAAGGTAGTTCATGAAACCTACTGTTGCAGGTGAATCAAAGTACTGACCTGTTCTACCGTCTTTAAGCCATACCTTACCGTCTCTGCCAATCTTTACGCCCTTCCAGTCATTTCTGGAATCAAGATGTGTGAGCAGATAATCCATTACCTCATCACCAAGATCTTCTCTATACTTCTTTTCAAACTCATCAAGAGGCATATTGATGTAGTCATTTGCAAGCTCAAGTGTATCTCCGATATCCTCCTCGTTGGCGCCATCAAAGATAGGCGTGGATACCTTAAAACCAAGTACAGTGGCAGCGAGACTAAGATGAATCTCAAGCACCTGTCCGATGTTCATACGTGAAGGCACGCCGAGTGGGTTAAGCACGATGTCAAGAGGACGGCCATTTGGAAGGAAAGGCATATCTTCAACAGGGAGTACCCTTGAAACTACACCCTTGTTACCATGGCGGCCCGCCATCTTATCTCCTACCTGTATCTTTCTCTTCTGTGCAATATACACTCTTACGCTCTTCTTTACGCCGTGGGCAAGCTCATCACCCTTTTCTCTTTCAAACTTCTTAGCATCTACTATGATTCCGTACTCACCGTGAGGAACACGAAGAGAAGTATCTCTAACCTCTCTTGCCTTCTCACCGAATATTGCGCGAAGTAAACGCTCCTCTGCAGTAAGCTCTGTCTCCCCCTTAGGAGTAACCTTTCCTACAAGAATATCTCCCGCACGAACCTCTGCACCTATTCTTATGATGCCATCTTCATTAAGGTCTTTAAGGGCATCATCACCTACACCGGGTACGTCTCTTGTAATTTCCTCATCACCAAGCTTTGTATCTCTTGCCTCACACTCATATTCTTCTATATGAACAGAGGTGTATACATCATCTCTTACAAGACGCTCTGAGAGAAGAACCGCATCCTCGTAGTTGTAGCCTTCCCAGGTCATAAATCCTATAAGAGGGCTCTTGCCAAGACCAATCTCTCCACCCTTTGTTGAAGGACCGTCAGCGATAACCTGCTTAGCTTCTACGTGGTCGCCGTTATTAACTATAGGACGCTGATTGATACAGGTTCCCTGATTACTTCTTGCGAATTTAAGAAGTGGATACTCTGTTATCCTATTGTCATCATCATTTCTGATTAAAATCCTATCCCCGCAAGCGCTTTCAACCACACCTGCCTTCTCAGCGAGTACGCATACTCCTGAGTCAACTGCAACCTTTGCTTCCATTCCTGTTCCAACTACTGCTGAATCAGTGAAAAGAAGAGGCACCGCCTGACGCTGCATGTTAGAGCCCATGAGCGCACGGTTCGCATCGTCGTTCTGAAGGAAAGGAATCATCGCTGTAGCTGCTGAAAATACCATCTTAGGAGATACGTCCATCAGCTCCACATTCTTCTTGTCATAGGTAGAAGTCTCATCCCTGAAACGACCTGATACTGTGTTATTTATAAAATATCCGTTCTCATCAAGAGGCTCATTCGCCTGTGCAACTATGAAAGGATCTTCCTCATCAGCTGTAAGGTAAACAACTTCGTCAGTTACCCTTGGATTCTCAGGGTCTGACTTATCAAGCTTTCTATATGGTGCTTCAATGAAGCCGTATTCATTTATCCTAGCATAACTTGCAAGTGAGTTGATAAGACCGATGTTAGGTCCTTCAGGTGTCTCTACAGGGCACATTCTTCCATAGTGGGAATAATGTACGTCTCGAACCTCAAATCCGGCCCTGTCTCTTGAAAGACCGCCAGGTCCGAGGGCTGAAAGCCTTCTCTTATGAGTAAGCTCACCGAGAGGGTTGTGCTGATCCATGAACTGTGAAAGCTGGGAGCTTCCGAAGAACTCCTTAATAGCAGCTGTTACCGGCTTACAGTTGATAAAGTCACCAGGGTTTGCATCATCTACAGCATCGCTTCCGATGCTTCCAAGCTTGTCACGGACTGTTCTTTCCATTCTGGAAAGTCCGATACGGTACTGATTCTGAAGAAGCTCGCCTACAGCACGGATACGTCTGTTACCGAGGTGGTCGATATCATCCTCTGTACCTATTCCGTTCTCCAAATTGAAAACATAGTTAATAGAAGCAAATATATCTTCTCTGGTTATATGCTTTGGAATAAGGTCATTTATATGATTTTTAAGTTCACGTTTGAAGTCATCACTCTCGTAATCACCGTTAGCAAGTTCCATAATCTCCATAAGTCTTGGATAATAAACAAGCTCGGTAATTCCTACTTCTTCCTTATCAAGTTCAGGTAAAAATGCGTTGATGTCAACCATGAGGTTGGAGAGCACCTTCACATTTCTTTCTTCTCCCTGAATAAGTACATAAGAAACTGCAGCGTTCTGAATCTTATCTGCGAGTTCTGTAGTAATAACAGTACCCTTCTCACCGATAACCTCACCTGTAGACCTATCCATTACGTCTTCTGCAAGCTTATGTCTTACGATACGGTTACGGAAGGCAAGCTTTTTGTTAAACTTGTAACGGCCTACCTTTGCAAGATCATAGCGCTTTGGGTCAAAAAGCATGTTGTTTATGTAGTTTAACGCATTTTCCACAAGTAAAGGCTCACCCGGACGAAGCTTCTTATACAGTTCAAGAAGGCCTTCATCAGAATTGGTAGAAACATCCTTAGCAAGACTCGCCTGAAGCTTTGGTTCATCACCGAACAGCTCTTCTATATCCTTGTTAAGGCTCACTCCAAGTGCTCTTATAAGTACAGTTATAGGCACCTTTCTATTTCTATCTACTTTTACATAAAATACATTGTTTGAGTCTGTCTCGTATTCAAGCCAAGCACCACGATTAGGAATTACCTGAGAAGTATACAACTCTTTACCGGTCTTATCGTGCGCTATACTATAATAAATACCCGGGGAACGAACTAACTGACTGACGATTACACGCTCTGCACCGTTGATAATGAAGCTTCCGGTATCTGTCATCAGAGGGAGCTCACCAAGGAAAACACCCTTCTGCTGAGAACGAACTTTCTTTTCTTTAATGTCAACCAACTCTACAACTACTTTAAGTGCTGCCGAATATGTTCCGTCTCTTTCCTTGCACACCTCGATTGTATGATTCTCCTTTGGCTCTAAGGTAAAGTCTACAAATCTTAATCCATAGCGCCCGCTGTAATCCACAATCATAGAGATGTCGTCAAATACCTCTTTAAGTCCGTCAGTCAGAAGCCACTGATATGAGTTTTTCTGAACCTCAATGAGATTAGGCATTTCAAGAACTTCTTTCTGTCTGGCATAACTCATTCTAATTCCGTTTCCTGCTTTGATCGGACGAATTCTGTTTTTCTTCATTGACGTTTTCACCCCTTGATATTTTCTAAAATCTGCCGATAACCTATTGCGAAGAGATTCTCGGTATTTACTTCAACTACAGCTACACTTCTCTTAAGCATAGTTAAAATTATTTAAAATTCAGGATTTTAAACAAAAATCTAAGCATATTATTCAAGAAATGCAACTAAATGCTTGCACTTTTAAGTGGATTATGGTATAATAAGCATAGTTATCCATGTTCAAACATAATAGTGCATTTTTTATAATATCATTTTTTTTTCAAGGTGTCAAGCCTTGGATTTTTTCTTTTAAATTGGAATATTCATTGCAATCCCCCTAAGAGAGCTTTAATTGAACTATGAATTTAAAGAAATATATTATTAAAATTTTATCTGCTTAGGAAATCAAAAAAAATTCTTAACATGCAAAAGCTCCACCGCCTGATGTTTCAAACGATGGAGTTTAATTATTTCATTTTATTCGCAAACGTATGGGATAAGAGCTAAGTGACGAGCACGCTTAATAGCTGTTGTAAGTATTCTCTGGTGCTTAGCGCTTGTTCCTGTTATCCTTCTAGGAAGAATCTTACCTCTCTCAGAGATGAATTTCTTTAACTTAGCTGCATCCTTATAATCAAGGTTGTCAAGCTCTTCAGGGGTCAAAGCACATACTTTCTTTCTTCTGTGCATTGGTCTCCTGCGTGGGAAATCACTTTTATCTTCTCTAGAACCTTTGTTGTCCTTATTGAATGACATAGTTCCTACCTCCTAATATTATTGAAATGGGAGAGTATTGTCGATACCGTCAGGGATATTCATAAATCCATCCTCAGGCATCATTGGTTCCTGACTACCGCCTGCAGGAGCACTCTGGAATGTACTTCCGCCGCCTGCTGCATTTTTGCTCTCAGCAAATTCTATCTCTTCTACAATAATCTGAACGCTATATACCTTCTGACCTTCTTTATTTGTATAGTTATCATTCTGGATACGTCCGGTAACTACTATCTTGGTACCCTGCTTAAGATACTTCTCTACAAATTCACCCTGCTTACCAAAAGCAGTACAATTGAAGAAATCAGCGGTAACTGTATCTCCCTGTCTCTTAAATCTTCTGTCAACTGCAAGTGAAAATCTTGCTATAGCCATCTGGCTGTCACCCTGGGAATATCTAACCTCAGGATCTCTTGTAAGACGGCCCATTAATATTACTTTGTTCATAAAGGAAAACCTCCTTCTTAGTTATGCTTCCTGTTTAACGCATAAAAATCTAAGAACGTTCTCCATAATACGGACACGGCTCTCAATCTCACTAGGAGCTGATGATTCAGCTTCAAAATGGATGAAATAGTAGAAACCTTCGCTCATCTTCTGAATATCATAAGCGAGCTTCTTCTTTCCCCATTCATCGATATCGGTGATAGTGCCGCCAAAACGTGTTACAAGGCTCTTAACATCTTCTACTACTTTGTTTCTTGCCTCGTCTTCGATTTTTGCATTAACAACTAAGGCTAATTCATATTTGTTCATAGTTGCTCTGCTCCTCCTTCTGGTCTTTTCCGGCCCTTTTATCTGCTAGGACGAGTAGCGTAAAAAGAGCAAGGATTTATTTTTTACATCACGAATACTTATTATGCCATAAAAAAAAGGATTTTGCAAGTACTAAAATCCTTTTTCACCAATTATTTTCTTCTAACTTAGGTTCTACTTCAAGCATCTGACGCTTTTACCAGCTTTTTCGCACTCTTTTCGACTTGTTTTCTAGGAAGCATGACCTGCCTTCCACAGCCCAGGCAGCTAAGCCTTATATCCATACCGGTTCTTATAACCTTCCAGTCATAAGAACCGCATGGGTGTATTTTCTTTAAGGTAATTACATCATCAAGATTTATTTCCATAAGCCTCTTACCTTTTCACAGCCCTTCCAACCATTTCCTGATTGGTAGCAAAATTAAGCGCTGTCTGGCTGTCTATAAGCCCCTGGGTATAAAGCTCAAGTATACTTGAATCCATGGTCCTCATGTCTTCCTTACCTGATGAGTATATAACAGAATCAATCTGATGAATCTTATTGTCCCTTATCATAGTCTTTATCGCACTGTTTGCCTTCATTATCTCAAAGGCAGGAAGGAGTTCATTGTTAAGCCCGGGGATTAGCTGCTGTGATACAACAGCCTGAAGCACCATAGAGAGCTGAACCCTTATCTGCTGCTGCTGTGAGGCAGGGAATACATCTATGACTCTGTCTATGGTGTTCGCCGCCCCTATAGTATGAAGGGTTGAGAGGACAAGATGGCCAGTCTCTGCCGCTGTCATGGCTATATCTATGGTCTCATAGTCTCTCATTTCTCCTACAAGAATAACATCAGGAGACTGTCTCATGGCTGCTCTTAGTGCAGAAGAATAGCTTTCACTATCAATCCTCACCTCTCTCTGGCTTACTATACTCTTCTTATGTCTGTGAAGGAACTCGATAGGGTCCTCCAGAGTAAGGATGTGGCAGTTCCTGTTCTCATTGATTCTGTCAATGATGTAGGAAATAGTTGTGCTCTTACCTGAGCCTGCTGCTCCCGTTACAAGCACGAGTCCTTTGTTAAGCTCTGACAGCTTCATTATACTCTCAGGGATTCTCATATCCTTATAGCTAGGCAGTTCAAAGTGAACCACTCTTATAACTGCACCGAAAGTACCTCTCTGTCTAAATACATTACATCTGAAACGTCCAAGATTGGCAATAGATAGCGAAAAGTCATCGTCCCCCGTAGTCATGAAGTGGCTTAGGCTTCTGCCTGCCTTGTCGTAGATGCTGGTAATAATGTTCTCCGTATCAACCGGCATAAGCTTTGTCTCATCCATCTTCTTGATTGAACCGTCTAACTTGAAAGAAACCGCCTGTCCAACTACAAGAAAGATATCAGATGCATCTTCTTTTACCGCCCGTTCAAGGATATTCATCAACTCCATTTTAGACCTCCCATTATATCAAATAATTAATCGGTTATTTCAAGCTCGTATTGCAGGTCTTCCGATTTTGTTTTAGTACTCCATCTGTTAATTGTTGTTTCCTTACCCGAAACACCAACCTCGACATTTAAGCTTCTCTCATCCTTAACTACACTATAACTGATAAGTAAAGGGCGGTCACCTTCGTACTTAATATCTCCAACCTCTACCAATACACCGCCATCATCCGGCTTAACATCTTTTAATTCTTTAAGCTTTGCAAGGTCCCTGGTTAGGTCTTCACTTGTTTTAATGATTTCATCAATCTTAGCATATACTCTCTCAGCCTCTGCGTCCATTCTGTAGTAGATCCTTATGCTTTCGTCCGTCTTTGCCGAAAGCTTCTTTTCGTTAAGGGACGACTGGACTGCAAGAATGGCAAATATGGACATGGCGACAACAAGTATAACCAGTATAACCAAAGCGCCTCCTGAGTTTATTCTACTTTTAATATTATTTCTCATCATCTGCCGCCTTTTATGTATTTGGCACCTTCAAGATGCACAATTACTATGTTATTATTGACACCGTCATTTCTGTTGATAAAAGCATTGATTTCTCTAAGAGCTCCACTTCTTCTTGGTATATCCTTAAGCATAACCACAAGAGAATATCTCCAGTTAGTCTTGTCGGCCTTCTTCCAGTCCTTATCAAAATAAGCTTCTATTTGCTTTCCGGCCGCAGTCTTTACAACCTCACCTTCAAGCTCTTCTGCCGCATCCTTAGTGCTATATGCCTTGATAAGTTCTATCGCGGACTCTGCCTTTATAAGTCCTTTACTCAAATCATCTGCCTGTCTACTCATAGTATTGGCTGATGTGAAGAATCTTACTAGAAAAATGCTTATAATTGTAAATAGTCCAATCGCAATAACAAGCTCAAACACTGGAAGCATGACCCCCAGACTTGTTCTCGTATCCTTTGCGCTGTCCACGTTAAAAGAATTCATTATTCCTCCTTAAAGCCCATCTAAGCGGTTCTAAGTTTCACATACAGGGTTTCCGTACTCCCATCATCATCTATTGTAACCAGCTTAACAAGTCCGTCTTTTTCTGAAATTTCAAATGAATCTACGCTAAGTATGGAAAATCCGTCCTCAGGCTTAAACTTCATTCCTCTTGCACCTGTTATTTCATAAAGTTTTCCTTTGTAGAAATAAACCGAGGTATCAAAGATCTCCCCTCCTGCTTCCTCACTTAAGACCAGCATCTTGAGGCCATTCTCTTCTTTGATTGCAATCTTTCCAACCTCATCGAACTGATTAATCTTAGTCTTAACATAAGACAACGAAGTCCTAAGTTCAAAGCTGTTAAGATTCCTTTCAGCTATATTCTTATATACCGAAGCTCCCACACTGCCAAGCATCATAGCCGATATCCCAAACATGCAGATAACGACAAGCACGCAGACAGTATGAACCAGCCCCCTTTCACTCTTTTTATTCTCCATATTACCTCTTCTCATATACCTCTATGGTAGGCATAATATTTGACGCAAATGCATCGTAGTGGATATAATACTTGGATTTATCGTATTTTAACTTATAATTAGCTTCCATGTAATCTACATTGGGAGGGTATATCCCCTCTATGGAGTAACACTGTACGGCAGTCCTTACAGCCGCCTCTCTGGTAAGCTTGATTCCCTGCTCACTTCCAATGTTGCCCATGTAATAAATGCCCGCAACCAAAACCGCCAAAATAACCACTACAAAAGAAACTGTCTTAACTGCCACAAGCCTCTCAGCCCTTCTTGCCTTAATATTTACAAAACTCTTCATATCCCGCTCCTTAGCCTATAGACGCGATTACACTCATCAAAGGCATCATAACCGATATGAGTACTGCACCGACAATAACAGAAAGCATCACTACAAGTACAGTTTCTATAATCGAAGCGAGAGAGCCTAGTCTCTGGTTAATATCTGCATCAAATCTGTTTACGAGCTTAAAGAGGATGGAATCTCCTGAACCGCTCATCCTAGCCACGCCAAACATCTTAGCATGAAGGGAATTAAGCAGGCCCGCCTTCTTAAATGCTTCTTCAGGCTTTTCATCTGCCTCAAGCATGGATATACATTTATCTATCTTAGCTAAAGTCTTTTTATTTTCTACTACTTTTGAAGCATTTTTGACTGCCTCTGTCATTTCCATACCTGCGGAGTTCATTACCGCAAGAGTAGCAAGGAACTTACCTATGCTTATTCTATCTGCAAGTCCTGCTGATAAAGGATTGTTGTCTATTATGTTGGTAATAACTGCACTTCCACCCTTAAATCTATACCACGCAAGGCTGATAAGGAGAAGGGCAAGGAGAACAAGCACTACACCTACAATAATCTTAGAAACGAGGATACTTGTGTTCATAAGTTCTATTGTTGTACCTGTACCGCCGTCAAGCTCGAGGAAAATATCCTCAAACATAGGAAGAATCTTCCCAACCAAAACCAAAAGTATGACAGCCATCATACCAAGAAGCACAGTTGGATAACTGATTACACTTCTGATGCTGTTCTTAACGAGATTCTCTCTCTCATAGTAGTCTGCCAGAGAGCGCATAATCTCTTCAAGCTTACCTGTCATCTCGCCAATTCTAACCATTTCACACATATAGGTCGGAAATGAGCCGCTTTCTTTAAGTGCTTCACTAAAAGCCATTCCTGACTTTACATTGTCAGCAACCTTCTTTAATACATCTTTAGTCTTACCTTCATCCATTTCTTCATAGAGAATATAGGCACCCTCATATACAGGAATACCTCCATTTAGTATCATGGCAATCTGATCACAGAAAATGGATATTTCTTCCGGCGAAAATACTATTGTCTTAGACATATTATTCTCCTTAAATATTATTTGGCAAACTTCCAGATAATGTAAACATACATGCTCATTCTATAACAATCTTTAGATGAAAGCAAGGAAAAAGTGGAACTCACCTACCCAAAGGATAAGCAACTCCACTAATTCTAAGCATTTATGCCATTAATTGAGCCTGCCGATTATTATATCGACCATTTCCCCAACATTCTTCATCTTATTTACTTCACCAATATTAAATTTTATTCCGAATTTGTTCTCAACCGCCACTATAAGATTGATATGTTCAAGGCTGTCCCAATCCTCTATATCATCTGCTGTAGTAGAATCTGTGACAGTAATCTCCTCATCAAATACATCACTGAATACCTCATTTAATCCCTCAAAAATTTCTTCTCTGGTCATCTTATTTTCCTCCATTTATAAAATTTTGTTATAACTAAACCTTATAGCAAATATTTGACACCAACAGACGTGTAATAGCCCTGTGCCACATTAGGTAATCCTTACAAGGATAACCGTATTTTAAGATAATGTCAAACTAATACTGCAAAGTAATCACATTATTTTTGTTCTTGTAATCATCAGTTATGTCAAAAATCCACTCTGTGTTGCCATTTTCATCCTCAGATACCTTCGTAAATCCCTGAAGTGCATAGAAATCGCGAACCATGTTGTTCTTGGCTGTAGGGTAATAATAACCCTTAATCTGCTTCACTCCTCTTTCCTTGCACAGCCTTACAAGCTCATCCATCATGGCAAACTCCATATCACGCTTAAGCACGCGGCAACTCATAAGCCATAAATCTATGTGGCAGACCTCTTCGACAACATGACCGATGACAATGGATACTACTCCGTTGTCTCCAAACTTGTCCACAAGCTTACCATAAAGAGGGATATAGGCTTCATCCTCCATTACCTCTTCAATCTCAGTCTGGGTGTAACGCCTGGTTGTGAGGTTGAACTGGTTGCTCTTGTTTGTAAGCTGTGAGATTCTAGCTGTGTATATAGGCTCAAATCTCTTAATTGTTCCCACCATTTCAAGGGAGATGAGATAATCCTCGTAGTTCTCAAAAGAAGCCTGAAGTTTTGCCCTCTTTACATTTTCCTTATACATCTCATTGCGGCTTAAATCATCTTTTGAGAGATTCGTCACCTCAAAGAAGCCCGAGCGGTCTAAGGTCTGGATGTAGTTATGAGCCTCACCTATCTCAGGAGCTCTCACTCCCTTAAGGTTTCCTGCAACTATCGCCCTCTCGGCAGGGTTGTCATCTACAAACACCAGACTCTCAGGAAGTAAAGTAAGGCTGTCTGCTATAGCCGCAAAGTTCCTATCCTTTGGTTCCCAGTTAGCCCTTATCTCTATGAAGTCATCAGGTTTTAGTACCCCGTCAGGATGGTTAAGTCCTGCAATGGCATTTTCTTCTTCATTTTTTGATGCCACATTTAGCACAAGACCAAGGTCCTTATGCTCCTTTATATAGCTCTGAAATTCGCTATATACCTGCCCACCTGACTCCTCAGGTCCTATCTCAAGGTTATCTACTCCGTCATCACCTACTATGCCGCCCCAGAGGGTATTGTCAAGGTCAAGCACAAAGCCCTTTTTGTTCTTGCCAAGGAGAGACTTTATTATATTTGCCACATTGTAAGAAAGATATGGGATGGCCGTTACATTTAGGGCATACTTATACATATACCAATAAAACGGCTCCTGCCATTTCTTAAGGCCGTAGTCCGCAGATATGTAGTTGATATCACAGATATAGAAGTTATCATGCTCCCTTGCATACCTATAAAACTCTTCGTTTAGCCTATTGATGAAGTTGATTTTACCATGTATGTCACTGGCCTCCTTATTGCCCATAAGGCGGTAGAGAGGCATTTCAAAGTTATTTTGAATAATAGGACAGTGATACTTCTCCTCTAATCTCTCCCACATAGAGGTGAATTTTAGCATTTCACTCTTAATAAGCTCGTCTATGGTTTCAGGCGAATCGCTTATCTTAGGATATTCTGTGATATTCCTGTTGGTTGTGTGGATGTAGATAATCTGAGGAGCAAAGTTTTCCAGCTCCTCATTAGGAAAGATTGCATCCTGATAATAGCGGTTGTACTCAGACTCGTAGAACGTAGGCTTTATGCCGTAGTCAAGCAGGAAAAGTTCCATAACAAGCTTGATGTCGTTGGTGGTTGAGCCTCCTAAGATGGCTATCCTTGTATCAGTAAAACCGGTACCCGCTTCAAGTAACTCCTTTTTTATTTTCTTCTTCTTTGAGAGTATGTAGTTCTCATCGAAGGGGTAGGTAAGTTCTTTCATATCATTCTCCTTTCTCACCGTAAAAACCAGTATCAGACATTTCTCTCCACTTAAGATACATTTCTTTATAGTGGTGTTTAATAAACTTTTTCCTCAACAAATTCTTTATCCTGCAAGTAATAATCTAGTACAATTTGGCTTTCAATCTCATCCATGTTTGTCTCAACTATTATATCATTGCAGATAACTGCTGCACGACTTACATTGTTAAGATTAATTACACGAATATATTCTTTATCTTTAGTAAAAGCGTAACCGTTAATAATCATGTCTGCTTTGTCCGCAATTTCCTCAATATTAAGATGCATATTCAATTCTAACCTCCTTAATATTTTTTAAGAACTTCTCAACATCATAGTATAGATTTTCCATATTAAGTTTTTGTCACTTACCTTTCCATCAAGGCACAGCCAATTGCTGAAAGATAGGAACAATTAGGAGCGGTCACACAGTCACATTCTAGGGCATTTTCTGCATAATTACTAAATCCCGGAATCTTTGTGAAACCACCGGAGAGCAAAATTTTGCTTCGTTTAACCTTTTTTAGAAGTAACTTTGCCTGAATAAGGATATGCCAAATTACTCCCCTAACTATATCATCTTCATCCACATTATCTGCTAAAAGTGTTACTATCTCACTGCTTGCAAATACCGCACATACAGATGAGAGTTTGAGAGGGGTTGTGTCTATTCCGGTAAGGTCTATTTCCGAAAAGTCCTTCTCAAGCATTCTAAGCACATTTGCCAAAAACATTCCACTTCCTGCAGCACATTTACCATTGATAAAGAACTCTTTTAGTCTTCCGTTTTCCTGCCTTATTATCTTGGTATCCTGACCACCTATATCAAGGATAATATCAGAGTCAGGGACTAGGAAATGCCCTCCAAGAGCCAGCGCTGTAAGTTCATTTATGTTCTTTAGCGCCTGTATATTTTTCTTACCATATCCGCAGGAGACTATATTAGATGATGGATAACTTTTAGTCAGCTCATCTAACTTTGCCTCAAAGTATTCTTTTTGTCTTATAGGCGTTTTCTCAGAAAAAAGAGCGGTTATATCATTTTTCTCATTCATAATACAGTACTTAGTATATGTAGAACCTATATCTATACCTATTTTATGCATAAATTTTCCCTTAATATATCTATCCTAAGCTCTGCCCCATCAATTTTCAAAAACTCCCTATCCACCATATCCATCTCTATCTCTGCCTGTGGAATATCTATATTTCTGGCTGAAATATAGTCACACTTACAGCTTTTATTGTGTAAGGTGATGGTGCATACTGCTCCCGACTCCTCGATAAGAGACTTAAGCCTTGAATTTCTGGTCTTTTGGTTTAAGTTCAAAAATGTATAATTATATGCGTTAAAGAGTTTTTCATATGCATCTTCACCGGAATAGTCAAGAATCCACCAAGTAATATAGTTGGAGCCGGTTATCCTAATGTTATCCAGTGCCTCATCAAAATGTCTGTTTGGATGATACCAAAGCGGATACCCTGTCCAAAATGCCTTGATTTTGTTATCGTCAGGCTGGCTCTCTTCACTTTTTAAGTCTTCTAGAAGCACTCTGTACAGTTCCTCAGTCTCATGCTTACAGCGTGAAGTGATAAGAAATGAAATATCATCAAAAAGCGAGGTTATAGGAAGATTCTTCTCCATCCTAACCTTTATTATCTCTTTCCACACCTCGGTACATCTTACACTATTATCTATTAGTTTTAATAAAATATTCATATCAAGCTTATTACCACTTAGGTCTTCCAGTACCCCAATAAGCTCTTTGTGCTGTTTAGCCACATAAGAGCAGGCGGCCTCTCTATCATCGATTTCACCCGGATAATCAATGACAACAAGGGGAACATTAAATCTCTTTGCCAGTATATTCCACCAATTTGGCAGAGTATTACACTGATTGTTGGTTGCTATAAGTATATCAGGAGTTGGTGGGACTCCTCTTGGTCCCTTTTCCGTAACGAGGCAGCCCTCTATGCAACACGAATAAGAACAACAATCTCTGGAAAGCCCTTCATTCTCACTTTCTTCAAGCAGAGGCTGTTCTTTTCCACTTGCTGCTATAACTGCCGCATAGCTTTCAGGATAATAGTAATAAATATCTAGCGCCTCAAGAATCTCAACAGGCGCAAATGAAGTTACCCAAGCAACCTTTTTATCCGGTTTTTTACCCTTGGCGTACTTTGAAAACCATTTATAATAATCTCTAAGCAATCCTGCCTGGAGTGCCGCTATTGACTGTTCCATACACTCTCCAATCTATAACAAATCTGAAAATGCCTCAAGCTCTAATTCCGACTTTCCACTATCTTTAGAGTCTGCAAGGCTTATTCTAACAATATTTATATCTCTTTCATCAGCCATCTTTTTATACACTGAAAACAAGTAGTCATAAGGTTCACAGTATTTTTGAGATATATAGATTATCCCCTTTACTCCCTTATTCTCCATCTCGCTAAAGTCATTTTCAAGTATGGCAGAAAAATTATCCTGAGTTGGGGAGAGCCTGTTCTTTAATATGCTGTCTGCTATACATTTATATATATCATCACCATTAGGACAGACAGGCTTCATAGACGCAAGTCTGCCTGATTCAGGAAGGTTGTCTCCAACTACTTTCATTCCTAGCTTTTCAATGGTTTCTGCTATCTCTACATTCGCAAGGAATGAACCAACAACATATACCTTTTTATCTGTCGATTCCCTCTCGGTAAACTCTATTTCTTCTGCCTGTATTTCAAGTGGTTCTGAAAGTAATTGATGTATCTTGCTTAAGTACTCGTGATAAGAAATCCTGTCAAGCTTATCATAAGCCGCTTTAATCCAAGCATTTCTCTTATTGATAAGCTCTATACGCCTCTCTATGCTTTCTGCAGTTAAGCTAACCTTGTAATGCTCTTTAAGAGCTTTAGTATAGCTTTTTAGTATTTCAGCAAAGTACTGTATGGCTAAATCATCCTGCCTGGCAGGAATATTAATCTGATAGATGAACTTATTAGTTTCACTCAGGTATGAGCCTATTATCCTACTGCTGTCACAGCTTTTAGGAAATACTGCTCCGTCAATACTGTCGTCTTTTATTACCTGCGATATGTAATCAGCAGCATAACCACAGTACTGAGCAATATTATACTCACCATCAAAACCTGTAAATCTAACAATGTCACATATATGCTCAGGAACAAATCCCGATAAAGCAAGTATCCTCATTACATTCCCTTTCCTTCCAAAATCCACTCATCATTTTCAAAAATCTTCCTGTACTCTTCTACTTTGCTTTCTGTTGGCGCTTTTCCTAATCTAACCGCATTGGTAGCCTTTATCATAGCTTCCTTCATGCTCTCTACCGTTATTTTGTCTGAGATTTCAGATAGATTGACCACTCTGGACTCCACGCTTTTTACGTGGTTTCTCTCAAGCTTACTTATATCAGGAGTCAGGTATTTTGACAATTCCTTGAAATCTGAATTTATCAAAATAGTGCCATGTTGACACAATACATCATCTTTTACATAAAAAGCATTGCCACTGAACTTTTTATCATCTACTGTCAGATCATTTCTTCCGTTAAACTCTGAAACTATGCCAAAATAACTAAGTGCCTCCTTAACAATCCTCTGATAAGTATGTTCTTTAGCTATACTCTCTTTACAAATGATTGAAAAATTTAAGTTGCCCAAGTCATGATAGACTGCACCACCGCCTGATGGCCTCCTGGCAAGAGTGCCTCCTGCCTTAATAAACTCATCAACCTTACACTCGGCATAGGCATTCTGATTCTTCCCAATGACTATAGTGTGGGAGTTCTGCCAAAGATATAAAATCACCGTATCCTCATCCACAAAATCAAATAAGCTTCTTTCAAGTGCCAGATTATAATACGGGCTTGTATTTTCTGAACAAATATACTTATACACCTTGTTTACCTCTAGTTTCTTATTAGTTTAGCCAAAGCTTCTGTTACTGCCTCATAAAAGGTAGGATGAGCTCTTGTAGAGCCTTCAAGTTCAGACACTGTAATACCATTGTTTATCGCGAGAGCTAATTCTCCAACCATATCACTTGCTCTTTCACACATAAGCTCTGCGCCAAGTATCTTCTCGGTATTTTTATCTGCTATTATCTTTATAAAGCCTCTGTCTGTTGAACCTATGACAGTCCTGGCATTGGAATACATCGTCTGCTTTGCACTTATGTAATCTATCCCCGCTTCCTTTGCTTCACTTTCAGACAGACCAACTACAGCTACTTCAGGCATAGTATATATACACTGAACCACTGCACTTTTTTTGGTAGTTTCTCCTGCTATAAACCTTACCACCTGCTTTGCTTCTTCCATAGCAACATGCGCAAGCTGTGCGCTATTCTCTGTAACATCACCTACAGCAAATATATTTTTAGTTTTGGTTCTGTAGTATTCATCAACTACTATTCCGCCATTATCAGCGATACTTATAATGCCTTCATCTATGCTTTCATCTATGCCTTCTAGATTAGGCTTCCTTCCAAGAACTGATAAAACGGTAGCAGAACTCTTGTCAATATTGGCAAAATCAGCCTCTGTATGTATCTTAACTCCGTTTTTCTTTAATACACTACTAATCGAAGCCGCTATCTCCTTACTCCACTTGCGAAGAATACGCTTCCCTCTTATGTATATATCTACCTGTGCACCTAATCTGCTAAAAATATCGGCAAATTCTACTGCAGATACTCCACCTCCAAGGATTATAAGCTTATCAGGCAAATGCTTGAGGCTAAGGAGTTCATCTGTATTTATGCAGTGAACAAAGGGCTTGTCCGTATTCTTTGAGCCAGTTGCAATAATTATATGTTCTGCTTCAAACACTTCGCCATTACAGCTAATATGAGTCTCATCAAGAAGCTTAGCCTTTCCTTTTACAATGGTTATCTTACTTTGTAAGAGATTATTTGTGAGGTCTTCTCTTAGCTTTGATACTATATTTTCAGATTCTGCTACAGTTTTTTCGTAGTCTAAGCCTGTTAACTCTACGCCAATCCCATAGCGCTTTGATTCATTTATATTGCTGTAAAGTTCTGCCACGTGAGAAAGGTACTTTGTCGGTACACAGCCTCTATTTAGACAGGTTCCACCAAGCTCATCCATTTCAAACAGCAATACGCTAAAACCATATCTGACAGCTTCAAAAGCAGCACTATAGCCTGCAGGTCCTCCACCAATGATAGCAATTTTATACATTTTATAATCCCTTTACATATTCTAAATACTCTTCTTCTGTCATTAAATCTTCCGGTTCTTCTTCTACCTTTACCTTAAACAACCAAGCTTCCTCAGGCTTAAGTGTTATCTTTTCAGGATGATCTGCTATTTCTTCATTTACTTCTACAACCTCTCCTGATATCGGACAGATTATATCAGTTACAGTTTTAATGCTTTCTACGTCTCCCACAGTATCTCCTGACTGAACCTCATCCCCTTCTTCAGGGAGATTAAGAAACATAATATTGCCAAGCTTTGTGATAGCGTAGTCTGAAAAGCCTACGGTGTAGAGGTCCTCAGATACGGTAAGTTTTAAGTGGGTTGTGGTGTAATATGTTGTCATTTTGATTCCTCCTGTTTCTTGGTGGTAGTATAACTGCATTGTATATAATACATTAATGATTATTATTCTAGGACTTTTCCTTCCTTGTAGCACAGTGCAATGTATTCTCTGGACTGATAAAAGAAATCCGAATTGTAATTTGATATAGTTTTATCTATCCAAGATGAATAAACTTCAAGCAGGCAGCTTATGACATCTTTACCCGAATATTCAGATACATCCTCGATAAGTCTTTCATATACAGCACCTATCTTCCAATAATCAGGGATAGCATACTTGCATTTTTTAACATTGTCAAACTCTCCTGTCGGAATCACACAGATATTTATAAAATCATCTGCAACCTTCTCAATTGGTTCACAATGAAAAACATCCGCATAATTATAGATTCTCTTGACTTTTTCTTCACCAAGATATTTAACAACATCAGAACGTTTAAGTTTCTGTCTTCTTCCAATGAACTCAATCAGACTGCAGGTAAAAAAGAGGTCATTATCATTCTTCATAAGTTACCTCTCTTCCTCTGATAAATGTAAGAGTAGAAAGTGCTCTAACCGTATGAAAGCTTATTTGATGTGTTGGTCTGCTAAATTTAGCCAATGCCCAAAACGCCTCTCTGCTTATCTTTTTATCAGCAAAATCCTGAACATAGTTAAATATCGTATCATTTGCCATAGGTCCTTCCACAATATCAAAATTATGAGGATTTCCAAGCCTGCAATCTACTATAAAATCAAGCCACTCTTCAGTCATATCGGTAAATTGTTTAATATTTAATTCACTACAAGGTACATATTCATATTCGCTTATAAATCCTTTACCATCAAATCTTGTAGCCCATCTTATAGCCTGACTTTCAATATTAGTACAATAAAATCCAAAATAGAAGTCTTTATTGTACCTTTGTAGTCTAATCTCCGGAAATTCTACTGTTTGCTGGCTGCCATGGTAAAGTATCAATTTGTTCTCCATCTTATCTCCTATCACGGTTTCTAGGCTCCACTACACCATTTTTGTCTCATAAATTCTCTTCAACTATCTTTCCATCTCCAACCCTGTAAACCATATCACACTCTTTTATTGTCTGTAGTCTATGTGCAATAATTATCATTGTTTTCTTACCATGTAAGCCGTTAATGGATGACATAACAGCAGCTTCAGTTTCGCTGTCAAGTGCGGAAGTTGCCTCATCGAATACAAGAACTGCTGGGTTTGAGTACAGTGCCCTTGCTATACCTATCCTTTGTTTCTGTCCGCCAGATAGGCGCATTCCTCTTTCACCAATCTGAGTATGTATTCCATCTTTTAGCCCTCTAACAAAGTCTTCAAGTTGTGCCTCCCTAAGAGCCTCCCATACCCTCTCTTCATCCTGTTCTTCTTTTTTTACACCAAAAGCCACATTACTTTTAATATCATCATCCAACATAAATATACTCTGCGGGATGTAGCCTATATTAGATAGCCATTCTGAATAATGCTCCATTACATTAACACCATCCGCAAGTACTTCGCCTTCGTTGGCAAGCAAAAGCCCTAACAATATATCAACTGCTGTGGTTTTACCAGATCCTGATGCACCCACTATACCAATTGATTTGCCTACTGGGATTATCATATTAGCCTTATCTAAGATTAGTTTATCTGAATTCTGGTAGTTATATGTTATATTTTTCAGTTCTATTTTATCATTAAAAGTTAAGACTTTTACAGCCTTATTTGAATTATTTTTTCTATAAGATAAATATTTTTTCTCATCCTCTTCAAACATCTCAATATCTTCTAATAACTTGTTCAATGATGGCAACTGAAATACCACCTGATTGATTCCTGCAACTATCCTATTAGCACTTGGCATAAGTTTCATAGCTGCCATGGCAAATGCTCCTAGTGTAGGAACCAAAGTTTCTATCTCTCTTCCCTTGTATATCATAAACGCTATAAACGCTAAAGTTGAGCATACAGAAACCATTTCTATCATAAGTCTCGGAATATTGGAAAACACAGTTCTCCATTTTTCTGCACTTATATATTTTTTACCGCTTATTTCAAAATTTTCTTTGAAAAAGTTCTCTTTACCACCAACCTTAATTTCTTTAATTCCCGTTATGCCTTGTATTAACCACTTATACATAAGAGAATTATTAATTAACTGTTCTTCTCCCTTCCTTTTAAGCACGGGTTTTACTAACTTTGATATAGCTATCACAACAACTACCATCATTACAATAACAAATGTAGTCATAAGCGGATCAATTATAAAAATAGTCACAGAAATCGCTAACGCAACTACAGACTCTGTAAACATCCCTAAAACTGTAGTTAGTAATGCATATGTCGCAGGCACATCAGACTGTACAACCCTTAGTATTTCACCCGATTCAGCATTTAGAAAAAACTCGTAGGGACGATTAAGAAAACCACTCAACATTTTTTGTTGCATAGCAAATTGATTGTTACATACAAATCTAGCCTGAATGTAGTACTGCATCATCAAGAAGAAATCCTTAAAGATAAACACAAAAATAACCGCAACGATACAAACAATCACAAATGTCCTATGCGAATGTAAATCTAAAATATTGCATATATATGCAATATACTTGTTGCTGGTTATTATATCAGGTTGCATTATAGCAGTAATAAGAGGTAACATGAGCGAAACTCCAATTACCTCTAAAAATGCGCCTATTACAGTTACTAATCCTAATATGGCTAAGCGGCTTTTTTGCTTAGCATTTAATAGTTTGTTAAATTTTCCTAATACAGAAAACATATTCACTCCATTCAAGCTCTTATGATAATTTCTTGTTTACATCAAAATAATTCTGCATAATATCATCCCAATTAAATAAGGTTCTTTCAACATCATCTCTTTCAAGATTGCCAAGGAGAATCTCAATATATACAAGTTCTTCACCACCTTTTATCGCATGAAACCTACCAGCTTCTATCGTAACCGAAATTCCAGGAGTAAGTTTTAAAATACAATCATCCGTCACAAGCAATCCTTCTCCAGAAAGCACTGTTATAATCTCAGCATGCTCAGTATGTCTATGATATGAAGTGTGTTTCCCCGAAGCCACCTGTACCTTATTTGTACAGACTCCTCGGCCTCCTTCTTCTGACCTATCAATTGTCTTGATTGTTCCCCATATTCTTTCCTCGTACCTAGGGGATATCTTTATTCTATTCAAACTGTCCTTTAGGTATGAACTTCTTTCTTTATCGGCTACAAGAATTCCATCATAGGTTGCTGACACTATTAGATTATCTGCTCCCATGACAATTAGTGGAATATCCAAAGTATTGACTGCATGTGTAGCACTTGAAGTATCATCAATGTATACGTCACCTATGCTATCTACATCCATTTCTTCAGTGAGTGTATTCCAAGTTCCTATATCTTTCCATATGCCACTATACTCTATAGCTATTTTACTGCCACTTTTTTCAAGTACCTCATAGTCAAAGCTGATTTTAGGTAATTTCTCATAGCTTGCTATTACATCAGAATAGGAGAAATTTATACCATATTTTAGACAGTATGCTTTAATCAGTCCAAGCTTAAAGCAAAATACTCCACAATTCCACAAAGCCTTCTGTGCTAGTAGCTTTTTAGCTTCCTCTAGTTGTGGCTTTTCCTTAAAGCCTTTTATATCAAAATATCCCTCCTTTCTTTCTCCTGGAATTATATATCCATATTTTTCAGAGGGATAGGTTGGAATCGCTCCCATTAAAGCAATATCGCTTCCACTTTCAGTTAGCTTTTTTGCAAGTAGTTCAAAGTTCTCGAAGTAGTCTCTTTCAACATAAGGATCTACAGGCATTACAATTACTACTTCATCCTCATTAGAGCCCTGTTCATATAGCCAGGAACAACCTAGTAGAATGGCAGGGAATGTGTCTTTCCTAGATGGTTCTACAGCAATCTTTGTCTTGCTTCCAAGCTGACTGTAAATAATGTCCTTCTGCGCCTCACTTGCTATAATTACTGCATCATCTGATTTCCCGACAGATTTAAGCTGGGAAAACACTCTCTGCAACATAGACTGTCTACCATCTTCTCCAGAAAGCACCTTAATATACTGCTTTGAGCAAAAGTCATTTGACAGAGGCCATAATCTCTGTCCCGAACCACCTGATAACAGTAAAATTTTCATTTAAACTCCTCATTTTTTCCAAATGCCATAGTATTCAATAATGCCCATTTCACAGGATAAACTGATATTTATATTACTATATTATTCCTTTACAATTTCATCCAAATAATATTTATATGTTTTTTCTATTCCTTCTCTTAATGCAGTACTTGCGACCCAACCTTCATTTTTTAATCTACTAACATCCAAGAGCTTTTGAGGCATACCATCAGGCTTTGATGTATCAAACTCAATTGCCCCTTCAAATCCTACCACATCTGAAACAATTTTTACTATGTCTTTTATTGAATGATCTACCCCTGTTCCAATATTAAAAAATTCATTACCATCATAATGAATAAAAAGGTAGAAGCAGGCATCCGCAAGATCGTCTACAAACATTAGTTCTCTTCTGGCATTACCCGTACCCCATACCTCAACTTTATCATCCCCATTCACTTTCGCTTCATGTATCTTTTTTATAAGAGCTGCAACAACTCTACTGTTTTGAGGGCTGAAATTGTCACCGATCCCATAAATATTACAAGGAATAACCCCCATATAATTGGTATTGTACTGCCTATTATACATCTCACATAGTTTTAACCCAACTATCTTTGCTAGTGCATATCCTTCATTTGTGGGCTCAAGTTTTCCATCCAGCAGACAGGTCTCTTCCATTGGTTGAGGAGATTCTCTTGGATATACACAAGATGATGCCAGAAACAACAGTTTTTTTACTCCATTTTTATATGCAGCATCTATTATATTATTCTGCATTACCAAATTATCATACAAATACTCTGCAGGTGCCTTAATATTGTCCATTATCCCGCCTACTTTAGCCGCTGCAAGGATGACGTACTCAGGCTTTTCTCTTTCAAAATAATCAAAAACCAAAGATTGATTTTTCAAGTCCAGTTCTTTCGAGCCAAGTCCTATAATATTATTGCAGCCAGCCTCTCTAAACCGTCTTTCTATCGCAGAACCTACAAGTCCTTTTCTTCCTGCAATAAATATCTTAGAATCATTCTTCATTTGTTACCACTCTCCTTACTTATGCAGATAATTTATTTTTAATATAATGCAAAAATAATTTTACTTTGAAAACACTATACCCTACCTTAAACTTAACTTTATCCTTAAAAGTGATTACCATTTTTGAATTATTATTATTTGCTTTAGCTAATATATCAAAGCACTTTATCCACTCTTCTGCACTAAAACTACGAATTTCATTTGTATTTAGTACAAAGTTCTTAATTCTATCTATATAACACATATAATCACTATCAGGCATATTTTTAATATATAAATAAAGTTCTTCAATACTACTAAACTTGTCAAAATCTATAAAGCACTCTTTGGGGATATATTCAGTTACATTAGTTGCTCCTTTATATATTGGAACTATTCCGGCAGTTAAGCAATCAATTAATTTTTCGGTCAAATAATCTTCTTTCGAAACATTTTCTAAACTTAAGGCAAATTTGAACTTTTGATAAACATCTTTTTTATCTCCGCATATACCGCCATATGAAGTATATCCACTATTTCCCCAACCATTTCCATAAAAAATTATGTCATCAGGATGACGTTCATCAAACCACTTAATAACCCTTTCTCTCTCGCTATATAACTCACCTTTAACAGACGAAGATTTATTAGCCGATATATTGGTTAACAAAACTCTATTGTCTTGTCTTTCACTAAATACACCTTCACTTACGTCCTGCTTCCAGTCGTATGGTATATTTAATTTAAATACTCTGGCTGAATCAATTAATTCTTTATTCCAAGTCATTACATACTTGAATTTTTTTAGAAAAAAACTGATACCCTGTTTGCTATGTTGTATATTAACCACTTCAGGCTCCTGCATCCAATAAACAGTCTTATCTAACAAATCATTATTCAACACTTCATTGTACCATTTATAAGACCAGGCATACCATCCCATAAACACAATCCATTCAGCATCAATTAAATCTTCTTTTTTTGAAATCAGCTTAATCCATGAATCATCTCCTCTATCTTTTAAAATTCTTTCAATATCCTTTAACCTTATCCATTTATCAGGGTAAGTTCTATCTATTAGCCAGTTTAGCTCTATAGGTACAACTGCAATCTTCAATTATAATACCTCACACATTGATTCATTTTTTATCTATCCCTTTCTGACAATATTGGGTTATTGTCAGGCCACACTATGCCAAACTCAGGATCATTCCACTTAACAGTAAACTGCTTTGCTTCGCCATAAACCGTAGTCTGCTTATAACTATATACAGCAACATCACTGAGTACGTAAAATCCATTACCAAACATAGGAGGAATATACACCTGATGTCTGTTCTCAGAAGTAAGCGTAAATGCCTGCCATTTACCATATTCATCCGAGTTTTTATCATTGTTAAGTACAACCTGGTATATTCTGCCATAAGCACACTGAACCAGCTTTGCTGTCTTAGGATCACCATGCATACCTCTAAGCACGCCCTTATATGTAGTAGATAAATCATCCTGAATAAACTTGTCAGTTATCCCCATTTCAGCGTATAATTTTTCATTGTACACCTCAGTATAGTTTCCTCTAAAATCCTCAAATATGTCAGGCTTAATAAGCAACACACCTTTTAGATTAGTCTTCTCAACTACCATAATATCTCCTTTTTGATAAACTTCTATTTTATCTTTTCAACCAGTTTAATGTCACTATCCACCATAATATTTACAAGCTCATCAAAGCTTGTCTTTCTAGGGTTCCAACCAAGTTTTTCCTTGGCCTTTGCAGGATTGCCTAAAAGAGTAACTACATCTGTAGGTCTGAAGAATTCAGGTGATACTTCTATAACTGTCTTACCTGTGTTTACATCAATACCCTTTTCTTCTACTCCTTCACCTTCCCATCTAAGCTCTATACCAGCTCTCTTAAATGCTCTGGTACAGAAATCCCTTACTGAATACTGTTCTCCTGTTGCTACAACAAAGTCATCAGCCTCGTCATGCTGTAACATAAGCCACATGCATTCAACATAGTCCTTCGCATAGCCCCAGTCTCTGAGCGCATCAAGATTACCCAAATATAGTTTATCCTGTACACCACCTGCTATCTTTGCTGCTGCCAAAGTAATCTTTCTGGTCACAAAGGTCTCACCTCTTCTTTCAGACTCATGGTTAAAAAGTATACCATTGGTAGCAAACATACCATAGCCTTCTCTGTAATTCCTTACTACCCAGTAGGCATACTGCTTTGCAGCTGCATAAGGGGAGTATGGATAAAAAGGAGTTGTTTCACTTTGTGGTATCTCCTGAACCTTTCCAAATAGTTCTGATGTTGAAGCCTGATAGAATTTACACTTCTTTTCAAGGCCACAGGTTCTTATAGCCTCAAGCAACCTTATAACTCCTGTTCCTGTGGCATCTGCAGTGTACTCAGGCACTTCAAACGAAACAGCCACATGACTTTGTGCTGCAAGGTTATATATTTCATCAGGTTCAACCTTAGAAATGATTTTAACCAGACTCAAAGAGTCAGTTAAATCTCCATAATGTAAGTGAAAATTAGGCCTGCCCTCAAGATGATCTATTCTTTCCTTCTTCTCAGTAGAAGCTCTTCTTACTATACCGTGAACTTCGTAATTTTTTTCTAATAAAAACTCCGCCAAATATGAGCCATCCTGTCCTGTAACTCCTGTAATAAGTGCTTTCTTCATATTCTCTCCTATCTAAGTCATATACATATCTATATTACCAGCCGTTGAACTTTATTCCGTCTTTTTTAATTACCTCTTCTATACTCAAACTGTCTTTCTTATCTGAAAATACGCCCTTATCCATAATAATGTCATCAGTATACTTCTCGTTTCTGGCAAGTTTCCATATCCTTGCACAGATGGGGACTTGTGACATTCCTGTAATAATACCTGTGCATTGCATCAAGGACATCATATCAAGCATTACATCTTTTGCAAAATTGTAATTTGGATTTTCTCTTTGCTTAAAATCCCCATTATTACTTAATGCAGGATTATCAATTGTAGATGATCGCATTATATTTTTATGATACACCAATTTTCCCCTATATTTTGCAATAAACTTATCCAAATTATTCTGATCTTCGGTCGCTAAAAATATATTGTCATATTTATCAGCAATTTTATCTATTTGTTCAAAATAATCCTCGGCAGTAATAGGCTTTGGATGATTATAAAACTTGCGGTTAAAATCTGTTCCCCTTGCCTGAACTCCAAGTATTCTCCTTCCTTTAACAAATATTTTATCAATTTCATTTTGCAGTTCGATTTCAAGTTCTTTTCTAATACTTATATATTTACTCCAAATTCTTGCGGCTTCAAGAAAGTAATCTTGAGTCAATTTATATCCTTCATTTTTGAAGCGTTCGATTATCATTGAAAGGTCATCTCTACTCATTTCTGTAGTTCTATAACCCTGTTCATAAGTTTCCATACCAATGCCAACAGGCTGTTCAAAATAATATTCCCATGGATTGTTCTTACCTAAAAAGCCTTTCTCCTCAGCATAAGGTGAATCTTCCGATACAGTTACCACCGGATAAAATCCCAATTCATCAGCAACCATACAACCATCTAATACTTCTCTTAATATAGCACCAAATCCGTAGTAAGCATACTTTTCGTTTATAAGGTAAAGCACTTTCCCTTTTTCTTTATCACCCTTTTGCACTATCTTATATAATGTCCTATTGTTATAGAGACTATTTACATCCTTAATAAACTCCATATTATTAAAATTTTTCAAAAACTTTGCTAGGAATCTTATTCTCTCATGTTTTGCTATTTTTGTTATTATATCAGCCTTTAAGCTCATGCCATTTCTCCTTTATATCCCGAAATATTTCGCTGCAATATACATAAGCCTTTCCTTAACTTTCTTCAAAAATGGTCTTTGGGTAAGATCAACAGCAAAAGGGTTTTCCTCAACTCCTCTTACAGTTAAGTCAATATCAATATTATGTTTATGAAACAACGGTTCTACCACTTTTCTCACCCATTTTCCTCTGTATATACCTGACCAGTCTTTAAGCGAATATTCAAATGGACCTTCAACTCCATCAATAAGTGAATAAAAGGCTTTTTCACATCTTCTTGTTCTTGCATTGCCAATAACCTCCCAGTCCCAAGGATTTTCCCATGGTCTGGTGTATTTAAGCAGTATTTCTTTTCTCCACAGTGCAGCCTGACAATTCAATCTATAATCTCCATCCTGAGGCCTCTTCTCAAAGCCTTCAAACCTGCCATCTTTTATATTTTCACCGTATGCGGGCATAAAGCAAAAAACAGCTACATCATCATTTTTATCCAACCACTCTATGCACTGATCTAACATATTTTGATTCACAGGTCTGGTTAGAAAAAAATCGTCCAAATACATTAACACATACTCAGTATCTATTCTTTTAAGTGTCTCAATAAGCCTCTTTCCCCATTTATCTTTAACACCATGCTGATACAGTCTAAATGTCTTTATCCCCATATCATCATAATCAAAGGTTTTTGACTCTGTATTGAGTACAATAGGCCACTTCCTATCCTTCCACTCAGCCTTCATTATCTTAAATAGAGGATACCACGTGTCCTCGTATTTATCACAGCTATTTACCAAAATAGTACACTTTTCCATTATACCTCATACCTCTCAATATTTATACTTCTTTTTAATAATTTTTATCCATAGCTGTGGAAAACACTTAAATATCAGTAAGGCAATATTAGTTTTGGTATCTGCTATGAATCCACACTTTCTTAAGTCAACTTTATACTTTCTTATATATTCACTAAAATTATCCTTTGATAAACTCATAAATGCATAGTATAGGAGCTTATCATGTATAACCACTGCCTCTGCATCTCTCGCAAGCTTTATTTCATTATTTCTCTTAAAAAACTCAACTCTTTCTTCTTTGAATTTCATTTCAAACTCTATAGTTTTTCTTTGAAATCCCTTTGATATGATACTCCCTTCTCTATTTATCCTGTAATTATACAGGCACTTATTTACATATGCTATTTTATTAGCCCTGTACATTGACTCTGCATTGTACATTATATCTTCATAAACTCTGCTCTTAAACCACAATTCAGAAATAATCTCTCTTTTATACAATTTATTCCAAACAGAAATGTTGAACCAATATTTACTATTTGCTGTCATTGTATAATGTAATATTTCTTTACCTGTAGTGATAAAGCAGTCATCATACTTTACTTTAGGTGTCTTACCATCCTTAAGGCACTCATTATATCCGCATATTGCAATGTCAGAATTAGTCCTTTCAGCAGCCTGTACTAATTCTTTGCAATAGTCTTCCTCTATCCAGTCGTCACTATCCACAAAACAGATATAATCACCTGAAGCTATCCTCAATCCCCTGTTTCTCGCTTCTCCAAGTCCTGCGTTCTCTTCATGAATTGCCTTGATTCTACTATCTCTAAGAGCGTATCTGTCACATATATCTCCACTCTTATCTGTTGAACCATCATCTACAAGGATAATCTCAATGTTAGGATAAGACTGATCTATAACTGAGTTCAAGCATCTCTCCACATATTGCTCAACATTATACACCGGAATAATAACACTTATTAACTCATTCATATTTTTCCCCTAAATATTTTAATTAGCAAACCTTAATACACTCAATCTTTAAGTTAAAATTGCATATATATAAAGTTAATTGAGTCGCCATATCCACCATTTTGCAAAATAAAACTTGCAAAAATAATAATTATTACTACCGCATAATTCAACCATCTTACTGCCATATTTCTCTTTCTTATTTTTTCTCCAAGTCTAACATCAAATGCAGAAATCACTAAGAAAATAACCATACACATTATCCCAATCAGTACCTTCAGTTTTTCATTACCTAACAAACTTGAGAAAAATGCATGATTGCTAATGTTGGTTGCAAAATTAGTGACCATTCTACCAAGGACTTTAACTGTTGTTGTAGTTGAATCAAGGTTTAAGAACATATTTCCTATACAGAATATAAGAAAAGTCCTTGTCCTCTGGAAATATTCGTAAGTTTTACTCTCAGTATTTATTTTAAGAATAGCAATTACCTTGGTAAATACAGGTGTAAGTATCTCTCCCAGTATGATGGTGCAAGCATAAAGCATACCATTACCTATCCAAAACTTCAAATCAGCACCATGCCAAAGTCCAACTATACTCCATAAAATCACAAGGGCTATATAAGTTGTTAGCTTTTTAAACCTTTTCTTGCCTATTTTTTCTATAAACTTTTTAGATATCTTTCTATTCATCCAAAGTAAAATAGGGTAAAATACATAGTCCTTCACCCAAGTACCAAGGGTTATATGCCATCTGCGCCAAAGTTCAGATACGTTTTTAGCTGTAAAAGGTTTATTAAAATTCTCGACTACTTCAATTCCAAAAAGCCCTGCAGCACCAATTGCTATGTCCATACAACCTGCAAAGTCACAATAAAGCTGCACAACAAAAAGCATTGCATTTATAGTAAGTAAAGCTCCTGATACATTTTCATAATCAGAATAAATTGCGGATACAAGAACAGCCAGGTTGTTAGCTACAACAATTTTCTTGAAAAATCCCCAGGTCATCCTATATAGAGATGCAACCACTCTTTCATAATCAAAGTTTTTTTCCTTTAAGAATTCACCAGATAACTGACTTTTCCTTGAAATTGGTCCTGTTACCATCTGAGGTATAAAGCATAAAAACAATATATGATTCCAAATATTCTTTTCTCTTTCACAATTTCCATTTCTTATGTCTATACAATATCCTAAAGCTTGAAATGTATAGAACGATAGTCCCATCGGCACCCAAAAATTTAGCCCTTTAGTTAATATTAGTCCATTATATTTAAGTACCAATAATATACCCAAATTTACTCCAATGCCTATAAACCATGCAAATACATGTGCCGATTTTGAATCCTTATATTTCTCATATAAATATCCGTAAATCCAAGTTGTAACAACTGTTGTGAGTAAATAAAGTGCACTCCATTCAGCATATCTAACATACCAGATTATACTAAACAATACTAATATCACATTCTTAGTATTTATGGATTTCACTTTATAATATATCGGTAATATTGCCAGCATAGCAATCCAAAAAAATGGATTTAAAAATATCATTTGACTATTCCTCCATTTTCATATATTCTCATAAATTTATGATTTTTCCCAGCTAAATTATTTTCAATGATTCTACATATTCCTTCGTTATAATGCCAAGCGTCTTCCCATTCATCTTTCATGTATGATAATTCCGATATATACTGCATATCATAAATAGTTGCATAAGATGAAAGCATCTTTTTTAATCTATCTGCTTGCTTTAATATTTCAAAATTCTTGGGCACCTCATCATATAATCTACCATTTATAGGAGGCGAAAAGAATATTAGTTTAATATTATTTTTCTTGCAATACTTTGCAATTTCTATTAATCTATCTACATCTTTACTGTTCATCTTATATACATCAGTAGCTTCTCTATCTGCCTCGATAGTTTCGTTATAGAAATTTTGTTGTTCTTTTTCATTTTTAATTCCTTTTTCACTAGTTATCTTCTTTTTCACATAATTTATAGTTGATTCCAAAGCCATCCTATTATTATAATAATCAAAAATATAACTTTTATACAATTCCCATCTGCTTAGATCTACGATTCTACTCAGCCTGTCCATATTGTAGTATGTATTTAGAGCTTTACTATCTAACTCAAAAATAACTTTGTCAAGTTTTACTCTCTTAGCAGTATAATAAAACTCCAATATACTTTCTTCCGGAGGACAGCCTCCATAAGAAAGATTTAGCCATTTTGTGTCTTTATTTCCTTCAATTCGAGCCAAATTGCTGACATCAATCCTATCTATCTTTGAATCTCCAAAAATAACACTATATGTTTTGTCATCAGATAAGCAGTTTATATACTTTATTGTTGGGTAAGGATTATATTTTGTAGCTCTATACCCGGTTTCATCCATTATAAAAGTATTCTCTATCTCGTTAAAATACTTTACCCTAACACCAAAAAAATCATACAAATCAAATCGTATAAAAATAGTATAGTATATTATAAAAAATAAACAGATAACACTTAGTCTCTTATATAACTTGTTCACTTATTCCTCCTAATAATCACAAATCCTATCGCTATAGTAATACAAAGAAGCATCATCATTGCAGTAATCTTCCTTTATTATAAATGCGTATATATTCATAACTTTTATCTACTAAATTTCTTTCAACTATCCTACAAATATTGTTAGTATAATGAACCACCTCATTCCAATCATCCTCCATATATGAAGTCTTTGTGATAAACTGCATATCATATACCGGTGCATAATATGATAATTCAACTTTTACTTTATTTACCTGATTCAAAATGTCATATTTTGAAATCACTTTTTTATAAAGCTGGCCGTTAATCGGAGGAGAGAAAAATATGAGTTCAATTCCATTTTTATCACAAAACTTGGCTACTTCAATCAGCTTAGCAATAAGTCTCCTATCAATAGCAAATTTATCTGCCCAGTTAGAATAATCTTCAATCAATATCTTATTTATGTCTTTCTTTTCTAAGGCTGTCTCTTCTGCTAAATAATTTGTATTTTTTAATAATGTTCTGCCTGTATAATCGACCATTGTTTCCATGGCCATGCGATTATTAAAGTAGTCAAAAATGTAGCATTTATATAGTTCCCATTTACTTAACTTCTCTAACCTTGTAAGTCTGTCTAAGTCTAATTCAGGACACAATGCCTTAAAATCCAGTTCAAACACAACTTTATCCAGCTTTACTTTTTGTACGGTGTAATAAAATTCTAAGACACTTTCTGTTAACGAGCAGCTGCCAAATGCCAAATTTAACCAGGTAGTTTTATTTTTATTTACATCCATATTCGCCATATACTGTGGATTTATAAAAGATGCTCTTGAGTCACCTAAAATAATGCTATATGATTGGTCATCTTTAAGTTCTTCAATGTACTTAATCGTGGGAAATATTGTAGTTTTTGTAATCATATTACCCTTATCGTCAACTACAAAATTATCTTTTATCTCATCAAAGCACTTCAATCTTACTCCAAAAAAATCATATTTATCAAATCTGATAAATATCATATAATAAGCGAGGAAAAATAAACTTAAAATTCCCAGCCTTTTAAATAACTTAATCATACATATCCTCGCTAATTACGTTTATCAATTTCATATAAATAAACATCATACAATTCTTTTAGTACATTATTAATATCATATTCCTCAATACTTTTATTTACTGACTCATCGTGCTCTCCATCTAGTTTTAATATAGTATCACACCATTCTGACAAATCGGTGTCCAATGATAATAGTTTTATATTATTTGCCTTACAAATGCTAGCCGGCACTTTGTCTGAGACTACTGCCGGTATACCACTTGCTTCTGCTTCCAAAACTGCTATTCCAAAACCTTCATATAGTGATGGAAATACAAACACATCACTTGATTTAAGTATGTTAGCTACATCTGTACGATTGCCTAAAAATAAAACCTTTCCATCTAAACCTTCATCAGCAACCAGCTTTCTGATACTGTCTTCCAATACACCACCACCTACCAGAGCCAGACAGGCATTAGGTTTGTAAGAAAGAAATTTTTTAAATACTTTAATTAGAAATTCATGGTTTTTAGGCTTTGAAAAACTTCCCACATGGCATAAAACAAAGGAATCTCCAGATATCCCAAGTTCATCCCTTATACTAACTCCATTTTTAAATTTATCCACATCTATCCCATTGCTCACTACAACCGTATTAGTACAGCCATAATATCTATTAACCGCCGTCCTTAATTCTTCGTGCAAAGCAATTGGCGTAACCTTATACTTTTTGAAAAGAAATCTGTTTACAACTCTATCATAAATTCCCGCATCTGTAAGGACTTCGCTATGTATAGTATGAAATATTGGTTTTCCTAACGTGCCTGCCATCACAACATATTTAAGTGCGGACATATGTGTATGGATAACATCGGGATTAAAGCTCTCAATCTCCGCTTTCAGCTGTTTCACAAATGTAATATCCAAAGGCCCTTTTTTATTTAAGTAGGTAACAGGAAGCTTTTCAGCCTTTATTATCTTATCATAAATAGAGCCACCTGGTGAATAAAATGACACAGCCTTCATATCCATGCAGCTTCTATCAAAATTTCTCAGATAAGTAAGCACCAGGCCTTCTGCTCCTCCTACATTAAAGCTAGGAACAACCTGTAAAACTCTTATTTTCTTCATCAGCTTCTCTTCCCTATTATCTCCTTAACCATATTTAAGATCTTCGCTGAAATCCTGCTCATATCGTATTCACTTTTTGCTTTTTCATAAGCAGCTTCTCTCAGATTGTCATATCGATAAGCCTGAGTAATTACCTCTTTAAGATGCTTTTTTAGTTCTTCTACATTTTGTACATCAATCAAAATACCGCAATTATCACCTAGCATCTCAGGTATGTTTCCAACTCTGGTTCCAATAATTATCTTCTTAAGAGCCATGGCTTCCATTATAACATATGGGCATCCTTCTGTATAGCTTGGCAGGACAAATACTGATGCCCTGTTAAGCAGTTCCATAGCCTCTTTGTGAGATTTTTCTCCAGTAAACTCAATGTTTTCAAAACTATACTTTTCTCTTAACTCATCTATATATTCTTGCTTGTAAGGTCCAACAATTTGCAATCTCCAGCCCTTAGTCACAATTTGAATACTTTCCCAAGAGGATACAAGTTCCTCTATACCTTTTTGCTTAATTACCCAACCCAGATACATAACCGACTTCTCAGTTGATTCACTGGGAATAGGCAACGACTTTAAATCAATCGGATTTGGAATATATTCTATCTTATCACCAAAGCAAGCACTTAATTCATCTCTGGTTTTTTTGTCAATAGCAATAGTTCTAGCTGATAATGTAATTACTTCTTTAATTAGTCTCCATTCAATTGTATTTTCCCTTATGATTTCGGGGATCCTGCCAAAATGTATGTGATAAATAAAGGGTATATTTTTCTTTCTAAGCAGGTTTGCCACCATAAGATCCCTAATAGCCGCTAATGAACCACTTGTCGCTATATGGACACAGTCCATTTTATCAGTTTTTATTTTATCCCTTATTTCAGAGACTATCCCAAACATAGCAAATCCACTTACAAATACTCTTTTAAGGATTCCTCTTCCTTCCGTCACCCTTCCCTTAGGCGCAGTATTGACAAGAGAAATGTCTGCCAAATTATTCTTTGATAAATACTCTGTAAATACTCTTGTCCAATTCGCAATCCCACCATATGGAGGCGGTAATGGGGCAACGAAGCAGATCTTTATTTGCTTATGTTCATTTTCTATATTATTTAGATTTGTCATATTGACCATTCTCCCAGATTTTCATATATTTATGGCTAATCCCCGCAAGATTGTCCTCAACCTGCCTCATTATGCCTCCCGTAAAATGTGATGAGTCTAGCCAATCCGATTCCATATATGATAATTCTGACTTATCTTGCATATCGTATACTACTGAATCTTTCGATAATTCGCTCTTAATCTCGTGTAATTCTTCCACCAAATCTTTCTTTTCTTCGACAAGGTCACTTATTTTGTGATATAACGGTGGCGAAAAAAATATCAATTTGATATCATTCTCTTTACAGTATTTAGATATTTCTTTTAAATTCTCTACCGCTTCCTCATTTATTGTATAGGTTTTTAACACCTTAATCTTATCCTCTATTCCTTTTTTTACTAATTCAGCCTTACTCGTATTCTCCTCATTAGTTATCCCCCTAATTTTTTTATACGCTTCTTCCAACATAGTTTTATTGTTGTAGTAATCAAAATAATAGGCCTTAATCATATCAAGATAAGACATGTCAAAATATTTACTAATTCTATCCATTCGCCAGTTGTTATTGAGTGCATGAAAATCCAATTCAAAAATTACTTTTTTTAGCTTTAACCTTTTCACTGTATACCAAAATTCAAGTATACTCTCTTCAAGGGCTGCACCACCGTACGAAATATTGAGATATTTTTCTCCTGAAATTGAAGATAGCCTTATCACATCTAAAAATGCAAACTTTGAATCCCCAAGAATTATACTATACTCATTGTTTTTATCAATATCATTTATATACTTCATCAATGGATAAGGACTATTAAGAAACATCTTATCACCATTATACGAAACAACTTTTGTATCAGTGATATTATGCAGATAATCAGCTCTTATTCTTGAAAAATCATTTGTGTCAAAAGCTATAAACACTAAAAAATACGAAACAAAAAACAATAATATTCCAGTAAATTTCAGGTATAGTTTACGCATTTTTAATCTCCTAACACATTGTTTAATAGTATTTATGTTTAAACTCTATCCTCTCATCACCTCATCCAAGGTTTATGCTCTTTTTATAATATATGGCATAGTTTTATTAAACCTAGAAGACATAATCCCCAGCAACAAACTTACAACTATTCCAATCCCCATAACCACATAGTTTATCTCTACACCAAGCGCAATTATAGCATTTACTACAACCATGTGATACAAGTATGTTCCATAGGTTATATCAATCTTGGCTCGAAACTTTATCTTAAATAAATATCCAAATATAATAGTCATAGCTGCAAGGGCGATCCCGCTTAGCAGTGGAAGGTATGAACCAGATATCAACCCATCCCCCACAAAGTACATCGCTACAAAGAATAAGCCGGCTATTGCAATCAATCTACTATCGCAATTAAAAATCTTCTCTCTAAATCTGTAAAAGAAACAGCCAATCATAAACATATATAAGTATGGGATTATGCTGCAGTTCAGTAACTTTATGGCAATCATTTCACCATCGCCAGCCACAGCAGTCAGATAATTCAGACCGGCAAAGCAGGCAATAAGAATGCTCCAAGTAATAATTCCTTTATTTTTAAGCCATTTCCATATAAGTAATATTATAACATAAAACTCCAGTTCTACAAGTATAGTCCATAGGCTTCCATTAGGCGCACCTACACCATATCCTCTCAGCCACTCACCGGTGTAGAAGTTTAGACAACCAAACTGAGTAATAACATATATCAATCCTTCCTTTAGGTTAGGCTTCGGACTATATAGCACGAAAATCACAACAGTATTTATAAGCACACAGAGCCAGTATTCTGGAAATATTCTAAAAAATCTCTTTTTAAGAAACTTTGGCTTGTCTATGTCTCCATTCATACTATCTCTATCAAGTGAAGCAGCAGTTAGATAGCCACTTAAAGCAAAGAGGATTACAACTCCCTGAAATTTAATTAAAGCTTGTAATACTGCAGGAAGCTGAAGCTTAAAATGCTCTGCCATGTGATTTATCATTACTTGCAGCATAGCATAATATCTTATTATGTCAAAAATGTTATTCTCAAATGAAAATTTAGTTACAGGCTTATTCACCCTATTTCCTCCACACTATCTTATTCACAACCCCTGTATACCCCTGGATTATCCTTACCACCTTATCGCTTACATTCTCATCCATATAGTCCGGTGTAGGGAGACCGTAGTCTCCGTTTAGCTTCAGGTTTACTGCTGTGTCTGCTGCCTGCAAGAGGTTCATCCTAAGCAACTTCCAAGAACTTATATAGTTCTTCCGCACCATATTCTATTTCTTTTTCGCAGCATGCAATAAGGAATTCGTTCTGTTCCAAATACATACCGGAATCTGTATCCATTAACAGGTCAAACATTTCCATTTGCATAAATTTAGCATAAGCTTCATCCGCACTGAGCCCTAATTTAGTCATGATAAATTTAGTTATATTTACCACGCATAGGCCTTTAATTGTTTCAATTTTATTCTCAGACATTAAATCATCTCCAATCTATTTCTTTCATAGATTTTATCAATCTATCAGCCACTTCTTGCTTGCCAATAAAATACTGAACTCCTAAGTTTTCCGGTTCTAAATTATTTAACAGTATGTTTTTGGCTTCATGTGTCCCAACTTTTCCATAAAGTCCATCCCAATATGCTCTTAAGCAAATCATTGTATCATCATCCGCAGTTGGTCCTATTACCAAATCATAGTCATGTGGTGTACCACCATGTTCTCTACAACGAAGAATAAAATCCAACCATTCTAGATTAGGTGTATAAAATTGTTTAACATTAAGACTCTCTAAATACTCCTTATCCAACTCAATTTCATACAAATACTCTTTAACATCAGTAGTACTCTTATTCCTGTTACGACGTAGTATTTCTTTGTATTTCTTATGCATCATGCCTATAGCCTGTTTTTTAGATATCGCTATATAGAAGCCTTTCCCAAAATCTTTCCGTCCTCTTCCCTTCGTCACGTCAACTTGCTTTATTGCAGAGACAGTTCCATGATAAAGGATGCATTCACATTCAGCTTGCAACATAGTTATCAATCTCCTCCACCATTTCTTCTTCTGTAAGGCTATCGAAAATGTCTGGGCATTCCGCAATATAATTCAGTATTTCAAACTTCCTGTCCAACTGTTCAAAATCTCCCTTTGTTATCTTATGAGCCTTCATATAATTTGTTGACACAAGATACATTAGAAATATGCTGTTATTCAATCTTCTCTCTGACATCCGCATACCTCCTTCATTCTAGTTCTATTCTACCTGTACTTTTTATCCCACAAACCGAGTTAATCATAAGAACCTTCATAGCTACTCCTTTTATAACAGCTGATTTTACGTATATCTCCATAACTTTAGACACAGCAAAAGTTTGATTGATTATATACTTTTGTTGTTATTTTTCTTTTCTCGCCAAATGTGGCTTACATTCATCAAGCACACTTAATATATTGCTCATATTGTGGCTAATGGATTTACCATTCAATCTACTCTGACTCACTCCATCAATCAGCTTATTTGCCTTAAATCTTGTTGCTTCACTATTCTTATGCCCATCTTCTACCTTTTTACCCAGGTAAACTCTCTCAATGTCCTTACAAAACCACACATATTCATAGTTGTTAGCTTTGCAAAATTTCTATAAAATCAATGGAATCCACATTAAACGGTGAGCCCTCAATCATACCATTTCTGTATAATTTTGAAGGCGAGTAGTTGCCATTGGTTGTCCAAGGATAAATCTTATGGTCTATAGACAAAAAGTCTATTGACTTTTTATTTCTCTTTAGTACATCCATCGGTCCGACATTATGTGTCGTAAAACAAAGCTGTCCTTCGCCATACTCCATAAGATATTCCAGTAAGGCACATAAGTACACATCATGCAGGTTTGAGTCAAATTCATCTATAAATACAATCCCACCTTGTACCATATTCTGCAAAAAGTCAAATAGTCTTATCAGTTTCTTTACTCCGGTACTCTCAAATTCCGTATGGACTACATAATCTCCATAAACCATATTCAAATTGCAGACATAATTGTCTCCATCTTCTTTTCTGTCAATTGTTATATCCGTCAAATCAGATTTGAAGATTTTTATAAACTCTTTTAGTCTTTTTACTTTCTTTTCATAGCGTGTATATATTGACTTTGCAATCAAATCAGTACCGCCCGATATTACATCAATCGAAGAACGATTCAACCTTAAAGCTCCTTTACGCAAAGAATCAATATATGTATCATCTTTATCTGATTCCATAGTATACATTAGCATATTTTTAAGAAGGTAATCTATGTGGTTGTCAGACTGATCCATATATATGTTTATGCTTAATCCAAAATTCATGAGTTTCCACAAGCCATCAATAGCCATATGGTTATATATTTCCCTTATATAAAGTGCCTCTTTTATAAATAATTTATCTAAGAACATAGATGACATAGTAGCCATTGATAGCAGATTCAAAGTATTCTGAATAAAAGTATTCTTTAACTCTTCATCATTTTTTATATCAATGTAAGTAATTATTCCATTTTTAACTTCTATTAGACTATTAAAGTCATCCTTTTTAGAAGTCGCAAGTCTATATGATAGTTTTTCTGAACTAATGGCATACTTATCAGTAACGGTCTTTTTAAGTAATATCTCATACCTATAAAGATAGGTCTTTTCTTTATATTCAGCCAGAAAATCTGCACCTATAAAAAGCTCCTTCGATTTCTTATTGATAATCGCATCCAAGTTCTTCTGAACCATAGGGTTATTAAGATAGCCATCATCAAGCAGAAGATTTCTGAGTATATCTACGGAAGCTACTATGCCTGACTTGCCTGAACCATTGATTCCATATATGCCTTTAATATTATATTCTTTAGTATCTAAAGGCATTGTTATGGTCTTTTTGTAAAAGGAAAGCGATACCTCTTCTTCTAACGTCTTAATCCCTTTTACTCTATAATTAACTAAATATATATGCTTCATAACTTACTCCTCCTATAAGGAGATTATAACATGTTTTGAGAGCAAATTAAATACATTTTGTATTTTTATTTCCTCCACACCATCTTATTCACAACCCCGGTATACCCCTGGATTATCCTTACCACCTTATTGCTTACATTCTCATCCATATAGTCAGGTGTAGGAAGGCCGTAGTCTCCATTTAGCTTCAGGTTTACAGCTGTGTCTGCTGCCTGCAAGAGGCTCTTTTCATCTATACCTGCAAGGATGAAGTCTCCTTTGTCAAGGGCTTCAGGTCTTTCGGTAGAGGTTCTTATGCAGACTGCCGGGAATGGACTGCCCTCGCTTATGTAGAAAGAGCTCTCTTCAGGGAGGGTGCCACTGTCCGATACTACCAAAAATGCAGACATCTGAAGCTTATTGTAGTCGTGAAAGCCTAAAGGCTCCTGTCTTATAACTCTGCTGTCAAGCTTAAAGCCTGATTCTTCAAGGCGTTTCCTGCTCCTTGGGTGGCAGGAGTAAAGCACCGGCATATCGTATTTTTCTGCCAGCTTATTTACCGCTGTAAAAAGGGAGGTAAAATTCTCCTCAGTGTCGATGTTTTCCTCTCTGTGAGCAGATAAAAGGATGTATTTGCCCTCTTTTAGACTTAGCCTTGTAAGTACATCACTTGCCTTAATTTCGGCAAGATTGGCTCTTAGCACCTCAGCCATAGGGGAGCCCGTCACATAGGTTCTCTCCTTTGGAAGACCGCATTCCGCAAGATACCTTCTCGCATGCTCAGAGTAAGCCATATTCACATCTGATATTATATCCACTATCCTGCGGTTTGTCTCCTCAGGCAGACATTCATCCTTACATCTGTTGCCCGCTTCCATATGAAATATAGGTATGTGAAGCCTCTTTGCTGATATAGCAGAGAGACAGCTGTTGGTATCACCGAGTATAAGAAGGGCATCAGGCTTAAGGCTTACCATCAGCTTGTATGAAGCAGCAATGATATTGCCAACTGTCTCGCCAAGGTCAGCTCCTACCGCATCCATATATACTTCAGCATCTTTAAGCTTTAAGTCCCTAAAAAAGATACCATTTAAGTTATAATCATAGTTCTGGCCTGTATGGGCTAAGATACAGTCAAAATACAGCCTGCACTTCTTTATAACCTCTGAAAGCCTTATTATCTCAGGTCTTGTGCCAACTATTATAAGTAACTTCAATTTACCGTTATTTACAAAACTCACATCCGTGTAATCTGTCTTCATCTTCATACCTCATTATTTCAAACACTTATTTTTATCAATACTCATAGCTTTTATACTATCAATTCTTCGTTTTCCACTTACTAATTAGCTTTAGTTCGCTGATTTTTTCATTAACCCATCATTTGTTATTACTTAATCAATCTTAATTATCCACTTCCACCTTCTCAAAAAAGGTGTCAGGTCTATTCTTATCAAAGCTTTCATTTGCCCACATAAGCGTAATCAAATCCTCTGTATCTGAGAGATTGATGATGTTATGTGTATAGCCCGGCAGCATATGTACTGCCTCAATCTTCTCGCCGCTTACATAAAACTCCAAAACCTCATCCGTTCCTATCTTTCTCTCCTGTATAAGAGCCCTTCCGCTAACCACAATGAAGAATTCCCACTTAGTATTGTGCCAGTGTTCTCCCTTTGTGATACCGGGCTTGCTTATATTTACCGAGAACTGCCCGCAGGAGGTGGTTTTAAGAAGTTCTGTGAAGCTCCCTCTGTTGTCCACATTCATCTTAAGCGGAAAGCTTACCTTTTCTTTTGGTAAATATGATAAATATGTGGAATAGAGCTTCTTAGCAAAGCTTCCAGCCGGTATCTCAGGTATAATAAGGCTCTCAGGCTGATTCTTAAATTTCTCTAGAGTTTCAGCTATTTCCCCAAGAGTCACCTTATGAGTAACAGGAATGTAGGCATATCTGCCATCTTCCTCTCCTTTGGCCTCTACTCCCTCATATTCACAGTATTGTGCTTTACCTTCAAGTGCATCCAAAAGGCCTTCTACAAGGTCATCTATGTACAAGAGCTCGAGCACAGTATTTCTGTCATTTATCGTAAGCGGCAGGTCGTTGGCTGTATTATAACAAAATGTTGCAACAGCTGAGTTATAATTGGGTCTGCACCACTTACCAAAGAGGTTAGGAAACCTATATACCAGCACCTTCGCTCCTGTCTCCTTACTGTAATCAAAGAAAAGCTCCTCACCTGCAAGCTTAGACTTTCCGTATTCTGAAGTCTGAAATCTCCCTGCAAGCGTTGCCTGCACTGAAGAAGATAGCATTACAGGGCAGGTATTCTTACATTTTTTAAGTGTTTCTAAAAGTTCTGAAGCAAAGCCGAAATTTCCCTTCATAAACTCCCCATCATCCTTAGGGCGGTTCACTCCTGCCAGATTAAATACAAAGTCAGCCCTCTCACAATAGTAAAAGAGCTGTTCTGTATCTGATTCTACATCATATTCATATATTTCATCTATCTTAAGTTCAGGTCTTGTGGTATTTTTCCCATCTCTTACACATTTGAGATTCTCCACAAGATTCTTTCCTACAAATCCTTTTGCACCGGTAACAAGTATATTCATATCGTTATCCAATCCTGTTCTTGCCTCATTCAGACATTTTTCTCTCTTCCAATGCTATTTTCATAATCCAAACATCAAAAGCATCTGACATCCTTTGACACTTGGCTGCTACAGCTTGGTTACTCTAAGCCTTACAATATATTACGCTTAACACATTTCCCTAAAAACCGTGTTTACTTTTCAAGCTCTTCCCTAATATAGCTAAGCTCCATAAGCTTCGTCTTTACTTCCTCCACATCAAGAAGCTCAGTATTGTTTGAGTTAAACTCTGTTAGCTTAGCTCTTTCAATATTTCCCTGTGTGAAATATTTGTCATAGTTTAGGTTTCTGCTGTCACAAGGTACTCTGTAGAACTTGCCAAGGTCGATAGCTCTTTCGCACTCCTCATTGGTAAGCAGGGTTTCATACATCTTTTCACCATGTCTTATACCTATCTGTCTGATAGCGCCCTTATCCCCGCCAAACAAGTCGCAAACTGCCTCAGCCTGAACCTTTATAGTGCAGGCAGGCGCCTTCTGTACCAGGATATCTCCTGTTTCCCCATGTTCAAATGCAAAGAGAACGAGATCGACCGCTTCTTCAAGCGACATTATAAATCTTGTCATAGTAGGCTCTGTGACTGTAATAGGGTTTCCTGCCCTTATCTGGTCTATCCAAAGCGGAATAACTGAGCCACGAGAGCACATAACATTGCCGTATCTCGTACAGCATATCTTGGTCTTTGACTGGTCTACGGTACGTGACTTCGCTACTATTACCTTTTCCATCATAGCCTTACTGGTTCCCATGGCGTTTACTGGATAGGCAGCCTTGTCTGTGGAAAGGCAGATTATGCTCTTTACTCCTGCTTCTATGGCCGCATTTAACACATTTTCAGTACCAAGCACGTTGGTCTTTACCGCCTCTATAGGGAAAAACTCACAGGAAGGTACCTGCTTAAGTGCTGCGGCGTGGAAGATGTAGTCAACTCCGTTCATAGCATTTTTAACGGAGTTTATATCCCTCACATCTCCTATGTAGAACTTAATCTTCTCAGCCACCTCAGGCATCTTCGCCTGATACTCGTGCCTCATATCATCCTGTTTCTTCTCATCCCTTGAAAATATCCTTATTTCACCGATATCTGTAGAAAGAAACCTGTCCATAACTGCATGTCCGAACGAACCGGTTCCACCTGTAATAAGCAGGGTTTTTCCTGTAAATATACCCATGATAATTGCCTTTCTGTAAGCTAATATATTTAAAATTATTGCTTGATACGCTGTAAGTGTCAAAAGACAATGTATTCTCCTAAAAGTAACCCAACAGAGTATTATCCCTTTGACACCTGTATCATAATATGCTATAGTTATGGAGAAGAGAGTATCCACGTATATGGTACTCCCTAAGCTTGGTAAATCTTTTAACAGACTACTTCGCTTGTTTGCGGCAAGCAGGTAATCTACTTTCTCTTATCGAGAAAAGTAAAAATGGCGATAAGAAAACCGCCGAAGGATATTAGCAGACCTAATATCCCTATGAAGATCATGATGATTTCATAAGCAGTCATCAGCACCACCTCCCTTCGTATGATTCCGATTGCTCGGTTTGTACTTAGGGAGTTTCCTTTTTGTCGCAGATACTCTCCACAAAAATATTTTAACATAGTGGGCTGACATTTTCAATCAAATTAACTCTTTATATATTGCAGAATCTTGATTTCATGCACTTTCCCTATTGAAGTTAGAAAAAAAATGTGTAATAATTAAACTTAGTGTATACAAAATACAGCAACTGCTTTTGATAATGAACTTTTAGTTTAATATGATATAAGTTTCAAATACTTTTGACACCTGCTTAGTTTAACAGAAATTTATGAGGTACAAATATGGGGCTCACACATATATATGTCGCAAGTGCAGTAGGTATAGCGTTGGTTATATCCATCATGTCCTGCAATCAGTCTATACTAAAGAGTGATAAGGTTGATTACAACATGCTTAGATACATGCTTATGATAGTTGGTGTTTCCTGCTTTTTTGATATCGTAGTTTTCACTGCTGATGGACAACCCGGTGCACTTTGCAGGTTAGCAAATATGATTGGTAATACTGTTACTTATATGGCCACCATATCACTTTGTCTGCTTTGGGATATCTTTGTAATCTTCCACCTATACGGCAACACCTCTAAGACAAGGAAATGGTCGACAGTTATCTCCATACCTGCCATTATCCTTTTCCTTAGCGCCCTTATCAATATGATTTATCCTATAGTATTTACTATAGACGAAAATAATATATACAAGAGAACTTCTATATCCTATGCATATGTACTGGTATCATTTTGTTACATCCTTTACAGTGCATACATACACACTACTTTTAAGAATAAAAAGCATGTAAGATTCTTTCCGATTTTGGTATTTTTGTTTCCTGTACTTATAGGCTTTATTGCACAGATTCTTTTCTATGGTCTTGCTACGGGCTGGGTGGGAGCAGCTATAGGACTCTCCAGTGCATTCATGAGCATACAAAAGGAAAGCGCCTTTATCGACAGTCTTACAGGGCTGTTAAACAGAGCCTATCTCTTTAGCAGCAGGCTTTATGAATCAATGCACGGCGGTATGATGCTGGATATCAACCGTTTTAAGTCAATAAATGACAACTTTGGCCACGACACAGGAGATATTGCCCTAAAAGAAGTTGCAAATATCCTTTCTGAGGCTACAAGCGAGCAGGGAGTTGCTATCAGATACGCAGGAGACGAATTTCTTATCTTTGTGGAAAAGGCTGAAAATGAGATTTTATTGCAGATAAAAGACAAGATCAGCAAAGAGCTTAGTAAGCTTAATTCACAGCCGGGCAGAAAGTATCAGCTGTCTCTTTCTTTTGGTTTGGGATTGTATGATCCTGCTTCTGAGAGCTTTGATGAATTTGTAAAGAGGCTTGATACGAATATGTATTACGATAAAGAGCAGTACTACCGAAGCCATGAGAGGCTTAGCAGAAGAAAGTCAGAGAGAACCGGAACCAACGTATTTATATAACTTGAATTTTATCTATATGTATGCTACAATTACGGAGAAGAGAGTATCCATTGCAAAATGAATGCTCCCTAAGATTTTGTAGAATCAAAAATGATACTACTTATCTCGTACGTGCAACGAGGTACAAACTCTTACTTTCTCTTGCCAAGATAAGTAAGAATGGCGATTAACAAACCGCCAAAGGATATTAGCAAAGCTATTATCCCTATGAAAATCGTTATGATTTCATAAGCAGTCATTAGCACCACCTCCCTTCGTATTATTCCGAGTTATCGGTTTATACTTAGGGAGTTTTTTCATCTCGTTCCTGATACTCTCCGGTATCAATATTAACATACTTAATGGGTAATATCAACAAATGTGCTTTTTATATTTATGGAGTTTAAAATGCCTCATAATTATCTCGTAACTTCTCTCCACCGCATAATTCTCAAGTAAATATCTATATCCGTTCTCTCCCATGCGTAGTCTTAGCTCTTTATCTGTAAGCTTACTTACATTTGAGATAAAGTCTTCCACGTTATCACTTATAGAGCTAAGCCCGAAGTCATTATCCACAGCAATCCTCCCGATATCTGTATTTTCATCCGTACAGGCAAGAACAGGGATACCTTCTTTAAGGTAGGATAAGAGCCTTGACGGGAAGTTTGGTATGGTAAACCTGTGGTCAAGAAATATCATCCCGACATCAGAGACTCTTACAAGCCTGTCATAATCAGCCTTAGGCAGGAATTTAATCAGGGTGAGATTGTTTGGCTTATACTCACTTACAAATGCCAGAAGCTTTCCGTATTCGGTCCCGTCACCGCAGACTACAAAGTAAGCTTCCTCCACTGTGGAAGCCTTCTTTATGCACTCTATGATGAAAGGTATATCCTGAGGCTTGCCAAGGTTGCCTCCGTAGAGAAATATGGTTTTGTCTACCGGGATACCGTATTTAGCAAACAGCTCTTCTCTATCAGCTTCCCTTGTTTTAGCTATACCATCAGCACTTAATGCTACACTGATATCCGCCTCAACCTTTATAGAATTAGGGCAGACTTCCACCTTGTTACTGTCGATTTCATTATTCTTAAGCAGATAGTCTACATTGGCAGGAGACATACAGCCTATATAGTCAGATATCTCATAGAGTTTTTTTTCTTTGCTTCTAAATAGTGCTTTCGCCATAAATGGCTTTAATATACCTATATCCACAGCATTCTGTGGAAAGATATCCTTTAGCAAAAGATAGGTCGCTGCTCCGGTACTCCTTTTTACCCTCTCTACCACAGCAGCCAGGCTGATAGGAGGAGTCGAGTATAATATAAGGTCAAACTTTGTCCCCGGAAAATACTTATAGACAGCCTTTAAGTACTGCGAGGCAAGCCTCATCTGGGATATCCCCTTTTCAAGCATACCCACTCCAAAGAGGTTTCCTGTTCTGCACCTTACAAGGGTTATGTTCGGGGCACTTATAACCTCTTCCTCTCCCGCCTCCTTTTTCTCAAGCGGCGATATTATAGATACTTTATGCCCTTTTTCCGCAAAGCATTTCATAAGATCCATATATATCCCCTCATCTGAGGGAGAGTATATTTTCATAAGTGTTAGAAACAATATCTGCATGTTATTTACCTTTTCTAATGTCGTAAAATGCCCTTACATCGCCCATCTTTATCTTCCTTGCAGGATTGCCCACTACCATTACTCTGTCATCTACATCCTTTATAACCACAGAGCCCATGCCAACCACAGAGCCGTCACCAATGCCTACTCCCTGCTTCACGGAAGCATTTAGCCCGATGAAGGAATTCTCCCCAAGGCTTGAGCCACCGCCCATAGCCACGAAGCTGGACACAACTGAGTTCCTTCCGACACTGCACTCGTGGTCAATCGCCGCAAGGGGCTGTATGAGTACATTTTCCTGCAAATGAGTCTTTACCGAGATAAAGGCATTAGATCCTATCATCACCCCTTCTTCAAGCCTTGCACTGCCTGCAATGACCGCCGATGGGTGGATGAGGGTAGCAAAGCTATAGCCTGCCTCTTTTACCTTCTTGTATATCTTATCTCTCACTACAGGCTCCCCTATGCCGGTCATAAACTCAATCTCTGATGCACTGTATCTGCTTTTTGCCTCAGTAAAGGTGATAATCCTCTCTCCGTCTGTCTTTTCGGTAGCATCATCAATAAATATGATCTTTTCCCACCTGTTCTCCTTTTCGTTAATCACCATTGCAAGCTCTTCTACCTCGAGCCCGTGTCCGCCGTATCCATATATTCCAAGTACCATATCCCCTCCTTATAGTGCTTATTTTAGCCACAAATCTCCTACAGCATCCGAAGGCATCCTGAAGTCCCCTCTAGGAGACAGTGTTACCGAGCCTACCTTTGGTCCGTCAGGAAGACAGGACCTCTTGTACTGCTGAGCGAAGAATCTGCGGTAAAAGCTCTTTAGCCACTTCTCTATCTCTTCTTTTGTATACTCATCTGCAAATGTAAGACAGGCTATTCTATATAGCTTGTCAGGCTCCATTCCCCATCTTACCATGTTGTAGAGGAAGAAGTCATTTAATTCATAAGGACCCACTATAGCCTCTGTCTTCTGCTCGGTCTCACCGTCATCATTGGTTGGAAGAAGCTCAGGGCTTACCGGTGTCTCAACTATGTCGGTAAGTACATCTGACAGTTCCTTCTTTCCGTCTTCAAGAGCAAGTTCAGCAGCATGTCTTACTAACTGCCTTACAAGCGTCTTTGGAATGGATGCATTTACACCGTACATAGACATATGGTCCCCATTGTAGGTAGCAAAGCCAAGTGCCAGCTCACTCATATCTCCTGTTCCTATAACGAGGCCTCCGTACTCATTGGCCAGGTCCATAAGTACCTGTGTACGCTCACGAGCCTGTGCATTTTCAAATGTTACATTGTGGTCATTTACATCGTGGCCTATATCCTTTAAGTGGGAAAGCACAGACTCTTTGATGTTTATTTCACGAAGTGTGATGCCAAGTTCCTTTGCAAGCTTTATGGCATTGTGGTAGGTCCTTCCTGTAGTTCCAAAGCAAGGCATGGTTACTGCTATCACATTTTCCCTGCTAATACCTAACATGTCCATAGTCCTACATATAACGATGGCAGCAAGGGTCGAGTCAAGTCCTCCGGAGAGGCCAACTATAGCGTATTTACAGCCTGTATGAGCCATTCTCTTCTTAAGCCCAAGTGCCTGAATGGTAATAACATCCTCTGAACTGCTGTCTCTTTCTTCCTTACACTCAGGTATGAAGGGAGACTTTGGAAAGGTTCTAAGAAGAGGTGTCTCTATGAGCTTTTTCTCAGACTTACCTTCACTGTTTTTCTCTGTAGTATATACATTTTCGTAAGAGAAGTCTATAAAGTCATAGCTCTCCCAGCCCATTATTTCACAGGTATTCATCTTTCTTCTCTCGTAGGCAAGCTTATTTATGTCTATCTCTGTAATGATGGTGCCATTCTTAAATCTTGGCTTTTCCGCAAGGATGATGCCATCTTCACATATCAGGTTATGTCCGCCAAATACAAGGTCTGTGGTAGACTCACCTTCTCCCGTTGTAGCATAGATATAGCCTGCATTAAGCCTTGCTGACTGTCCCTGAACGAGGTTCCTTCTATACTCCTGCTTACCCATAATCTCAGGGCTTGCTGAGAGGTTAGCTATAATGGTTGCACCTGCCATAGCGTGATGGTTGCTTGGAGGAATGACTACCCACAAGTCCTCACAGATTTCAGCAGCTACTTTTAGGTTCTTTATATCTTTATTTTCAAATATCAGCTTATTGCCAAAGTATGTATAGCCTGAGCTGTTTTCTTCCCAGTCTAAGAGCCTGTTCTCACCTACGCAAGGGGCAAAATGCCTTGCCTCATATAGCTCTGAATAGTTAGGGATGAATCTCTTTGGCACCAGACCTAGGAGTTCTCCGTCCTTAAATACAGCAGCAACATTGTAAAGCTTCCCGTCAGTTTCAAATGGCAGTCCCACAAAAGTAAGCATATCGAGACCTGCGCTTGCCTTAATTATCTCCTTAAGGGTATCAAGGGCCGCACTTAAGAGCCTCTCCTGAAGAAAAAGCTCGCCACAGGTATAACCTGTAATCGTAAGCTCTGGGAAGACCGCTATCTTTGCTCCCATCTCTGCACAGTATTTCATTTCTTTAATTATGCTCTCTCCGTTAAAATTACAGTCTGCAACCCTTATATCAGGAGTAACTGCGGCAACCTTTACAAATCCATGTCTCATATCTATGTCACAAGTCCTTTCAATAATTTTTTATATTATCTTTCTATTTTACCGCTTTTATGGCATTTTTACAATCATAAAAATAGTTGGTACAATCAAAACAAAGGCCCACCCTGTCACCTGCTTAGGTGGAGGGCGGGCTTATCTTGTGTTTATCTTTATAAACCGTACTTTATTTTAGATTTCTTCCTCTTTACGCTTCCTAAAGGTAAAGCCTGCCATAAGTACAAGGCCAAGGCCTGCTGCGTAATACCAAACTGTGGCAGCGCCACCGGTTCTAGGAAGAGCCTTCTTCTGCTTAGCCTTAAATCCTGCTAAAGGAGTACCATCCTTTTCAAATACATACTCTTTTTCTCCGTTTGGCTTGGTCTTCTTTATAACCTTACCCTGAGGAGTTCCATCTTCACCAATAACCTCGAATTCATCAGGACTGTTTGGCTCATTTGGATCAGGTGTATCATTTATAGGATATGAAGGTACCAAAGGTGTTGGGTTAGGTGTAACCGGAATTACAGGTACCGGATTAGGTGTTTCCGGTGTTGTAGGAATGACCGGAACAGAAGGTGTTGGATTCTGAGGGGCAGGAGGTGTCACCACTCCAGGGGTTACTACTGCACTTGGTGTTAATACTGCACCCGGGGTTACAACTGCACTTGGGGTTAATACTGCACCAGGAGTTGTTATCGTACCAGGAGTTACAACTGCACTTGGTGTCAATACTGCACCAGGAGTTGTTATCGTACCAGGAGTTACAACCGCACTTGGAGTTACAACCGCACTTGGGGTAACTACCGCACTTGGAGTTACAATTGCGCTTGGGGTAATAACTGCAGGAGGAAGTTCTCCCTTCTTCTTGTTGATTACCTTAATCTCGTTCTGCAAGAGTGTAGCCTTGCCTTCATAATCTCCGACTAACTCTACCTTAAAGCCGCTTTCAAGTTCAACGACTTTTATGTTATATGGCTCACTGTTTAATACATACCCTTCCGGAGCCTTTGTTTCAACAAGTTCATAATCTCCTGCTGAAAGGTCTTCTATCTTGATAGCTCCATCAGTTCCTGTCTTAAATGTTCCAAGATTTACCTCAGCAGCGCTTCCGCTTGCAATCTTCTTAAATCTAAACTCAGCTCCGGAAAGTCTTGCTCCCTCTGCGTCAGTCTTTACTATGTTCAGACGCTGATATATCTTGTTTCTTATACGGGCAAATGCATTGGCAGTAACAGTATGTGTAACACTGATACGGCTTCCCTTAATAACAGAGTTTTCGTAAAGAGCTACTGAGTTGCTAAGACCGTCTCCACGCTTTGCATCGTCTGCAAAATCTGTAATATAAGATATCTTATAGGTACTGTTTCTATCAGGTATTTTAACAACAAGCTGACCTTCCTTTATGTCATAGGAGAATATCTTATCAAGGTTTTCTGTTATTTCTTTCTCTGCGACAAAGTTACCCTTGTCATCAATTGTACCCTTAGCTATCTTGTAGTTGTCGCCCTCTAAGATGAGCTTATCACTACCCTTTTCTTTTCTAAGGACAACGCCTGCACCAAGCTTGTCTACAAGCGATACCTCGGTGTTGTCACTGTCTTCGTACACTCTATATGGTCTGTAATATACATTCCAGTTGATAAAGCCCTGTTCATCTAAGTAGACTTTATCCTTGTCCTGCTGGCCATCGTAGTTCTTCCAGAGGTATCTGTTATCATAGTTTGCATAAGCAAGACTCATAAATACCTTATCGTTCTGCCTTAGATTTGTGCCGAAGGTTGAATAACCTTCAAGACCAAGGTAAGCATTGTTTCTGCTCATGAATCTCTCATTGATGTTTACATCCTTGAGTCTTAGCTTAACAAATATAGCGTAAGGAGCGTCAAGCTTGTCAAAGTTAATCTGAAGAGCAAGCTTCTCTGAACCTCTTGTGATATACTCAGAGCTAATGCCCTTAGCCTTAAGTTCATCATCAGTAAGGTATTTGCCATAAGCATTTACCTCTTCAACCTTAGATCCTGCATCACCTACAGTCTCACCAGGCTCTTTAACAGCCGGTGTTCCCTTGTACATAACAAAGTATTTATCATTGGCTGGATTGTCCTTGTCCTCGGCTATAGGAACAAGCATAAATCTGTCATCCGGCACAACTTCTCTTAATATGAACTTGCCCACATCTCCATCTACGTCCTTTAATTCAGCTGCATTTACGCTGATTTTATATACTATGGACTTAGTCTTTCTGTCGAAAGCTGTATCCTGGTTGTTGATAAGCTCATTTGCTGAGTTGATTACATCATCATTTACTGCCTCAGCATTGTAATCAGCCAATAACTTATTAGCTGCCTCTGCTGAAAGTGTCTGCTTTAAGAGCATCTTTCCATAATATCTGTACTGGACCTTGTCAGAAAGTACAGGATGAGCTCCCTTGGTAAGAACAGCGTAGTTATCTACCTTAGTGGCTTCGCTCATAATTACTTCTCGGTCAGTTATTCTTGACTTGAACTTTACAAAGTTTACCTTATCATTTACAAGCTTAGTCTCAAGTACGTGGCCTACTACCTTACCATCCTTAACAATCTCATACACATTGCTTGTAACACCTTCTGTAGCTGATGTAAGAGGCTTGGCTAGATTTAACAGTCTCTGATGCTTTACCTTATCAGGCATTATATCCTTAAGTTTAGTTCCGTTTGCAAGGGAGGTAACTGAATTCTCTCCTACCTTTCTTACAGAGTAGCCATTTCCTTCATTTACAACATCTCTGCTTACATTAGTATTGTTATCAAATATAAATACATCATAGAGGTTATATGTGCCAGGTGAACTAACCGCGTTCCTATCAACATTTATTACCCACTCAGGCTCATTTCCTACGAACTGACCTGTTCTAGAGCTAATGCCCTTAGCCTGCTCAAGAGATACATTACGATAGTCAGCTTCTTTTCTTATTGTACCATAAGGCTTGTCACCGACAGCTCTTGTGTATACGTAAGCATGTAGCTTTACCTTGTTTTTAGAGTTATTGTTCCACCAGGCATAAGCATCATTATCAAAGACTGCAAGGTAGTTATCAGGCTCGATGGTGCTCTCTATTACAAGCTCTCTCTTTTCTTTTACATTAGGAATATTGAAGGTTAACTTCTTTCCTGACTGTGTAGGTACAATTGTAGCAGGCTCACCTTTCCACTTGTTCCTGGCAGTATCCCAGGTTCTAATTGTTGCCTTTACGAAGGTCTGTGCAAGTCTTCCTGTTCTGTCATTTTGTAATTCGTCTTCTACTACCAGGTCGCCCAGGTCATAGCCAGGCTCATTTAATGTAACTCTCCAGGTAATCTTCTTTCCTGTATTGTCAAGATCTCCCCTTTTTTCACCAAACTTTTTCACTTGAACAGCTGCAGTGTCGTAGGCCGCACCTGATGAACTATTCGAATTCTCAGGGAACTTTACTACTCTTGCAGTATTCTGATAGGTAACAAATTTATCACCAGGCTTATAAAATCCTGCAGCATTTACTCTAGTACTTACAGTCGCAACTGCAACTCCAGGGTTAGCCGGATTTAAGTCTGATGCCTGTAACTTATACCTAAACATCTTTTCATTGATGTGGCTGTCAAGATACTCCTCGAAGTCACCCACATTTTTGTTATTTATCCTAAGTGAGCCCGGTATATAATCACCGCCGAGAGCAGGATGGATGGTAGGTCCTTCCACAAGGCTGAATCCCTCAAGACTTATATACTTAACAGGATTTGTGTCCTTGATATATCTTTCAAACTTTATAGTCCAGTCAACTTTGCTGTTCTTCGGATCAAAAACACCTTCTTTTTTGACTCTGACAGCACTGTCTATCTTACCTATTTCATATTCTTTACCTAATAGGGTTATTTTTAGTACATTTTTTTCAAAGTTGATTTTACTTGCATCTGCTTTAAGCTCCATAGATGCTCCAATTCTAGCATCTTTTTGCTTAAATACCTTGTCATCTGTGTCTGAAAAGTCAAATCTTGCTATAAGCCTTCCAGCTGCATTCTTTGTAAAGATTGCATCACAGACCTTTAGTTTGCTGTCATTATCTATTACAGGCACAACTGTTTTATTGGTACCTGCTGCAAGCTTTATGTTGTCTCCCAGGTCAAACTCAACAAAATCATTTTTCTTTATACGGTTTTCTGAGTCTTCCTCACCCTCAAATACGGCTGTAAAGCCGATATTCACCAGGATGTTTCTTGATAAGTCAATTAGAGATGAATCCGTGATAACATCTTCGTAGTTGTTACCACCGTTTTTCCCCTGCTTAAACTCGATAGACGTAGTTGGCATATCCTTTACCAGACTAGTCTTGTCACTTCCTGCCGCGAATACATTGCCTGGAAGCTTTACCCCTGTAAGGAAAAGCGCTGCCGTAAGCACCAGTGCAAGTATAGCAGAACCATGTTTTTTCCACATATTTTTCTCCTTCTTCTTAGGCTCCAACTCCTTTTGAGCCATTTTTAGTTGATTGTTGTAAGGCGAATCGTCATCCTCCTTTAGTTTCTCTAAAACATAATACTGTTGTACTCACATATTATATCGACACACCTTCCTCCTCTCATAATAGATGAAATGGATATTTCGATAAAAACAATATTCTGTCTTTAGATATTTATATCAACAATTTATATATTTTGCAAGTAGAAAAATATGTAGATTTTCGTTTATTTTTGTAGCTTATTTACGATTTTATGTATTTTTAAGATTTTTTGTCAAAAAAAGAAAGAAAGACACTAATTTATAATGTCTTTCTTCCGATATATATTTTTTAGCCTTTTACTTTTAGTCTTCTACTTCCTCAGCTATAAGTCTTGCCAGCTCATCAAGCTTTTCTTCTTGTTCTTCCATTATGGCTGACTTGATGGTAAGTGTCTCTCCTATCTGTCTCATATCCTTTAAGCCATCTACGGTAGCCTTGATGGTCTTGCCGGCACTAGGTGCCCACGAACCGTTCTCTATCACGGCATATGCCCTGTTCCTTACAGTGAGTTCCCTCATCTCTGTAAGCAGCTCATTCATCTTAGGATGAACTGACATATTGTAGGATGCGGATGCAAATACAACCACACTGTACTTAAATATATCGCTGATATGGGAGGAGTAGTGATGTGCAGAAACATCAACCACCTTCATGTTTGTTATTCCACGCTCTGCAAGCTTTGTAGAAAGCAGGTGTGCGGCAAGCTCTGTATTGCCATACATAGACGCGTATGCTATGAATACTCCGTTTTCCTCAGGAGTATAGGTACTCCAAGCCTGATATTTCTCAAGGAAAAAAGGTATGTCTTTTCTCCATACAGGACCATGGAGAGGACAGATATAAGCTATCTCAGCAGGGAGCTTCTTAAATACAGCCTGCACCTGTGCTCCGTATTTTCCTACTATATTGGCATAGTATCTTCTTGCCTCATCAATGAAGCTATTCCTATAGTCAAGCTCATCATTAAATATCCTACCGTCAAGTGCCCCAAAGGAGCCGAAGGCATCTGCGGAGAAGAGTACCTTGTCAGTCTCATCATAGGTAAGCATAACCTCAGGCCAGTGAACCATAGGTGCCATAAGGAACTTAAGGTTGTGCTTTCCTGTGGATATAGTGTCACCTTCGTTCACAAAGATAAAGTGCTCAGTCATATCCACGTGGTAGAACTGAGATATAAGCCCCGCTGTCTTTTTGTTGCCTACTATCTTTAACTCAGGATAGAGGGAAATAAGCTGTGTAATAAGGGAACAATGGTCAGGCTCCATATGGTGAACTACCAAGTAGTCAAGCTTCCTGTTGTCAAGAAGTGAGGTAACGTTGTCTATGAACTGCCTTCCTATTGCATAATCTACCGTATCAAACAGTACTGTCTTTTCATCAATTAAAAGATAAGAATTGTATGCCATTCCATCAGATAATGGGAAGCAGTTCTCAAATAGTGTGATTCTTCTGTCGCTGCTGCCAACATAGTATAAATCATCTGTAATCTGTCTGGTACACTTCATTAGGTTATCCCCTTTCGTAGCACTTTTGTTATTGTATTCAAGTTAGATGCCAAGTACTTTTGACACTCATATCATATTATACAGCAAAAACATGGGAAACTAAAGTCTAAGTTTAGTTTCTCATGTTTTTTATTTAATTCAAATTAGGAATTGTACTTTGAACACTCCTTAAGTCTGGTAAGAGCCCTTGCAAGGGATGCCTGACTAATCCTGTGTTCTTGGATACTCTGCTTCTGTCTTAGCTGTTCCTTGGCTCTTTCAAGAGCATCTCCCGCTCTCTTTGAGTCAATTTCGTCAGGAAGCTCAGCTGTATCCACAAGCATAATGGCTCTGTTGTGGAATATCTGAACCATGCCGCTTCCTACCACCACATAGGTGACAGTCCCATCTTCCTCAACTATATGAGCTTCACCTATATCAACTGCAAGCACCATGTCTTCGTGGTGCGCCTGTATAGCCCTTAGTCCATCACTCTGTGGGATAACTAAGGTCTGGCACTGTCCTTCAAAGAAGATTCTATCACTTGCATATACTTTAAGATAAAATGTTCTATTTGCCACTTATACGGCCTCCTGCTCCATAGCTTCGGCTTTTGCCTTAACTTCATCAATTGTTCCTACGTTGAAGAAAGCTCCTTCAGGATATTCATCCATTTCACCATCTATTATAGCCTTAAAGCCCTTTATTGTCTCAGCAAGAGGCACATACTTGCCCTGAACGCCTGTAAATGTCTCTGCCACAAAGAAAGGCTGTGAAAGGAAACGCTGTATCTTTCTTGCTCTGTTAACTGTCTGTTTGTCAGCCTCTGAGAGCTCTTCCATACCGAGGATGGCGATTATATCCTGAAGTTCTTTGTATTTCTGAAGCATCTCCTGAACTTTTCTTGCTGTATTATAATGCTCCTCTCCTACTACATCCGCCTCAAGGACACGGGAGGATGACTCAAGAGGGTCTACGGCAGGATAAATACCCTGCTCAACTATCTTTCTTGAAAGCACTGTGGTTGCATCCAGATGTGTAAATGTAGTTGCAGGAGCAGGGTCGGTAATGTCATCCGCAGGTACATATACCGCCTGAACCGAAGTAACTGAGCCAGACTTGGTAGAAGCGATTCTCTCCTGAAGCTCACCTACATCTGTTGCAAGAGTTGGCTGATAACCAACTGCTGAAGGCATACGGCCAAGAAGGGCTGAAACCTCTGAGCCCGCCTGCACATAACGGAATATATTGTCTATGAAAAGCAGCACGTCAGCGTTTTTCTCATCTCTAAAATACTCCGCCATAGTAAGTCCTGTCTCAGCGACCCTCATTCTAGCTCCAGGTGGCTCGTTCATCTGACCGAATACCAAGGCAGTCTTAGCTATAACGCCTGACTCCTTCATCTCAGTCCAGAGGTCATTTCCTTCTCTTGAACGCTCACCTACACCGGTAAATATAGAATATCCACCATGCTCAGTAGCTATATTTCTTATAAGTTCCTGAATAAGTACTGTCTTACCTACACCGGCACCTCCGAACAGACCAATCTTTCCTCCCTTTGCATAAGGCGCAAGGAGGTCAATAACCTTGATGCCTGTCTCAAGTATCTCTACCGCAGGACTCTGTTCATCAAACTTAGGAGGTTCTCTGTGTATAGTCCAGTGCTCTTCATTCTCAAGGCTTGCTCCTCCATCGATTGTATCACCGAATACATTGAAAAGCCTGCCAAGCGTAGCCTCGCCTACAGGAACTTTGATACCTGAACCTGTAGCCACTACTTCCATGTCTCTGCTAAGTCCTTCTGAGGCTGTGAGCATGATACATCTGACTATGTTCCCACCCTGGTGTGAAGAAACCTCCATAAGACACTTTTTACCATGGTTATCTACGTATAGAGCATCTTTAATCTTTGGTACATCTTCATCCGGAAACAGGACGTCTACAACCGGTCCCATTACCTGTATTATCTTACCATTCTTCATTCTCATTTCCTCAAATGCTGTGCCTTAGCACCCGCTACAACTTCGGTTATTTCCTGAGTTATCGCAGCCTGCCTTACACGATTATATTGTATTGATAAATCTCTTATTATGTCATCTGCATTGTCATTTGCCGCCTGCATCGCCATCATTCTGGCATTCTGCTCTGAACAAAATGACTCTACAAGCGCTCCGTATACAAAGCCTACCAGATAGTTAGGTATAACCGTATCAAGCACTTCCTTTGGAGATGGAAGCATGGTTATGTCCTGCTCAGTGATGAAGCCTGCAGGGATGTTACCCATAATCTTTTTCTTGTCAAGAGGCAATAGAGGTACTACCTCTGCCTGTGTGACCATGCTATTTACCATCCTTGTGTAAACTATGGTTATCTCGTCTAACTCTCCTGCCTGATACTTATCTACTACAGCACCGACTATCTTACGTGCTCTATGTAAAGACGGATTCTGAGTGGTATAACGGAAATGTGCATCTATCTCCATTCCCTTATTCATAAAATAACTTCTTCCAAGCTCTCCTACAACAAACAAGGAGTGAATCCCCGGCTCACTAAGCCACTTTTCGGTACACTTTATTACGTTGTGGTTATATGCTCCCGCAAGTCCCTTGTCTGCAGTAACTATGATGAGACCTCTCTTCCTCTTTTCAGGAGGTATCTCGTCAAGATTCTTAAGGAAGATATGCTGCATATCCGGCATGTGCCTTAAGAGTCTTGCGATTGCCATCTGGAGATTGTAAAAATACGGCTCGGTATCCCCCAGATTCTTCTTGGCTTTTCTAAGCTTAGTGGAGGATATGAGGTACATAGCCTTGGTTATCTTAGCCGTATCTTTAACGCTTGAGATTCTTTTTTTTATCTCTCTTGCATTAGCCATATTTATTTACCCTCTTTTGCGCCAAGATAAAAGTTACGAAACTGTGTTGCCGCATCTACTATCCGCTGCGTCAAATCTTCAGAAAGTACCTTCTGATTCTCGATTTCTCTGATAATCTCAGGATGATGTGCTTCAAAATAATCAAGCATTTTCATCTGGAAGTCCTTAATCTGATCATTTTCAACAAGCATCATGACCTTCTTTGTAGCCGCAACAAGTGTGATAACCTGTTCGTGAAGTGAAAGCGGCCTGCAGAGAGGCTGCTTTAGAAGCTCCATAAGGCCTTTACCGTATGTAAGCTGATTCTTGGTTACCTGGTCAAGGTCAGATGAAAACTGTGTAAATACTTCCATCTCACGGTACTGTGCCAGGTCAATTCTTATAGAGCCTGATGCCTTCTTCATAGCCTTACTCTGAGCCGCACCACCTACACGGGATACGGAAAGACCTACGTTGACCGCAGGACGCTGACCTGAGAAGAAAAGGCTGCTCTCTAAGAATATCTGTCCATCTGTGATGGAGATTACATTGGTAGGGATGTAGGCAGATACGTCTCCTGCCTGTGTTTCTATGATTGGGAGAGCTGTAATTGAACCTCCACCCGCCTCATCTGATAGGCGGCTGCTTCTCTCAAGAAGTCTTGAATGTAGGTAGAATACATCTCCAGGATAAGCCTCACGTCCCGGTGAACGCTCTAGGAGCAGGGACAAGGCTCTGTATGCAACAGCATGCTTACTAAGGTCATCATACACAATGAGTACATCTTTGCCCTTGTACATAAAGTACTCAGCCATAGAGGTAGCTGCGTAAGGGGCAATGTACTGAAGCGCAGATGAGTCTGAAGCTGTTGCCGACATAATAATAGTGTATGGAAGTGCTCCGTGTTTATCTAAGGTATTAACTAATTTTGCAACTGTAGAAGCCTTCTGGCCTATGGCTACATAGACACAGATAACTCCCTTGTCTTTTTGGTTGATGATAGTATCTACTGCTATGGCAGTCTTACCTGTCTGCCTGTCACCGATTATAAGCTCTCTCTGTCCTCTTCCTATAGGGAACATAGAGTCGATTGCAAGTATACCGGTCTCAAGCGGTACAGATACCGACTTTCTATCAATTATACCCGGCGCTTCATGTTCTACAGGCCTAAAGTCTGATGCGATGATATCTCCGCCACCGTCAATAGGAGTGCCGAGTGCGTCTACAACTCTGCCGAGGAAGCCTTCACCTACAGGTACACCTGTCTTCTTGCCTGTACGGTTGACTCTGTCTCCTTCTGCTACTGTGTCCGCTTTGTTGAAAAGGATACATCCTATGCTGTCAGACTTGATATCCTGCACCATACCTTTGGCACCTGATTCAAACTCTATAATCTCGCCGTACATAGCGTGGTCAATGCCCTGAATCTTGGCGATACCATCACCTACAGCTACGACAAAGCCCACTTCCTGTTCTTTGGTATTAGGCGTGAAGCTCTCTATGCTGCTTCTAAGCTTTGAGAGTCTGTCTTTTGCAATCCTAGCGGCATCAAGCCCATCGTCAAGATAGTTTACATCTGACTTCTCAGAACTCCCATCATCTGAACTTAGAAGCTCAGACATAAGCTGGTCAAGTCTTCCCTTTGTACTCCAGTCATACTCATGAGTTCCAACACGAAGCACAAAACCGCCTACCAAGTCTTTTTTCTCTACGAGATCTATCTTGACCTCATCTTTATTTACACCCTCTTTAGCTGCGACAAAGTCCTTTATTTTGTCAAGCTGGGAGTCAACCGGCGGCGTAACATAAAAAAGGCTCACCTTTAGTTCTTTTTTATTGTTATCAAGATTCACTGTGTTTACCCTCTTTTGTTATAAATTCATCATAAAGATTCTTGTCAGCTGCACCATTGCTGTTGTCATGCATAATCTTACTTGTAGCATCCATGACAAGACGTGCAATCTCCATGTCAGCTTCCCTGATTATCTTCTGATGTTCATCCTTTGCCTGTTCTTTTGCCTTATCAACTATTGTTCCCGCCTTCACATCGGCCTCTTCAAGAATACGCTTGTATTCCTCATCAGCACTTGCTCTGGCCTTGTCGATTATATCCTGTCTTTCATTTGAAGCATTGCTTATAGCCTCTTCATACTTAGCTTTAAGTGCATAAGCATCCTGTTTGGCTGACTCTGCTTCATTAAATTTACCGTTTATAGCATCTCTTCTCTTGTCAATCACATTGTTGATTGGCTTAAACAAAAACAATTTGATTATTATATACCATACCACAATGTTAATCGCCGTAAAGAGGAGATTCCAGTCTACTTTAAGCATTATTCCTCCTTAAGTGAACCTTACTTAAGCATCATTATTATAAGAACTGCGATAACGAAACCATAAATAGCTGTTGCCTCTGCAAGTGCCGCACCAAGGATGAGCACGCTACGAATCTTTTCTGCAGCCTCAGGCTGTCTTGCTGTAGCATCTGCTGCCTTACCTGTTGCGATACCGATACCGATACCTGCTCCTAAACCTGCCAAAACTGCAATACCAGCGCCAATTCCTAATAAATTCATAATTTTTCTCCTTATCTTATTATTAAACTGACCTACTCAAGCTGTTCGCCTATGAATAAGCCTGTCAAGAACACAAATACATAAGCCTGAATCAATCCGTCAAATATATCAAAGTAAAAACTAAATGCAATTGGAAGTCCTACAGGAAGCACGAACTCTATGAGCTTCATGACAACGAATGCTCCCAGAACATTACCGAAAAGTCGCATACATAGAGACAAAGGCGTTGTAAATACCTCGAGAATCTTAATAGGGGTAATAACCACCATAGGCTCTGTAAAGCTCTTCAACCATTTGCCTACACCTTTTTTGTGTATGCCTGCAAACTCGATAATAAATATACTAAATGCCGCCAGTGCTATAGTCACATTCAAGTCCTTTGTAGGGGGCTTAAATCCCAGTATACCGACCACATTTGCAATACCTATATAGATAAGAATGCTCGTCAAATACGGGGCATAGGCTTTACCATGTTCTCCGACGATGTTAACTACCGCACCCTGCAGCTTGGTAACCACCTCTTCCACCATCAGCTGTCTCCTGCTAGGATTCTCAACTTTTAGGTTTCTGGTAAGTAATATAGAAGCAACAAGAACGACGGCCATAATTATCCAAGTTACAACAACTGACTCTGATATGCCTCCAAAAAACGGGACATCAAACACCGTTTCGACATTCAGCTCTTCTGCCAGCCGCTCAGCCAAATCTCCCATTACCGCTCCTTTCTTAAAATTATGATATAGGTGTCAATAGTAAAACATCTGTGCAGCTTTTCTTGCAGGATAATTTATCTTATTTGACACCCCAATCGACTTTCGTATTATAGTCCTCTTGACTTTCATAGTCAATAGGAATAATTTTATCTCTTCCTATTTATAGGAACATATCCCTATACCATACCAAAGCGTCTATATAAGCAGTACTTACCGGCTTTACATCTATGTTAAGCACAGTCATTATCCTGCTTACCTCCTGCCAGTCAGCGTTCTCATAGTGAAGCATAAAGTTAAGAAGCGGAGCAAGCCTTCCCTTTCTCTGAAGAAGAGCAAGACTTATATCCTCAGCTATGTTGACCATCTCAAGTGCCTGTTTCATAGGTATCTCAAGGATAACATCGATAACAGAAAACAGTCCCATAAGGAAGAGTTCTGAAGTAAGTGCTCCTAAGTCAAAGCAATAAGCAAGGTTTTCTGCAAATTTTGCACGGATGAGCGATAACCTCATTATTTCACTTGGCTTATCTACACAAAGTGACTTAGTAACAGCGGTACTAGCCCACCTTCTTATCTCCTTCTGTCCAAGCATAGCTGTAGCTGCTCTTATAGAGGTAATCTTTGAATTTCTTGCAAGCTTGTTAACTATCTCAAGCATATTTACCGCAAGTACGGTGTCCTTTGAGATAACATCAGCCACCTCAGTAAGGTCAAAGTCAGGCTGATTTACGAGGTTAAGAAGCTCGATATAGGTCATCTTAAGAGGAGCAATCTCTCCCGTCTTTGAGATAGCAGGCATCCTGAAGAATTCACCTTCAAAAAGATAGTAGCCTCCATCCTCTGCGAGCCTGTCATAATCCTCCTTTGAGTCCACATTGACTGCACAGAGCCTGATGTGAGGATATACCTGTCCGAAGTAGAGCTTAGCCTTATCTATCTTAATCTTCTTGTGGTCAAGAAGGATATAGTCCATAAGGCTAAGTACAGGCCTGTACTCTTCAAACTGGTCTATATTCAGCTTCCTCATAGCAAGTTTGTAGCCCTTTGCCTTAAGCTCTGTGAGTCTGTCCACATACATCTGCTCAGGATTTATCCTATAGTCTATGAGTAATACTACCCTTTCCGCAGGCGCACTGCACTTATTCTCTATATCGGAAAAGAGAGATATATTGTTTACCTCTATGAACACTTCTTTATCACCGGCTAAGGTACCGATGCCCATGCTTTCCACGATATCAAGTCCCAATATGCCTGCCGCAGCATCTAAACTGCCCGTTCCAAGAAGGGATGGATGAAGCAGAAAATTTTCTCTCTGCGCAAAAACTGAATACGCGCAGACTTCCATTTTACTGTCAAATAAAGGTATTAATGTTGCTAGCATTTTTATATTTCCTTTCAAAATGATTTTTTTACTTTACAAATAAGAATCATTGTGCTACAATATTACTCGTTCGACAATTTTGTATGTGTAGCTCAGCTGGATAGAGCGTCTGACTACGGATCAGAAGGTCGCGAGTTCGAATCTTGTCACATACATATCAGGTACCGCTTATCGGTACCTTTTTTTATTTTTTAGTCCTAAAAATAAACTTAGCTGCCACCGCTCCTATCACAACTCCTGTAGTATTTAGAATCACATCATCTATGTCACAGATGCCTACCTTAGTCACAAGCTGAATCCCCTCTATAAGCACTGTAAAGCCAAAGCCAAGCAGGGCTGTTTTTATAAATGTAAACTTCTTTTTTCTTAAATAATAACCCACAAATAATCCAAATGGTACAAACGCAAACACATTCCCGGCAAGATTTAATATAACCAATCTTGCACCTATAACATTGATGTTCTCAATGTATCTGGTTATCTCCTTAAATAATGTAAAGTTGTACCTGTAGATATCTGATATTTCCCTCTTGCCCAGGCTGTCACTAAGGAATAAGTGATAGCACAAGGCAAGCAGGTAAACAATAAAAACTATGCCTATAAGCAGGTTTTTGTTCTTCTCAATGAATTTTCTCATTATACATCCTTATAGTCCGTATTCCTTAGTGAACTTTTCAGTGAGATAATCAATATAATAATCTGCGTTGAATTCCTCACCCGTAGCTAAAAGAAGTATCTCGTTTGTATTCTTAAGTTTTCCGTATTTATGAACCTTTTCCTTTAGCCAGTCCATAATCTTTGATATCTCGCCTCTTCTTAACAGACCGTCAAAGTCAAGTTCCTTCTTCATCTGGTGGTAAAGCTCTGCAGCGATTGCATTGCCAAGGGCATAGCTTGAAAAGTAACCGAAGCTTCCACCTGACCAGTGTACATCCTGGAGGATGCCGTCCTTATATGTGTCAGGTCGTATGCCAAGGTATTCTTCGTATAAATCATTCCAAAGCTCCGGCAGCTTTTCTACAGGGTAGTCCTCATTAAATATCTTCTTTTCTACCTCGTAGCGCACAAGCACGTGTAAGCTGTAGGTCAGCTCATCTGCCTCTGTGCGTATAAGTCCCGGCTCAGTACGGTTGATGGCTGTTATAAATTTATCTAGGCCTACATCCTTAAGCTGCTCTGGGAAGGTAGAGACAAGCTTCCCATAAATAGGCTCCCAAAAAGCCTTGCTTCTTCCGATAATGTTCTCACAGAATCTTGACTGTGACTCATGAAGCCCCATTGATGAGCCTTCCCCAACAATGGTCTGGGTAAGTTCATCAGGTATATTCATCTCATATATGCCATGTCCTGCCTCGTGGATAATCGAAAAAATAGCGCTTTCCAGATTGTTCTCATAATAATGGTTCGTGATTCTTACATCCTTATTGTGAAGGCTGTTTGTAAAAGGATGCTCACTTTCTGCAATAACTCCCCTATCAGGATCAAAGCCCATATATTCGGCTAAGTATTTGCAGAACTCCCTCTGTTTATCCACTGGGTAGTTCTTAAAAAGAAAATCATACTCAACCTGTGGTTTTTCCTTTATCTTCTTAAGCAGAGGAACTATAGCCTCCTTAAGCTTACCAAAGAATTTATCAAGTATTTCCTGGTTAAATCCTTCTTCGTAGTCATCTAAGAGTACATCATAAGGCTTTTCGCCCTGTTTTACTCTGTAGCCTGCAAACTTTCTTGAATATTCAATAAGTGATTTAAGCGTAGGAAGAAACCTCTCAAAGTCATCAGCATTCTTCGCCTCTGCCCATCTTGACGCTCCCACGGCCTGCAGTTTAGAGAATTCCTTGAACTCATCAGCAGGAATCTTTTCAAGTACTTCATATTCCTTTTTGAGCTGTTTAATGATTCCCTTTTCTACCTCGCTAAGTCCTTCGTCTTTTCCATCTTCAACGTCCTTTGATAGCCTGTATACGATGTCCTTTACTTCATCGTTCATAATAGCGTTGTAGGACTCTCCTGCAAGTACTCCCATAACTTTGGCAGTCTGGTCAACAGCAGCCTTTGGCGCAAGAGTTTCTGTATCCCACTCAAAGAGTGCCATAGCAGTGTTCATAGCCATAGCTTTGTCAAGATATGGCTTAAGCGCTTTAAAATCATTATTCATGCCTTCTTCTCCCTATACTATTAATCTAATCACATTATCCACTATTTTGGCATGATTTGCAACCATAAACTTAGCTTCTAAGTACTGCTCCTATAGTCTGAAGGCCCTTAAGAATCTTATCCATAACAGCGCTTATCTCTGATTCTTCAAGGGTTTTTTCTTTATTTCTGAAGGTAACCGAGTAAGCCATCGATTTCTTACCCGCACCAATTCTCTCTCCCTCATATATATCGAAGAGTTCGAGGCTTTCCAATATAGCTCCACTCTCAGATCTAATAATTTTTTCTATCTCTCCCGCTGTGAGGCTCTTATCCATCACAAGACTTATGTCACGGACAACTGATGGAAATTTGGCTATTCCTTCGTATTTTACGGTAAAATTAGCCTTTTTACAGATGACACTAAGATCTATGTTGGCTACGTAGGTTCTCTCAGCTATACCGTAGGCCTCCTGAACAAGAGGATGTACTTCTCCAAAATATCCAACTACCGTATCCTCATAGATAATCTCAGCCTGTCTACCCGGATGAAGGAAGGTCTTGCCTGCGTTTGCGTTGTAGGAAGGGAGCTTCTTCATGCCTACCTTGTATAAGAACTCCTCTATCACTCCCTTAAGCACGAAGAAATCGCCTTCTCCGTACATACCGAGGCAGAACTGCTTTCTCTCCTCAGGATAGTCTACTAGAGGAAGCTGCTTTGCGAGGTAAATATTGGATATCTCATAAAGCCTTACATTCTTATTTCTTCTTGCTGAGTTGGTTCCAAGTGACGTAAGCATACCGTTTATTATCTGGGTACGCATAATGGAATAGTCCTCACCAAGAGGGTTCTTTATCTCTATGGCCTCTCTTTCCTTTGCATCTAAAGGAAGCAAAAGCCTGTCAAATACCTTAGGGCTCTCAAAGGAGAAGGTCATTCCTTCGCAGAAGCCAAACTGCTCTGCAAGTTCCCTGGCTTTACTCTCTATTTCCATGCCAAAAGTCTCTCCTCCGGCTGTGGACTCGCCACTTGGAAGGGTGGTAGGTATCTTGTCATAGCCAAAGAATCTTGCAAGTTCCTCTGCCAGGTCTGCATTACGGAGCAAATCCTGTCTAAAATAAGGAACCACAACACTCTTTAGGTCGTCATTTATCTTTATACAAAGCCTGTCAAAATACTCTCTTGCCTCATTAAGGCTGATGTTGGTCCCAAGCAGACGGTTGCAGGCATCAAGGTCAAATTCTACCTCTCTGTCACCCTCTTTTACAGGGTATACATCAACTACTCCTCCAACTACCTCACCGGCACCTATCTCCTCTATGAGGGTGCAGGCTCTATTCATAGCTAAAAGGGCAGTCTCCGGATGAAGTCCCTTTTCAAACTTACCTGAGGCATCAGTTCTAAGGCCTATTTTCTTACTTGAAAGGCGGATATTGGTACCATCAAAGCAGGCTGCCTCAAGGAGAACAGTGTTAAGGTTTTCATTTATCTTGGAATTCTCTCCACCCATGATTCCTGCAATGCCTACAGCCTTCTTTCCGTCCTTTATAAGCAAAACTGTATCGTCAAGCTCTCTTTCTACTCCGTCAAGAGTAGTAAATTTCTCTCCGTTTACCGCCCTTTCCACCACTATCTTTTTTCCCTCGATAGTGTCAATGTCATAGGCGTGCATAGGCTGGCTAAGTTCAGTCATCACATAGTTGGTTATGTCTACGATGTTATTGATAGGACGGATACCTACTGCGGAGAGCTTTCTCTGCATCCAAAGAGGAGATGGGGCTATCTTTACATTCTTAACCACTCTCGCAACATAACGCTTGCAAAGTTCATTATCTTTTATTTCAACCGAAATGTAGTCCTCTGCCTTTTCATTGTTGCCAACCTCCTTAATCACAGGAGGCTTAAACTCCTTACGGAAGGTGGCTGCGGCCTCTCTTGCTATGCCCTCTATACCAAAGCAGTCTACCCTGTTGCTGGTTACTTCGTATTCTACAAGAGCGTCTCTAAGTCCAAGAGGAATAAGGGCATCACTTCCAAGCTTAAGTGTACTTCCACCCTCGATTTTATTGAAAATGTAAAGTCCTTCCTCGTCTGCCTCAGGATAATAGGTCTTATCCCTGCCAAGCTCGTCTATAGAGCACATCATGCCCGCTGAGTCTACTCCTCTTAGCTTTCCTGCCTTTATAACAAAGCCTTCCCCCGGCTTATTTCCTGAATGGTCACAGGCTACCCTTCCTCCATCAAGCACTACAGGAACTACAGCGCCTTCAAAGGCATTAGGTGCACCTGTAACTATCTGGATTTCCTTGCCATCCTCATCAATCTGAACCTGACATATAACAAGCTTGTCAGCGTCAGGATGTCTTTCTATCTTGTTGATTCTTCCTACTACTATCTTGTCAAGATTCTTATCAAAGTACTGGGCGCTTTCAGCCTTGGTACCGCTAAGCGTCATTGCATCCATATATTCTGCCGGTGTACAGTCAAGCCCCGGCACCATTTCTTTTATCCATGATAAAGGTGTATTCATGTTATTCTCCTCTTTCTACCTGATTTAAGCTGTCTTCAGGCATCCTACAACTGTAGAATCACACTGTGTAAGAGCCAGACTTTTTATTTTTAGAGTTTATCCTAAGCTTAGAACTGTCTTAAGAAGCGCACATCATTCTCATAGAGAAGACGCATATCATCAACCTCATATTTAAGGAGAGCAATTCTCTCAAGACCAATACCAAAAGCAAAGCCCTGGTACTCCTTAGGATCTATGCCACGCATCTCAAGTACGTGAGGGTGTACCATACCGCAGCCAAGAATCTCTATCCAGCCTTCATTTTTACAGAAGCGGCATCCTTTTCCTCCACACTTAAAGCAGGACACATCCATTTCTGCAGAAGGCTCTGTGAAAGGAAAGTGGTGTGGTCTGAATTTAACCTTGGTATTTTCTCCGAATATCCTTCTTGCAAACTCAGCAAGAGTTCCCTTAAGGTCTGCAAAGGTAACATTTTTGTCAATGACAAGTCCTTCTACCTGATGGAAGGAAGGAGAATGTGTCGCATCCACCTCGTCTGAACGAAACACCCTGCCAGGTGCTATTATCCTGATAGGCGGTTTCTGCTTCTCCATAACATGTACCTGAACTGATGAAGTCTGGGTACGAAGTAAGAGCTTGTCACTTATATAAAAGGTATCCTGTTCATCCTTTGCAGGATGGTTCGCAGGTATATTAAGTGCCTCAAAGTTATAATAATCAAACTCTATTTCAGGGCCATCTACCACTTGATAGCCCATACCGATAAAGATTTTCTTGACCTCATCAAGCGCTATGGTGTTTGGATGTCTATGGCCTATCATAGGCTTTTTCGCAGGAAGGGTAACATCTATGGTCTCTGTGGCAAGCTTAAGGTCTAGCATCTTCTTGTCAAATTCTTTTTTACGCTCGTCAAGCCTTTTCTCTATAGTCTCCCTAGCCTCATTGACAAGCTGGCCTACCTTTGGCCTATCCTCAGGCGCTACATCCTTAAGGCTCTTAAGCACCTGCGTAAGTTCGCCTTTTTTACCAAGAAAGCTGACTCTGGCGTCATTTAACTTCTCGCTGTCCACAGCCTCTTCTATCTGCTTAAGCGCAGACTCCATAATTGCCTGTAATTTCTCTTTCATTTTATCCTCCATATAGTGTTATAAACTGCGGTATCCCTCGGAGAGTTTTATGTAATAGAAGCTTAAAGCAATTCCTACTGCATAAAAAAAGCCCCTGCATAAAGCAGGGGCGAATATTCCCGTGTTACCACCCTGGTTCCTATCCTAAGATAAGCACTCTCTTGCAGATAACGGCTGCTGCCGATGAAACCTACTCTCTATGATTTAAGCCTCACAACTCGGGTGTGAATGTCAGAATCGGGGTTGCATAAGAAAACTTCCAGCAAGCGTTTCCTCTCTCTGTATGACTCCCTTTCCCTGTGCCAAAAGGCTGCACCTTCAAAGTTTTTATTATTTGATAAAGTAAATGATATATGTTTATGAAAGGAATGTCAAGTCTTTTAGAGCTGTACTATCCTATAACTGTTTCTTCTAATCTTCTTTTCCTCATAGAGCGCATCATCCGCTCTCTTAAGGAAATCCGAGATAGAAGCATAAGGCGAAAATATATCAAAGCAAACTCCCTGTGTAATTGTAACGATATCCGAAGCTTTTGAATACTTGTGCTCCATGGCCATCTTCTGCACATTCTTCTTTAATTCTTTTACCATGGTCTCTATTTCGCTGTGCAGCGAACCCGGGTAGATGATAACGAACTCATCCCCTCCGTACCTTGCTGCATACACCTTAGGATGATCCTGAGTGAGTCTTAGCAGAACTCCTGCAATCATGCGTATACACTCATCACCCATTTGATGCCCATAATTGTCGTTAAACTGTTTAAAATAATCTATATCGAGTATTTCAACACCAAGAGATCTCGGATTGGCACGAAGATATTTCTCAAGATCTTCCGAGTATTGGTCGTATGACATCCTGTTTGGAAGCTCTGTAAGGGCATCCATTTCTGATTTTCTCTGTAAGTCACTGTTTTCCCTCATATACCTCACGAGGTTGTTGATACTCTCAGCTACAAGGTTCATCTCTGCAAACGACTTTATCTCAAGCCTGTTGTCAGGTATTATCCCTACCTCAAGCTGCTTTAGATAATATGCTATGCTCTTTATTGTATTTAAGAATTGATAAATGATGATGAAAATGATACCAATGATGATGGCAATGACAAAAAGTGTAAATAAAGCTACCTTCACAACAGCCTTACCAACTTCCCTGTTCATATCATCTATATTACGTCCGACAACCATTGCACCTATGACCTTATCGTCACTATCCTTAAGCACTCTGTAAAGGCAGTATATCGCACTTCCCGCAACATTTGCCTCACCTTTATACTCACCGGCTCTGTCAAGGGTTTCGGCAACATTCCTTGTTATAAATGTACCTAGGATAGAAACTCCATCTTCACCTAGGGTACTACCTGCAACTCTAAAATAATGCGCCGGTTCGTATGGAAGCTTTTGTTTCCTTGCAGCGAGCAGCCTCGGGTCGTCATCCCTTACCTTCAGAAAGACATACGAAAGTATTCCTGTCTTTGAGTAATGCTCTAAGAAAGGTTCCAGGTTGGCTTTTTCTCTTGTTCCATCGCCAATTTCAGTATCTCCAAAGTAAATGGAATTTCCTCTTACATTCCATCTTGCAGTATCGTCATGCTCTGAAATCAAATCCTTTACATAGTTCATATCAGCTTCAAGTCGGCTTCCTATGAGCTTTTCTTCAAGATTTCTGATAGTGCCCGATACTATAAAACTAACAAAAAATACAATAATAATTGAAATAAGAATTCCTGCAACAACAACCTTCGTGCTGATTGTACTTACATTCCAGCCTTTGTCAGTCTTTTTCTCGACTTTCTTATATTTTCCCATTATTATCTCCACAAAAGCAGAACTACCTGCTTATACCATATTTTTTAATTCATACAGCCTAAGGGCAAGCTCTAACTTAAATCTGGCGTTGGCACCGTCAGTCTGAAGCTCCATAATCTCTTCTGTCTTTTTAAGTCTGTATTTTGCAGTGTTATAATGGATGTAGTTGTTTTCTGAAGCCCTTGTAAGACTCCAGTTTGCATTGATAAGCTCCTTAAGGAAGATATAATACTCTGTCTCATTTTCTCTGTCATACTCTATAAGTTTTCGGATAGGGCGCATAAGCTCACCCGCCAATATATCCTTATTTACAGCGTTATTAAGAAGTGAGAACAACTCCAAATCCTTGTATTCGTGTATCATTCCAAGTCCAAGCATACTACGGCCAATTTTTACTGCTTCTCTTGCCTCTGTATAAGATATCGGCGTATCGAAGATATTATTTATAGTCCTTCCTATACCAATTGTATAAGTAAATCCGTAATTTTCTTTAGAATCCTCCATAACACGCTTAAATACGCTATCTTTGTTATGCAGATAATTATTGTCAAATTCAAATATAAATATAATGCTGTCGCTGTTTTGATAATAGTAGAATGTCATGCCCACGTTCAGAAAATTATTTCTGAGTTCCCTAAACATCTTTTCCTTGACTACTTCGATTTTCCCGCTTGACTCCTTTAGGTCAACAGTTTTCTTCTTGTATTCGTCAAGGTCAAAGATAACCACCACCACATTGTCCTTCATATCCCAGCCGTTTAATTTACATCTGATATTGAACTCTTCGCGGGACTTGATATTGCCGGTACATATATCAAGCACCAGCTCCTGCTTAAGGTCCTTATCCACTCTATCCTCAGAGAATTTCTCCTTATGCATAAGAATATACAAATCACCCACATAGCCAAGCGCCTTCTTTTGCGTCTCTGTAACGTCCTTTTCTAAAATGTTCATAGAAAACTTGCCAAGCACTTCTGCATTTAAGCTAATCTGATACTCATAACAGTTTGAAAGGTCTACATTTTCCTCCTCACCCATTATTACTCTCGTGTTATTTATGTAATTAAAAAATATAAAGTCGCAGGCAAAAAGAGAGTGCATATATTCCATAACCGCTTCTTCATTTCTGCTTTCCATACTTAAGCTTATCAGTTTTTTTAACATTTCAAGTTCTTTTATTATATCTTCGCTCATAATCCACCATCCTTAAGTCATATTATATAGTGTCACTGATAAAGAATTGCTGATGTTATTCCCCGCAATACCTAAAAATACTGTTATCTCTTAGGGCAAGGAACTACCTAATAACATTATAGGGGCATTTTAGGAGTTTAGCAAGCCTAATCATATAAACAGCTGCTTAATTATATTATGATGTGGGTGTCAAAAGTATATAGCACCCATTGATACAAGATTGCTACAGACCCGCTTTTTGCAATCCTTTCAAAAGCGGCTTCTTACCTATATTAACAAATATATCGGCTGTCTGTACTATCTAAAGTCTACAACGAATTATGTGTATTTAAAAATAAACAAAGTATTCAATTAAATTGTACGCAATTTTAGTTATTTTACATGTAGAATTAATTCTCTAAAAATGTTATCATCATCCTATCAAGTTTAGTTTTGCCAAACGGCAAGAAGGAGGACAAAATGAGTGTATATGATTTTAGCGTAAAGAACGTTGAGGGTGGTACTACTTCACTCTCAGAGTATAAAGGAAAGGTACTTCTCATAGTAAATATAGCAACAGGATGTGGTCTTACTCCACAGCTTGAGGATCTTGAGAAGTTATATCAGAAGTACAACAAGGACGGATTTGAAATCATCGGCTTCCCTTGCGGACAGTTCCTTGATCAGAATCCTGAGGACGGAAAAGAAACCGTTAAGTTCTGTATGGTAAACTATGGTGTTACCTTTGAGAACTTTGAGAAGCTTGAGGTAAACGGACCTAATGCAGACCCTCTCTTTAAGTATCTTAAGGAGCAGAAGCCTGAGGAAGTTACCAACTCCGCTTCAGCAGGACTTCTTGAGAAGCTTGCAAGTCTTGGACAGGTATTCCCTGGAGCAGAAATCAACTGGAACTTCACCAAGTTCTTAATTGACAGGGACGGAAATGTAGTTGAGAGATTCTCTCCAACCGTGACAAGCGAGGATATGGATCCTTACGTTAAGAAACTTTTGTAATTTTGCTTTTTCATTACTCCTATACATAAATATATATAAGAGCTATTGCAGTATGGAATTAATGCTTTACTGCAATAGCTTTTTTTATGGTTATTATGCATAGTTATTATGCATAGTTATCGTTATATGCTTCTTGCAGACTTCTTACAGACTCTTTTCAAGTCTTTCTCTTACAGCCTTTATGAAATCCTCAGTGCCTGCTGTCTTTACTTCTTTAAGAGTAGTTATCTCAGCTAAGTCCTTTGTCATAATGCCGCTTTCTACTGTTTCTATAACCGCCTTTTCAAGCTTGCCTGCAAAGGCGGCAAGGTCACTTAGGCCGTCAAGCTCTCCTCTTTTTCTAAGAGCTCCACTCCATGCAAATATAGTAGCTATGGAGTTGGTTGAGGTAGGTTCACCTTCAAGGTACTTATAATAATGCCTCTGAACTGTTCCATGTGCTGCTTCATACTCCCATACTCCCTTAGGAGACACAAGCACAGAGGTCATCATAGAAAGAGAACCAAAGGCAGTTGCAAGCATATCGCTCATAACATCTCCGTCATAGTTCTTACAAGCCCATAGGAAGCCTCCGTCACTCCTTATCACCCTTGCCACAGCATCATCTATGAGTGTATAAAAATAAGTGATTCCCTTGTTCTTAAATTTTACTTTATAGTCCTTTTCATAAATTTCAGAAAATATGTCCTTGAAGGTATGGTCATACTTCTTAGAAATGGTATCCTTAGTAGAAAACCATAGGTCAACCTTCAGCTCTAGAGCGTACTCAAAGCAGGCTCTTGCAAAGCTCTCTATGGAAGAGTTCAGGTTGTGCATACCCTGAATGACGCCGGGTGACTTAAACTCGTGAATAAGCTCCTTTGTCACGCTTCCATTCTCAGCTGTAAATACCAGTTCAGCCCTACCGGGACAATTCACCTTCATTTCAGCATTTTTAGACACATCTCCGTAGGCGTGTCTGGCTATGGTAATAGGCTCTTTCCAGGTGCGCACATAAGGCTCTATTCCTTTTACAAGAATAGGAGTTCTAAATACTGTTCCATCAAGCATGGCCCTGATAGTACCGTTTGGACTCTTCCACATCTCTTTAAGGTTGTATTCCTTTACTCTTGCTGCATTAGGTGTGATTGTAGCGCATTTAACTGCAACACCGTACTTGAGCGTAGCCTTTGCAGACTCTGCTGTAACCTTATCATCCGTTTCATTACGGTATTTAAGCCCCAAGTCATAGTATTCTGACTTAAGCTCTACAAAAGGATGGATAAGTTCATCCTTTATTATCTGCCATATGACTCTGGTCATCTCATCTCCGTCCATTTCAACAAGCGGAGTCTTCATCTCTATCTTTGCCATAGTATGCCTCCTGTATCTAAACTTGTAATACAACGTTTTTATAAGGTTATCACAATTAGGGAGTGATGGCAAATACTTTGTAAACAAGCTTATATAGAAATACAATGCTGTGGGCATCTATGATAAAGGACTACACACCTTTGCCTCTTACAATCTTCTACACTACCTTACAGTTAAACAAAAGCACATTTACCGCAGCCTTATATTCAGCCACTCCCTTAGCTTTTTTTATATCTTTTACGTAGGCCTCACTTCCTTCAAAGCTATCCTGCAAGTAAAACCAGATTTCCTTTAACTTAAGTACTGCTGCAGCCCCTCCATTAAACTCCTCAAGATATGTGTCTAAGAGTTCTTCAAGGAAGTTTCTTATCCTGCCTTGTCTGTCTGTGACCACCACTCCCGCCATATCTTCCAGCAAAAATGGGTATCTTAATAGCCCCCTCCCTATCATAATATGGTCTATATCCGGGAATTCCTTTTCTATAGCAAGTACATCATCTACACCTTTAAGCTCTCCATTGAAGCAGAGCTTACCTGCTTCGTCTGCTTTGGAGTATTCGTCTACTGCCTGCTTAAAGCACTCTTTATGTACTCTGCCCAGGTAAAACTCTGTCCTGGTTCTTGGATGAATGATTAGCTTTTCAATCGGAAACTGCCTATAAAGCGAAATGATATTACGGAACTCAGAAGCTTCCTCATAGCCGATTCTCGTCTTTATGGATATTTTAAGTCCTGTATGTTCTGCCTCGTTAAAGATACCTGTTAATAGCTCCTTAAGACCATCAAGATTTTTTAAGGCACCTGAGCCTCTCCCCTTATTTACCACAGTTCCCGAAGGACAGCCAAGGTTAAGGTTTATCTCCTTATAGCCCATTTCCATAAGCTTAAAAGCAGTCAGGTTGAAGGCATCTTTACTGCTTGTAAGTATCTGAGGTACTATCTTTATTCCTTCATTGTGTGCGGGAAGAAGCTCTTTTATATCTTTTTTATCAATCCCCCTCTTTTCCTTGGGCGTAATAAATGGGGTGTAATAGTCAGTTACACCCTTAAAATGTCTGTCAAACACCCTTCTAAATATCCTCCCTGTAATCCCCTCCATAGGGGCAAAGCTTACGATGTAGTTTTTCATTTCACTTCCTTTATAATCACTTAACAGAAGAAAACCATTTATTATGGCCTTTTTATGATACTTGTAAGTTTTCTTCATAATTTTAGCTTTACATACTAATCATTCAAGAGTATAATTGTGTTGTAGTTAAGCAGATGTAGTTCATCGGTAGAATGCGACCTTCCCAAGGTTGAGAGGCGGGTTCGATTCCCGTCATCTGCTTTTTATTATTGGTAAATCACCTTCAATAAGACAACAAACTAAGACCATTTTCATTTTCAGAAAACAGTCTTAGTTTATTTTATTTGTATATTTTAAATCATACTGATTTATAAGGCTTATTTAATCTTTGCAAGTGACTCCAATACTCTGTCCTGCTGGAAAGGTTTAACGATGAAGTCCTTTGCACCGCTCTGGATAGATTCGATAACCATAGCCTGCTGTCCCATAGCTGAACACATAACTACATTAGCAGCGGCATCGAACTCCTTAATCTTCTTCAAGCACTGTAATCCATCACATTCAGGCATTGTAATATCAAGAGTAACGATGTCTGGCTTTAACTCTTTATACTTTTCAAATCCATCATTACCGTTAACACCCTCACCTACAACCTCATATCCGTTCTTAGATAGGATGTCCTTAAGCATCATTCTCATGAAAGCCGCATCATCTACTACCAACACTTTCTTAGCCATTATTATACTCCCTTTCACGCATTATTTTAAAGATTTGAATTCAGAAGACTATTCCAACAACTCACTATATATTTTACTAGGAATTGCTGATTTTAGCAACCATGTTTTAAATATTATTCAAAACCCAGCTAAAACCACGAGCCATACGAAGTGGAACATCAACAAAGTGGTTTCCTTCATTCCATTCCAAAATATGCTTTATGTGGTTTTTCTCTGAAAATTCATTATACTGCATTTTGATACAATTTTCAACCTTAGACAGCCTTTTATTTGAAGTTCTTGATTCTTTAAGACCGAGGCTTAGATAAACTGCCTCCGAGTTCATCCCTTTCCCACGGATGTATTCTCTCCAGCCCTTATACCACACCGAAGGAGAAGCCGCTGCTATTCCGCTAAAGATAGAGCTTTCATATCCTGCCCATAGCGCAAACAGCCCAGCAAGTGAATAACCTCCAAGAATAACAGGGACAGCAGCATCAAGTCCACATAGTTTTTTGATGCCGTCTATATTTTCCCTAAGATAGTCAAGGTTCTTATTCGCTCCTCCACCAAAACCCTTCCTGCCAAATACAGGCTCTGCCTCCCAAGGTGATAGTTCATCATTCCAGCATTTAGCCCTAATTCCCACGAAAGCAAAGGTTTTGTCGGTAAAGGTCTCTATCAGATTAATTTCCTCTTCAAGTTCCCCCTCATCATTTTTGTCAATGAATTGTACCAAAATATACTTCGGATTGTTTACACAATATCTTAATATCTCTTTTCCATTTATTTTTAATTCTTCAATCATTTTCCCTCCAAAATGTACTGGCTTTTTAGCCATTATACCATTATAATTGCTTTTAGCAACTGCAGATACATTACAGTTCAAATCCTTTACCTGCTCTTCACGGCTTTTGCACAATTGCCCTGCTTAATCCATATCATTATTAAAATAAGGAGAAACCATGTCAACTTTCGAGCTATATTACGCGCACCCATATAAAACTGACTTTGATGCAGATATTATAAGCATAGATGCCTGTGATACTAAAGAAAACACTTATAAAGTAATACTTAATCAAACCCTCTTCTTTCCTGAGGCAGGAGGACAGTCCTCAGATAAAGGAGAGATTATATTGGGAGATATTACTACTGTTGTAGAAAATGTGCAGATAGACAAAGAGGGAACCATTACTCACTATATACATTCTTCTTCACCGCTTGATACCAAAAGCCTTGTGAATACTGAAATAAAAGGAAGGATTGACTGGGAACATCGTTTTTCAAATATGCAGCAGCACAGCGGAGAGCATATATTTTCAGGAATAGTCCACGAAAAATATGGCTATGACAACGTAGGCTTCCACCTCTCCGATAATAGCGTAACTATGGACTATAGCGGCGTACTAAGCCCTGATGAAGTGGCTGAAATCGAAGCTCTTGTAAATGAAGTCATAGTGTCAAATGTAGATATAACCTGCTCTTTTCCTAGGGATACTGAGCTTGAAAATATTGATTATAGATGTAAGGGGGAGCTTTCAGGTGACGTAAGGATAGTGGAAATAAAGGGAGTAGATATCTGTGCCTGCTGTTGTCCTCATGTCGCTAAAACAGGTGAAATAGGGCTGCTTAAGGTAATCTCCTCCATAAAGTATAAGGGAGGAACCAGGCTGTCCATCCTCTGTGGCTTCAGGGCTCTTAAGTATTTTGGCTCCCTGCAGGCAGATATGAATGAGCTAAGAACCCTGCTTTCCTCAGAACTAAGTGAAGTGGTAAACAACGTAGCTGCCATAAAGAACGAAAGAGATGAGCTTAAGATAAAACTACGAGAAGCTAATAAAGCTAAACTAATAAGTGAAATCGACCATCTATCCGATTCTGCCAGAGCTCTTATCTTTACTGATGAAGTAGATGCAAAGAGCCAGAGGGAGGCTCTTAACTACCTCATAGAAAGAAGGGATAATTACTGTGGTATATTGGTTGGAGACGACAAAAAAGGCTATTCCTACCTTATAGGCAGCAACAGCCTTGATTCTACTTTAATTGGAGAAAGGCTTAAAGAAAGCTTTGGCGCCAAGGGCGGTGGCAAAAAAGAAATGATACAGGGCTTTGTAGAGGCAAAGGCCTGCGACATCAAAGCCCTGCTTGATAGCTTTCCGTTTATTTAGCCACATACTGATAGGCTATCCTCTCGCCCTCTCTAAGCCTAACAAGTCCACATCTTACAAAACCTTGCCTGGTAAGAGCCTTCTGCATGGTAAGGTTTTTTTCGTGGGTATCTATCCTGATATTTGAAAGCCCCGCTTCCTTCATCCTCATAAGGCTGTATTCAAATACCTTAGAGAATACTCCCTTAACCTTTCCATTGCCGGCTACTCTGTGTATGGTAAGATAGTCCTCTTCATTTAGCCAGCTTCCATCATATATCTCTTTGTAGGCTTCCTCTTCTCCCATTAGCACAAAGGCGAAGTTATAGTCTCCGTCAGTATAAAGTACACCGTTTTCTATGTCATTTAACAAGATAGCTTCACCAGGATAGCTCATACCCCACTGGTTGGGATTGCCATTTTCCCTCATATACTGCCTTGCAGCTTCGTAAAGCACACTTAGCTTTGGCAGGTCTTTTACTCCAGCTTTTCTTATCATAGCTACTCCATCAGATTGGTGGTAGACGAAAGACCTATGGCAAGGGTAGAGAGATTGTGTACAAGAGCCGATGTAGCAGGTTTAACTACTCCAAATACACCAAGACCTATGAGTCCTCCGTTGATACCTACTATCTTCCTGTAGTTGCTGTTTATCCTCTTCATAAGAAGGTTGGAAAGAGTTTTAAGCTTCACGAGCTCGTTTAGATTGTCAGCAACTATGGTAATATCCGCTATCTCCCTGGCCAGTTCTGCCCCACCGCTTATGGCTATACCGCAGTCAGCCGCAGAGAGCGCAGGAGAATCATTGATGCCATCACCTACCATGATGACCTTTCTTCCCTTTTCTTTTTCTTTCTCCACAAATCTTGCCTTATCCTCAGGCAGAACCTCGGCATAATACTTGTCTACTCCGATTTTATCTGCAACAGCCTTTGCTGTACGCTCATTATCACCTGTCATCATTACAACCTTCTTGATGCCAAGCTCCTTTAGCTTCTTAAGTACTTCCCTTGCTTCTTCTCTTACAGGGTCCGAGATACATATAACCGCCGAGAGCTGTCCATCAATTGCCATATAAAGGTGGGATGAGTCCTCAGGGATATTGTCAAATTTCTCTTCAAGTCCTGCAGGAACTACAACTCCCTCATCTTCAAATACAAAATGATAGCTTCCTATGACTACCTTTTTCTCACCTATACTGCTGCTGATTCCGTGGGCAACTATATAGTTAACCTTAGAATGCATCTCCTTGTGCTTAAGCCCCTTCTTCCTTGCAGCCTCTACAACTGCATTTGCCATTGAATGAGGGAAATGCTCCTCAAGACAGGCTGCTATTCTAAGGAGCTCATCCTCTCCCCTGTCTTCAAAGGAGATAACAGAAGTAACCACCGGCTCCGCCTTGGTAAGTGTACCTGTTTTGTCAAAAACTATGGTGTCTGCAGCCGCAACTGCCTCTAAGAACTTGCCTCCCTTTACTGTAATACCATTTTCAGAAGCCTCCCTTATGGCAGACAGAACTGATACAGGCATGGCAAGCTTTAGTGCACAGGAGAAGTCTACCATAAGCACGGAAAGTGCCTTGGTTACGTTGCGTGTTAAGAGATATACAATTCCCGTACCGGCTAAAGTATAAGGCACAAGCCTGTCTGCAAGCTTAAGAGCAGAGCTTTCTGCACCGGACTTGAGCTTTTCGGTCTCCTCTATCATCCTTACTATTTTCTCAAACTTGGAGTTACCTCCTGTTCTCTTTACCCTAAAGGTAAGCTCGCCCTCCTCAATAACAGTACCTGCGAATACAGTGCTTCCCTCTTCCTTCTTTACAGGCTCACTCTCGCCCGTCATCGAAGCCTGATTGACCATAGCTTCACCACTTACAACTACTCCGTCAAAAGGAATAACACCGCTTAGATGCACTACTACCTCATCATCTTCTTTTACCGTATTGTAATCAACAAGAATCTCTGTACCATCCTTTTTAAGCCATACCTTGCTTATATTTAACGAAAGTATGCCTGCAAGGTCTGCTGTGGTCTTCTTCTCAGTCCACTCCTCAAGGAGCTCTCCTACTCCAAGCAAGAACATAACAGAGCCGGCAGTATTAAAGTCTCTTCTTAGCACCGATACTCCTACAGCCACACCGTCAAGCAAAGCAACCTCTATCTTCCCGCTCACAAGGCTCTTTATACCAGCTTTTATGTACTTGAGTGACTTTGCTATGGTAAGCGCAACCCTTACCGGTATAGGAGTAACAGTCACTGTAACCAGCCTTTTTGCGATAGCTATAAATAGCTTGTCCTGATAGGCAGCATTAAGGCGCCTGCTGGAATTGGCTATAAATTCTTCTGGAGCAGCAAACCTCTCATAGTCAAACTTCTGTATGGCATCTACTATATCCCATTTGTCTCCAATAAATTTGATTGTAAGCGTGCAGGTTCTATCGGATACCTTCGCAAATGTAACTCCAGACAGATGCCTCACATAGTAAAACAAAGTGTCGGCCTGTTCATAGCTCATATATCTTTGTAACAGCTGTATCCTAAGCCTGCCGTTTGATTCTGACATAATCTTAAACTTCATTATCCTACCTCTAATTATCTGATGATGCAGTTGTCAAAAGGAAAAATCCATTGTTAGCATACCCGAAATGGATTTATCATCTTTTCACACCCGCACAGTCTTATACGATTGACTTCACATAGAAAAGAAATAGCCCGCGGGGAGTGTGGCTAAGCCTTTACTCCCTGCAGGCTAAGAATATTATTCTTCAGTACTTTCTACTTCTTTGTAACTTTTGGAAGTATCTTCAAACACAGCTTCTTCTGCTGCCTTTCTATCCTCGTTAATATCCTTAGCATCCTCATAGATATCCTCGCAGTTCTCTTTGAGTGTCTCGGTACGCTTAAGCGTATAATCCTTAACTCTAAGAGCTGCAGCAGTTACGTGTGTGTAGCATTTCTTAGCATCCTTGCTAAACAGAGCCTTAAGGCCTACTGTTCCAAATGCAAAGCCTCCAAAAAATATTCCAACTTTTTTCCAATTAATCTTATCCCACATCTCAGGACCTCCTTTTAATAAAATAATAAGATATTCTAAGATGTCAAACTGCCTTCTAAACTTCATAATAAGCAATCGGCTTTGAGTTATACCTGTTTCACATCAATTACGTACTGATTATAACAATAGGCAAAACCGATTTCAATTATTTTTTGTAGTTTTTGAGAAAATTTTGCAATAAAATGGCTCTAATAAAGACTGACTTTCATTATTGCTGGATATTAGTTTCCATTATCATTAAAACTGATAAATTTCACGTCAAGTTTATGCCATAGCAGGCATCATATTGTCAAGAATCTCATTTAATGCAGTACTGCTGCTTGTATGGCTTCTTACAATACTAGCCTTGCATTTTTCAGCTTCAGCAAGGGCTGTGCGCACCATTTTGTGTGATACAGTGTTTGTAAATAGTATCAACAAGTCAGGTGAACCTATCTGTCCACTAAGATTAGCAGACATCTGTGTAAATATTTTTGCTTTACATTTATGTTCCTTACATATCTTTTTATACATACAAACCATACGGTCGTGACCGCCGACTATAACCACACTCATAATGCACCCCTTATATTATCCAGTTTTAAGCCTGTGCAAGCTTCTTTCCAAGCTCCTTGCATTTCTCAAGACCATTGACGTCAGGCTCAAGATTGCAAATAACGCCTTCATCTCCGATAACTGTAGCACCTGCTGCCTTCATCCTGTCTACCCATTCTCTCATCCATTCGCCATCGCCCCAGTCGTATGAACCAAAAAGTGCAATAACCTTGCCTGATACGTGTGGCTCAAGCTCTGCTACAAATGGCTCCATCTCGCTCTCTTCAAGTACCTCTGAACCCATCGCAGGACATCCAAGTGCAAATGCCTTTTCTCCCTTAAGTGCGTCTACAGAAGCAGCTCCAACCTCAAGTAACTCTGCCTCAGCTCCTGCTGCTTTGATGCCCTCTGCAACAGCCTCAGCCATTGCCTGGGTATTTCCTGTCTGTGACCAGTACACTACGCTAATCTTGCTCATAATAATGACCTCTTTCTGTGTGTATACACTGTTTTCTATGCACAAATCACACGTTTAGAATACTCTTCTTTACTGTGACCTATGTTGCTGTAATTTGTGATAATGTCCATTATATCAAGTCCCTCATATAACAGTCTCACTATCTCTGTCTGAACCCTCTCGTAATCCTTAAAGAGCCTTATCTTAAGCTCTGTATCCTTATATACCTTCCAGTATCCGCTGTAGAGATAGTTCTTACCGTTCTCTTTTATGAAGCCCTCCACATCCTCGATAGGATATCCAAGGAAGAGTCCCAGTTCGTGCGGAAAATCCTGCTTTAGCTCCATATATCTCATATAGCGTTTGACAAACACGGGAAAGATTTTACTTATGTCAGAGGTTTCATAGCCACACTTGTAAATGAATGCCACAACCTCTTCTCTTGCCAGATACTCCCTAAGCTTTGCCTCTCTGTAAATAAGTATTACAAGCCTTTCCCTGCCGGGATATAAAATTCTAAAGGAAAGTTCGGTTTTCTTTAGCACCACCGATAACTCTCTGAGGCTTTTTGCAGGTATTGTGAGTAAATTGGATATTTTAATCCCTGAAATAACAGGCGCACACTGAAGCGCCAACTGAAGCGGAATCGAATGCACATCCATCTCTTTTATGATGTCAACAATATCAAAACTCATATCGCCTCTCCGAATCTTATTAAGTTAGTGCTTTCTAACTTAATATGATGATAATAAACTTTTAATGATTTGTCAATAGATTTTGATAATTATTATTATTTTCATTTTACTCACCCTTGCGTACCCTGGCAATCTTTGCTATACTGAAGGCAAATAAAGCTTGGAGGTAGCGTTAATGAAAATACATGAATCTGCTGAGGATTATTTGGAGACAATACTTATGCTTACCGAAAGAATTGGAAATGTGCGTTCTGTAGATGTTTCCAATGAAATGGGCTTTAAGAAATCAAGCGTAAGCGTGGCGATGAAGAATCTGAGAACCACAGGGCATATAACTGTCGACGAAAATGGCTACATCAAACTTACTCCGCTTGGAAAAGAGGTAGCTGATATGATATATGAAAGGCATAAGTTTTTTTCTTCCTGGCTTACAAGCCTTGGTGTCGATAAAGAGACAGCACTGGAAGATGCCTGTAGAATTGAGCATGTTATAAGCAAAGAAAGCTTTGCCGCAATTAAGAAGTTTTTGAACGAAAAAGAGGACTAGGTGTCTATACCTAAGATTACTCATATATTTTAAACACAGAAAAAGGGTTGAACACATAAGCTGTTCAGCCCTTATTATGCGAAGCCATCTATCTAAGTTCTTTCTCCTTAGTTAAATGACACTCATATCATTTAATTAAAGAGAAGTATCAGCTAAAATGCAAAATTAAAACTCTTTCAGCATCTTATCAAGCATCCCGTGAAGAGTTGTCATCTCTTCATCCGTAAGCCTAAGACAGGCGCCCATCTTCTTTGGCACGTCAAGGGCCTTGTCTTTAAGCTCTCTTCCAAGGTCTGTAAGAGTTACATTAAGCACTCTCTCATCATCCTTATCCCTGCTTCTGTCAATAAACTTCTTTTGTTCAAGCTTCTTAAGAACAGGTGTAAGAGTTCCCGAATCTAAGTATAGAATCTCCCCGAGTTCTTTTACATTTACTTTCTCATTTTCCCACATTACCATCATAGTGATATACTGCGTGTATGTGAGGTCTAGTTCATCAAGAAAAGGCTTATACTTTTTAACTATCTCCTTAGCGCAAGCATAAAGAGGGAAACAAAGCTGGCTTGAAAGCCTCAACATTTTATACTTGTCTTCTTTCTGCATCATTTCACCCTTTATGATTAACCTATGCTTTTATTTATAAATTCAACTAACTGTGGCTTTGGTACAAAACCAATCTGTCTGTCAACAGGCTCTCCATCCTTAAATACTACAATTGCAGGTATACTCTGAATCTTGTTCTTGATTGCAAGCCCCTGGTTTTCATCTACGTCAACTGCGAAAAAATCAGCCTTACCTGCGAGTTCTTCTGATACCTCTTCAAGTACAGGGCCTAACATCTTGCAAGGTCCACACCAGGTAGCATTAAAATCTACAACTGCATACTTACTCTTACTAACCTCTGCAAATTCTGCTTCATTAATCTTCTTTACCATAATATCCTCTTTCCCGGTGATAACACCAAATTTATCATAACTGCAAGAGTTACTAACTATAATTTATCTCTTTACCGTCAGGTAGGAAACCGCAGACAACGCAGCTACATTTCCCTCACCCGCAGCCTTTATATACTGATAAGGCTTGCCTGTCACGTCACCACAGGCAAATACACCATCAATATTGGTACTCATGTCTCTTTCAACCGCAATATGCCCATCCTTCATAAGGAGCCCCGGCACCAGCTTATCAGCAGAGACTGCGTCTCTTAAAATGAATATTCCGTCTGCACTGAGCCTATCTTTGTTAGTCACAAGAATCATCTTGTCACCTTCTTTTATTATCTCTTTTGGAACAGTGCCGGTAACAACCTCTATATTGTCGGCAAGCTGTGAAACATCTTTGTACAAGGCTATGTAAGTCACCTTATCCGCCTTTTCAGCAAGGAAGTTAGCCTCCTCTTCTTCTCTTACGGAATAGCCGATAACAATCGCTTCTTTCCCTTTATAAAGGGCAGCATCACAGGTAGCACAATAGCTGACTCCCCTTCCGAGGTTCTCATCTTCTCCCGGAAAAGCCTTTCCTGCTACTACTCCTGTAGAGATAATCACCGACTTCGACTCAAACATCTGATCTGCGGACTGGAGCACAAAATAATCTCCCATCGCATATACAGCATTGATCCTTGTCTCATTTATCTTTATCTCCATAGCTTCCAAATGGTCATGATACGCTCCTGCAAGCTTCTCGCCCGTTATGTCAGGCAAGCCGAGATAGTTCCTTATTTCAACTGCTTTTGTTATCTTGTGGCTTAACTCTTTACTGCCAAACAATATGATATCTTTATTTCTTAATTTAGCTGTAATAGCGGCTTCAAGTCCTCCCGGACCTGTTCCTACTATTGCAATGTCATATCTGCTCATTCTACCTCATTTTCTAATAACTACAAAAGTTTAGTTATATGTTCTTCCATAGACATAGGCTTAGTCACAGGGGCAAATCGCTTTACCACCTAACCTCTGTATTCTTCAAGCGATTTCTCCTGACCGTTTAGCAGCCTTACCTTAAAATCATAAATTTCCATATTTCTCACCCTTCACAAAACAAGCAATATAATCAGTAATAATGTAAACATAAGCTATTGATTTACGTATGATTATATTGCATACAATTAGTTTTGTCAAGTAGTTAACGAAGGTTTATTTTTAGCTACCTTACTTCGCCTTCTGTTTATCTCTATGCTTCTGATGGGCAAACTCCGCCACATACTCTTTTCTGACTGTTAAATCGGAATTCAGCAGTTCCACCGTACCTCTTTTATCTTCTCTCTGTGTATTCTTTGTAGAAACTCCTATTCCCTCAGCTATCTCTTTATGTGTCTTCTTTTCTTTTAAGTTAGCTTCTATAATACATCCTTCTACTAGTGTTAAGTGTTTACTTTTTTTCTTTCTCTGTTATAACAAGCTTGCATCGGTTACTTTTCGTTTTTTTGTTTTTCGCAAATCCAATTATAACATATATGGTAACTCGATGCTTTTTTATTTTCTTTTAAGTGGACACTTTATTTTACAACTTATAATTCCTTGACATTCAAATTATTGCATTAATTACTGTCCTTGCTACAAATCTCATACATATCTCTCCAGATTACTCAAGTCAATTGTATCTGTAATTTCTGTATTAGTACCAGTTATAAATATTTTATTAGCTATTATTATCCGCCAAATTTAACATCATAACTTTTCATTTTAACTATTACATCCGATTGTATATAAATCAAATATAATTAAACAAAATTTTGCTTTCATTTCTTTACTTAAAAAGGGAACAGCAAGCTTGCCATTCCCTAAGTGTCTTTTACAGTTTAGGTTTGCGCTTTATTCCTTTAATACCTCTAAACTTATACTTTAAATCTTTTAAGGATAATGTTTAAAAGTATGCTAAGCCCAAACATTATCAAACAGTTTGTTGCAAAAATATTATAAGCAATATTCAGGGCAATTCTAGCAACAATACCACTAACATTAGAATAATTAGGAAATAATATTCTATATAAGAAATATAATCCCAAAACTAAAATACCCAATGTAATACTCCATAAATTTTTTCTGCTTGATAATTGAAAAAATATAAATTTATTAAAAATCATATTAACGAAATATAACAACAAAAGTGTGCAGGCAGCATGTAATGTTTCGCCTAGTATACCCTCAACTGCAATTTCTCCTATTATAAAAAGGCACAGCATGAATAAAGAATAACCTGCTATAGCATTTAATCCTATTCTTATTACAAATCTCATACTCACTCCTCCAGCATACTTAAATCAACGGTGTTAGTAATTTCAGTATTGGTTCCCGTTATAAATATTTTATTGGCTATTATTATGCCGTTGAATTTAACATCATAACCTGTTATTGTAACTATTACAGCCAATTATACTATAAATTAAAAATTATCAAACAAAGTTTTTCGTTTTATTTCTTTAGTACTTTTAATGATCCTGTCTTATATCTTTCAAGGTAAAGTTTAATATTATGCTCAAAATAAACATTATCGAGCAGTTCATTACCAAAAGACCATTAGCTCCATCTAGTGTAACTTTGGCAACAATACCATTACATTCAGAGTAATCCGGAAATAATGCACCATATAAAAAATATAAGCCAAGAATTAATATCCCCAGTGTGACACTCCATAAGCTCTTATTCTTTGGTACTCGTAAAAACATTATTTTATTAAAAAGCAAGTTAACTGCATACAATAAAGCAGTATTCAAAATAGGATATAGCAAAAGGGAAAACGTTGGATAATTACTCAGTTCATCTATCAATTCACCTATTAAGTAAGCACAGAATATCATTAAAATATAGAAAGCCCCGATATTTATTCCTATTCTCAATATAAATTTCATACTTACCCCTCCAGATTACTCAAGTCAACTGTATTAGTAATTTCAGTATTGGTTCCTGTTATAAATATTTTATTGGCTATTATTATTCGCCAAATTTAACATCATAACTTGTCATTTTAACTATTACAGCCGATTATACCATAAATCAAAAATTATCAAACAAAGTTTCGCTTTCATCTCTTTCTTTACTTAAAGGGGAACAGCAGCTTTGCCATTCCCCTAAGTACATTTCATAGGTAGATTCTAGCTTCTAAACACTTCTTACTTTCAATATTGTAAAAATTTGACCTTATATTTTCTAAGTATAATGTTTAACGGTATACTTAATATAAACATTATTAAGCAGTCAACCGCCAAAAGATTATCAATATCCTTTTCAATAACACTGGCTACAATGCCATTATGATAAAAATAATCCGAAAATATTACCTTGCACCAAAAATATAAACCTAAAATTAAAACACCTAATGTAATGCTCCATAAATTTTTATCAGTTGATAACTTCAAAAATGCTATTTTATAAAAAAACAAATTAACTATATATAGCAAAACAAAATTTAAAATAGCATATAAGAAAACACCAAACATTCCACTAACTAAAAGTTCTCTTGTTATACCTGCACACAATATCATCAAAAGGTAGCAAGCTCCAACATTCATACCTATCTTAGTTATAAATTTCATACTTACCCCTCCAACTTACTTAAATCAACGGTATTAGTAATTTCAGTATTGGTTCCTGTTATAAATATTTTATTGGCTATTATTATGCCGTTGAATTTAACATCATAACCTGTTATTGTAACTGTGCCATTTGGAGCATATATTATACCGTTAAAGTCAAATTTTTTATTTGCTATTATGCTTATATCTCCTTTTTCTGAAGTCAAAATTACAGGCTTTTTAGTGACAAATTCTCTTGTGTTATATCTCAGATGTTTTCTCACATTTAACGACTTATCAAGCATAAAGTTTTTATGCTTAACATAGCAGGTATTTCCAATGATTGTATGATTTTCTATGTTCTTAAACTCTGTAGCAGGGATAGCCTCTTTAATATATCCTGCCAATCTGGTCTCAAGATTCTCCTCTAAATTTATATTATCTGTTTTCTGTTTTATTGCGTTTTTAAGATATGTTTTTGCATTAAAGATACCATTTCCATTAAAATTACTGCTAAGTACACTTAGTAAACCATCTGATGATATATTGGTATCAATAGCCAGGTTTTTTGAAGCAAGATTGGTTGATAGAAGCCTGTTTTTTGAAACCAGACCATAATTACTAAAATAACTTGAATCATAATCAAGCTCTTCCTCTAAGTTCTTACCTTCATATATGTTACTAGGCTTAATTATTCTGTCAATATTTCCGTCTGAATCTTCATCTAACTTAAGATTTAGTCCGCCATTAAAGTCAGTATCGGTATATATCTTAGTTGTTTTGGTTATCGGTACATTCCTAAAGACTACTCTTTTAATTTCATAACCTGAGTCAAATATGGAGGCAGTATACTCCATAACTCCGTTATCTGTACCTGTAAGCAGTACATTGTTATCCTGTTGATTTAAATATGCAATTTTTATGTCATTATCTTTTCCTAAGCTATAGAAATCACCTTTTTCATAATCTTTGTTATAAGTAGTTTCATTAGTAACTTCTGCCCATACATTCCCATCTGAATCTGTCATGGATAAATTTACAGGGCAGGCAACTCTTAATTTGATATATTTCTGTGCAGGTTCAAGCCAGCCTGTTGCATTTATAGCTTTTGGCAAATCATCTAAAATATTTTTAGAATGAGCTGTTGTACCATTTAGTATATTACTTACAAAGTCTATTACATCCTGATTTCCTGCAAGTTTAGCATGTTCTTCATTGATAAAAAAATCTCTGTCTTTATCGATTGTATTCCCAATGGTGGCACTTATTACAGGTACTGTACCATCACCCATATTGGAAGTAACAAGATTACTAGCAAATTTATATTTGCCATTAGTATAATATTCCTCGATCTCCATCAAAGTATTCTTATTATGCCCAATTACTGCATAAAAATCAACGGAACTAATTATATGTTTATTACCAAAAATACCCTTATGAAATTTTTCTGCATTAGATAACATTGGCTTTAATATATCAACACTATTTCTAGCCCAGTTTCTAGTAGATATTAAATTATAAGTTTCATTATAATTTAGTTTACTTATCTTGTTTTTTTCCGCTAAGCCAGCTTTGATAGAAGCCATATCTATATCGGTTTTTTTAATGTATTTAGTTCCGCCTAGTTCAAAAAATTTTTCTGTCGGTAATAATTCATATACTGAAAAAAAATTATTAACTACAGCTTTAAAGTATTCTTTGACAAAATAATCTTGCCAATTACTTAAAAAACTTCCTGTTTCAAGTGTAAATAATGATTTAGGGGCACCTAAATATGGTGTTCCTAAAGTTATCAATTATTTTTCCTTGTTCAGAAAATACTTACTTTTCAAGGTATTTGCTAGAGTTTGGTTTGCATGAACTACTCAAGATTCCGAGAGTTCATTTAGATCCTTTAATATGTTTTATGCTCTTCTACATATAAGATAGCAGAACTAAAATTCGTTAAGTATCTCCATTCTTATACCTCTGTGGATTAAGTCTTTTCATAACCTGCCTCCAATCATTTTTTTTTTGGTTTATAGGACGTTTAGGCTGATGCAATATACCTAAACATATAGATGGATACTTGCTTACACTCTTTATAACTTCAATCCTCATTACCCTTTCAATAACCTTAAGGCCCCATTGTTAACATTCTTTATTTTCACTTATCTCATATTGTCATTCTTAGTTTAATGATAAATTATTTGATGCACTCCTTATTATGTCTTTAATTGTAATGTAACATATTTTTAATCTTAAATCAATTTCAATTTGCTTTATTTTGTAGAAATCGTCAAAGAATATCGAAGATATGATTTAATAGTACGCGAAATAGGATTATACTCATTAATCGTTTGTTTAACAATCGCTGTTTGCACTTGTATTATTTTAGTGTTATTTGAAAAAGTAAATTCCACATTAGTATGGATTTTACTTTTTCCTGGTTTTGGAAAGTAAACTCGACTCCTGTTTGCTATGACAAAAATAGGTCACGTTCTTCCTGTAAGGCCAATTATAGCATTTTTTCAGATAACGTATACATCTAGCTCTTAATTTATGTAAAATTTATAAAAAGTAACTTCCATACCGTATCTATAATAAAAAATTAAAACTTAGGTTTAGAAGTTACTTTTGCAATTCACCTTTATTTTTAGCTACCTTACTACACTTATAGCTTTTCTAATTTCAGAGAGTAATTCCTCGTATGTTTCTATGGTTCTCACATCCTTGTTTTCATTTTTTATTCTCTCAGGGCTTCTAAATAAAAACCCTGCTTTACTCGCTCTTATCATACCCAGGTCGTTGTAGCTGTCTCCTGCCGCTATGGTATCAAAGCCTATACTCTGTAAGGCTTTTACAGTATCAAGCTTAGTTCCGTTCTTTCTAAGCTTGTAGTCTATTATTTCACCGTTGTCAGCTATCTCAAGTTCATGGCAAAAAAGAGTCGGATAACCTAACTTTTTCATCACAGGAAGTCCAAACTCCCTATAGGTGTCACTTAGTATTATCACCTGCGTGAAGCTTCTAAGCTCGTCTAAGAACTCCTTTGCTCCCTCGTAGGGCTCGACCTTATCTATCACCTTTTGGATAGCTTTGATGCCGTAGTCATGCTCCTTTAAGAGTCTGATACGCATTTTCATAAGCTTATCATAATCAGGCTCATCCTTAGTGGTAAGCCTAAGCTCTTTTATCCCTGTTTCATGGGCAAATTCTATCCATATCTCAGGAATCAATACCCCTTCCATATCTAAACAGACTATACTATTCATAATACCTCCCCCAAAACAATTTAACACTTGTTCACTATCTCTTTTTTTCATTTTAAATCAGCATCTGGTATACACACTGCATAAGTTTTATTGACAGTCATGTCAACGTTTGAACAGACTCTTCCACACTGCCACTTCATTTGACTTGCTTAACATCTTATCCATATCTATCCCTGCAGGACATATATCCTTACAGGCAAGGGACTTGCCACAGCCCTTATAAATATGTTCCCTATACTCTCTCTTAAGTTCCTCTGCCCCACCTCTACCTGCGGCAGTTATCAACCTTGTAGCAGGCACAAAGGATGCTGCGCCATAGAAGTCTCCTCCCACATAAAAATTCGGACAGACTTCCAGGCAGCACCCACACATCAGACATCTTGAAGCCTCATAAGCTGTATCCGTATTCTTGTCAGTAAGCCTTACTTCTTCTTCGAGATAATTCTTGATGTCACGCAGGTTATTATACAATATACTTCTGTCAACAATAAAATCTTTTATTACGGGGAACTTGCTAAGTGGGGCAAGTGTGAGCCTGTCCTTCTTCATATAATCCCTTATAAATGTATCGCAGGCAAGCCTTGGCCTTCCATTTACAAGAATAGCACAGGCTCCGCATTTTTTCTGGAGACAGCTGCACTCCCAGCTTATGTAGGGCACGGGCTCTCCCTCTGTATCTCTTATGTCAGGATTAGCATTTATCTCACGAAGCAGGCTTGCCACCGTCAGATTTTCCTTTTTAGGAGTTAGCTTAATGCTTTGAAAATAAGGATTGCTCTTAGCATCTTCCTGCCTTTTTATCTCAATTATTACTTCCATTGGTTCTCCATAACTCTATGTTTATATTTTCCTCGCTTATATAAGCCTTAGTTAAACCCTTATACTCATCACTTCTATCAGGATAATCTTCCCTGTAGTTTGCTCCCCTGCTCTCTTTCCTGTAAAGCGCACTTAGTATGAGTGCCTTTGCAAGGCTAAGCCTGTCTTTTTCCCTTTCATTTAACTGCCTCTTAGATAGCTTGGCGATTGCAGTAAGTCCCTCATTAAGCAGTGCTTTATTCCTCACTATCCCTAGTGCAGAAAGTAAAATATCTCTTAGCTCTATTATAAAGCTATCTCTTGCATTTTCAAATTCACTCTTTTTATATTCTACATCCATAGTAATATCTTCAATGTCGTAATTTGCATCCGCATAACCTGCAGAATTAGAGTCTTTTATCACACTCTGACCTGCCTTCCTTCCTCCGTATATTGCACCTAGAAGGGAATTGCCTCCAAGCCTGTTCGCCCCGTGATAGGCAGAGCTTGCTTCCCCTGCCGCATAAAGGTTTACTACATTGGTCTTGTGGTCTATGTCTACATCTATTCCACCCATAAAGTAGTGGATGCCTGGTCTTACAGGGATAGGATCATTTTTAGGGTCAATACTTAAGTAGTGGATAATCTCTTCTCTTAGATCAGGCAGCCTCTCCTCCCAGACTTCCTTTTTCAGTTCAGTCATATCAAGGTAGACCTGAGCTCCTCCATTATCCCTGCTTACAAAATACATTTCCCTTGAAACCACATCTCTTGGCATAAGGTTCTTAAGCTCAGGATACCTCTCCTCCATAAAGTAGTATTTTTCATTATCCTTATAAACGAAAAGACGTCCGCCTTCTCCCCTAGCAGCCTCGGACACAAGACAGACCTTGTCGGCTATTTCTATAGTTGTAGGATGATACTGTATCATCTCAAGGTTGCTAAGCCTGACTCCTTGTGCAAATACCTTGGCAGTCACATCTCCGGTATTAGCAGTTGTACCTGTGGTAACTCCCCTAAATATACCTGCCATCCCCCCTGTTGCAAGGATTACGCTTCCTCTTATATAATACACCCTGCCAGTGTAATTATCCCTTATTTCTACTCCCTTACAGACCTTACCTTCATTATCAAGCTTAAGCTCTAAGAACTCGTGATGGCTATACCTTTTTATAAGTCCTGTGGTCTCATACTTCCTTACTTCATCTATCAGGGCAGTCATAAGAACCTTGCCTGTACTGCTTTTTGCATAGGCCGTTCTTTTCTTCTTCTGTCCTCCAAAGTTCCTTAGCTGTATGAGATCGTCTTTTAAGTTAAATGGCGCACCTAAGCTTGCAAGATACCTGATTATCTCGGGAGCGGCATTCGTTAGTCCACGAACTGCAGCCTCATCAGCTATATCTCCTCCCGCCTTCATTGTATCTGCAAAATGATTCTCTACGTTATCTTCCTCTCCCATAGTATCTAAGGCTCCGTTTATGCCACCCTCTGCCATAACCGACTGAGCCCTCTCAGATGGATAGTTGGAAACGAGGTTACAGCTTATTCCTTTTTCAGCAAGGGTAATGGCTGCAGAGAGCCCTGCAAGCCCGGCTCCTATTATATTTACCACTTTAGTACCTCCACATTACATTCCATCTAAGGAAATAAATCACAAAAGCTACTGTTGACATAAGAAGAATAAACGCAAGCACAAGCAGTATGTCTTTGACATAGGCTCTAAAGCCCGCTATACCGAAGCTTATGAGCAAAGGCCTTATATTTGATAGTATATGTACCACGAGTGTAAGGATAAGAAGAATAGAAAAAATGAGTTGAATTTCGTTAAATTCTTTCAGCCTAAATACATCTTTCTTACTTGAAAATAGGATTATGTGGCAGGCAATAAGGAGAATCATGGCAAAGCCTGTTATCCTTCTTATCCAAAATACCGCATTCTCCCTAAGGTAAAACTTTCCGCTCTTTTTACCTGCAACGAGCGAATCTATGGTAAGCCTGGTTCCTATCACTATATGGGCTATCAAAAACGCCATTAAAATGTAGGAGAGAGTTTTCATCAAGACATTACCGCCGGGTATTATCTTCATAAGCTGAAATGAGCCTGCCACAGCATGAATCAAAAACAGTATTATTAAAATAAGGCTGATAATAGTATTCCACTTTCTCATCCTGACTTCTTCTCCTCACTTATATTTATATCCTCTATGTAAGCCTTGTTCTTCTCTTTAAGCTTATATGAGTCTGCAAATTCTTTCGACATCAGTAGAACGTCAAATTTACCTTCTTCTGCCCTTGACACGACCAAAACTGCTTCTTCTTTTTTTATCTTCATCTGATTTTCCGGAAGCTTTGAGCGGAAGCTCTCTGCCATTTCCAGCCCCATTGTATCACCCTCAGCCACAGTACAGGCTATGTCTTCAAAGATAATGTCAGTTTCTTTTCCATCAAAGAAATCTATCCACTGGTTTAACTTCTCCTTATCCGTATGAAGCCTGGTGTTTATTAGCACTATATAGTTGCCTGAGGGCTTATCTATGACAACCGAAGGGCTTGATACCGCATCTGCCTCATCTGAAGATAGGAGTCCCCTCCAATAATCTGTCATCATCAAAGGGACTCCTACCACTATAAACAACGCACCTGTCACTATAAAAAGATGCTTTAATATTTTAATTATTCTCATCATTATTTTGCTTTTGCTGAGTCAAGAGCTATCTTGGCCGCCTCAACAAACTGGTCATGGTTAATGGTTGCACCTGATATCGCATCAATATCATCAGGATTGCCGCTCTGAACAAGGAGCTTCGCATACTCCTCGCAAGCCTTAACAGCCTTCTGCGCCTTGTTGTAGAAATCTCTATTTGCAACACTTCCCTGCTTCTTACCATAGTCTGCACCCTTCTCAGTGCCATCAGGCTCATAGGTCGTAAAGCTGCACTCGGTAATTGCATTATCCTTTACAGTAATCTTAACCACGCCATAGCCGTTTCCTGCATCTGAGCCATCAGGATTCGTATAGACTGAGCTGGTACCCTCATAACTTCCGTCAGCAAGCTTCACACTGCCGCCACAAGCAGTAAGCATAGCAATTATAGACGCAAAGCTCACAATTCTCATATACTTTTTCATCATTTTACTCCTTATAATTTCCACGCTAAGTTACGCCTACGCTGATAAATGCCCAGACTCGCTTAGGCATTATCAGCTCCGGCTATCCAACTAAATTTAGTATCATAAAAGCTTAACTACTCATGAAACCTAATATGTCCCGTAAAGTTACTGTTTACGGTCTCTTTTGATATCTTACCGTTGCGAAGCACTATCATCCTCTGAGCGACCTCAGCTACCTCAATATCGTGAGTAACCACAATGAGAGTTGTGCCTTCGCTGTGAAGCTTCCTAAAGAGTTCTACTACCACCTCTTCGTTGGCATCATCAAGGTTACCTGTAGGCTCATCTGCAAGGATGATTTCAGGTTGGTTGATAAGCGCTCTGGCTACACATACTCTCTGCTGTTCTCCACCTGAGAGCTGGCTTGGAAGGTGCTTAGCCCTGTCTGCAAGTCCCACCCTGTCAAGAGCTTCCATGGCCTCTTTTTCATCAGTAATACTGTGGTAATACTGTGCAAGCATAACATTTTCAAGCGCTGTAAGATAGTTTACAAGATGGAACTGCTGGAAGATGAGTCCTATCTTATCTCTACGGATATTGGTAAGGTTCTTTGCGCTTTCCTTTGCGATATCTACTCCGTCTAAGAGGACTGAACCCTTGGTAGGCTTATCCATACAGCCTATTATGTTCATCATAGTGCTCTTACCTGAGCCTGAAGGCCCCATTATAGACACCCACTCACCCTTTTCTACCTTGAAGTTAACATTGTCAAGGGCGTGAAGGTCACCATATATTTTGTATACATCTTTCAACTCTAACAAGCTCATTTTTTATTCTCCTTTTAACACTAAAGCAGGATCTATCTTGGTTGTTGTCCTTATAGGTATGAGGCAGGCAATACCTGTAACTGCTATAGATACAATGATGGTTATAGGCACAAGCAAAGGCCTGAAGGATATCGAACTGCCAAATACATTGACACTGACTGTCTGTGCAAAGGCAAAGCCGATAACTGAGCCTACAACTCCGCCAAGACCTCCAAGCAGTATGCCTTCTCCCATAAATTCTTTGATTATACTGGAATCCGAGGCACCTATTGCCTTTCTAAGTCCAATCTCTTTCCTTCTCTCAGTTACTACAGCTGTCATAGTTGTTGCAACACATATCATCGTGAGTGCAAGAACTATAGCTGTAACAAGAAATACAAGAGCCTGGAGCTTTGAGAGTACTGTAGTTTCAGATGCAGTAACCCTCTTAACCAGACTTGCACTCACTGTATCTACCTTTTTATTTATCTCAGAAACGTACTTGTTAAGGCCTTCACCTGAGGTCGATATACTTACCTCTGCTAAATCAATGTTACCTTTTGCCCCTGCAAGAGTCTCAAGGTCCTCCATTGACATATATACATAGTCTTCTTCTCTTCCACCTGTATTTAATATGCCGGTTACCTTGAAGTCAAGCGTATTGTCCTGCTGATCTTTGGCTACATTTTCAGGAGTGAAGCTGACTGTAACGCTATCTCCTACCTTTAGCTCAAGACTGTCTGATATATTCTTACCAAGTAAGAGCTCTCCACTTTGTTTAGGCCAGTTGCCATCTACGAGCCAATAAGGACTGGTTTTCTTTACGTCATTCATTATGGTTCCCGCTGCAAGTATAGGCTGCTCATGCATTCTTACCGTCTCATAGCGGAAAGGTGTGGCACCTACAAGTTCGTTTGATTTAATAATGTCTGTAGCCTTTTTTAAATCGCTCTGTGTAAATCTCCTGTCCGTAGGCGTAAGTACCATATTGGCACCGTAGTTTCTAAACTCTGCCCCCATCTGACGGGGTACATCATAGTAAATGGTTACAAGCCCTGATAGGATAGCCGCTCCTATGGCTATAGCTAAGAGCGCTATAATCATTCTGGACTTTCGCCTCATAAGAGAGGCTGTAATCATTCTTAAAAACATTTTTCTATTTTTCATCATTATCTCCCGTGTAACACTGCCTCAGGCTCAAGTTTAAGAAGCATTCTTATGGCAGGTATGCTTCCGATAAGAGTTACTATAACCACAAGTACTCCAACTATAGGTATAACCATAGGCCTTAGTGTGATAAGTGAGCCAAATACGGTCTTACCGATAATCTGTGCAAAGCCTATACCGCAGGCAAAGCCAACAGTTCCGCCTATAATGGCAGTGATGATAATCTCCGTTAATACAAGCCCTGTAATAGCAGAGTTATGAGCGCCTATCGCCTTCATAAGTCCTATCTCACTGCTTCTTTCCATAACCGAAGCGGTAACCAGGTTACATATACCAAGGGCAGAGCCGATGAGGCTTAATATGGTTATAAGGAGCATCAAAAGCTGAGTCTTGTCAAGGATGGCCCCCTCGGAGTCAGCTACCTGTCTTACAGGGGTAGCTACTGAGTCTGTGATAACCTCCTGTATCTGGTAGCAGATAGAGCTTACATAGGCTGTACAGTACCAGATTTCATATTGGGCTACGGTTAGAGACTGAGGATCCTTAGCCGCCTTAACTGCAAGCTCATTATCAGGAGTAGTAAGGGCACTTACTTCAATGGTGTCAACCTTTCCTTCAAGCCCATCAAGTGCCTGAGCCGCCTTAAGTCCTGTAAATATACGGTCATCTTCATCTCCTCCGGATGAAAATACTCCTACTATGTCTAACTCTCTCTCTTCCTTACTTCCTTTTACCTTTATCTTGTCACCTGACTTGAGCTTAAGCTTCTCAGCCAGATTATCACCTATCATGCAGGCATTTTCATCGGAATTGGTCTGCTCATCTATCCATTTTCCGTCTTTTATCTCCCACCAGCTTCTAAGACTGGCTAGACCGGCATCAAGCTTCTCACCTGTAGGTAACTCCATATGGTGGTTAAACCAGCTTCCCACCACGAGCACATCAGAGCCATCAGAAAGCTTTGCACTGCTATTTATAAAAGGAGTGTAGTCAACTATGTTGAATGCCCAGAATATAGTCTTAATCTTACCTAATTCATCTTCTTTTAGGTAAGCTCCGCCTGATTTACCGCCTTTTAGGTCATAAAGGTCACTTACCACGCTCTGTCTCTTAGGCATAACTGTAATGTTGGCACCGAAGGTCTTAAGCTCTTTGTTTACCTTATCGCCTACATCCAATACCACACATAGCATGGCTGTAGCAAGGGACGCTCCAAGGCCTATAGTAAAGGCAATAAGAATCATTTTTTTCCATTGGCGGATAAGAGTCCCTTTTACCATTCTAAAAAACATATTTATCTCCCTTACTTAAAAATATCCTCGTGTTTCACAAGCTCAGCTATAGGCACTATTATATTGCCGTCCTGAATCTTGTAGTCTATAACTATAGGGTTACATCCACCCTTAAAGCCGATTGTATTGATGTTCATAACTACGTTACAGAGGTTGCAGACTACCTGCCCTTCTCTCTCATAGTATCCTGTCTCACCGCAGATATCACAGGCATCAAGACCAATACCATAGGCACTTGAGTTAGGCTTTTTGATTACTATGAATCTAACTGTCTTACCTTTATCTGTGGTGTAGCCGAATCTATGAAGATGTCCGTCTGAGACCTGATCAAATGTAACTATAACGCTGTCTTTAGTTACCTTTGCATCTTCTACAGGAGATATCTCTATTTCCTGATTTGCATACACCCTAAGTGCTGTAAGTGTTACAAATGAAAATACTGCACACACCACTGCTGTAAAGCTCCAACGCTTGATATTTCTCCATTTTGCCTTGATTTTTCTATGCTCAGCATTGTTTTCATAAGGCTCATTTACGTGGCGGCTCTTAACAAAGAGTACCGCAGGAACAGCTAAACAAGCCAAAACAATGGCAAATGTGAACATAATCTTATTGTTTGAAGTAAATACTGCAATTGTAAATATGGTATGATTGGTCTTTATTACCCTCTTTGCCAGAAATACACCCAAGGTATCGCCCAGCTCATTTGCCATATTGATAAGTATGGCTATAAACATAACTGCAAAGCCAAGCTTTGGACTAAGCCTTACATTTCCCTTATACACAGCAAGTCCCGCAACAAAGCTAAGGATAAGGCCGAAGCACATCCCTACTATGCTGTAGAGGAAAGTAGCAGAGAGCACACTCTGCTCAGCGAATAATATCGTGTGTGGATTTTCTAAAAATGGCGGCAGGAAGTACAAAAGCATAGCTACAGCCATAAGCGAGAGCATAACTGATTGAAGTATGCCTCTTATCTTAGTCTGTTTCCTTATAATGAGACTTATAAGCACAAAAAGAATCAGGGCTGCCAGATTTAGTGCATATATCCTCACATTCCACATAGCTGTATCAACTTTGTTGGTGGTTGTTTTAAATACAGTCATTACTACAGCACTGATAAGACCGATAACAACCGCTGCCCATTGAAACCTCTTATAGATATCTCCGCCCACAAACTTAACGCCTGCAAGTAACAGCCCGGTAAGCAGCATCATTGGAAGTAATTGTTCAGTAGACAATACAAAATATTTAAGCACTTCTTTCTCCTTATCTATAATCCAAACTTCATCCGCCATCTGTATATAGCAAAACACAATACTCTCGTGTTGTCCTATATACAGATGTAGAATATGTGAAGTTAGTATTTACTACAAAAAAACTCTCTTGTAAAAAGCTTACATCGAATTTTTATGCTTTTGATACTTGTATTATACATCACAACAGCTGCACTGGGCTGTTACCCCCAATGCAGCAAATTGTAAGCTTAATAATATTAGTTTTTAATTACCAGCTCTGCTTTACGTAATCCCAGTCTTTCTCAACTGTAAGATTGCCATCCTTAAAGTAGTCTTCAAGAACTGCTCCCGGGCCTGTCTCAGCGTCACTATGGATTAAGTAGCCTTTTTCAGCAGGGCTGTGGATAGTGAATTTAAGCTTGTAGGAGCCTGACTCACCCATCTTAATATTAGCACCGTAGTGAGGACCATCAGAAGCACTCATAGGCATGAAGGTTCCCTTAGCTACCTCTTTACCGTCCTTATCAGATATTAAATAATCAATAGTAAGATATGGAACCCAGTCACCTGTACCAAATCCAAGCTTATTCTCAAGAGCTGAGATATCTGCCTCAAGGTGAACCTCATTCTCCTTGTCTATCTTCTCCTGACCCGGAGCCATAGGAACAGGCTGGAAATATACTGCAGATACGTTGAGGAAGCCTACCTTCTCATCTTCAAAGATAGGAATCTCAGTAAATCCTGCTGCATCTCCAGGTGCAGTAGTGCTTGCTGAACCCTTATCTGCAACAACACTTGATGTCTTGCTTGAAGCTTGGCTAGATGTCTTGCTTGCTGTGCTTGCAGCCTTACTTGTTGTAGAATTTGTTGTAGCCTTCTGACCACAGCCTGTTATAGCTGTTACTACAAATGTACCTGCAATAGCAAGTGATAATAATTTCTTTTTCATATTCTCCTCCTATAAATAAAAATTAATATATATGATAACGAAAGCGGCAGCTCTCATTTATCAACTAATCTACTTCTCACGGTTTCATCTCTTCGCGAGAGCCAAGCCACAGTACTTATGTATACTCTATTTCAGTAACTTCTTACGCCTTACCGGAAGCATTTTCCTGCAGCACTTCTTTAACTACGCTCTTGATGATTTCTCTAAGCTTCTTTTCCTCCTCTTCCTTAGCAAGGGCTTCCTTCTTAGCTGCCTCTTCGGCACGCTTCTTGTCAGCCTCAGCACGGATTGCAAGATTTTTCTTTCTCCAGTGGAGGTATACGATCACTGTAATCACAAGAAGAATAATCTGAGGAATCAGCGTTTCAAGGATAGGATATATGCCAAGTACATCCAAAATCTCGGTTGAAGGTATGATACTTGCGAGCCAGTCAGGTGAAGTCATTACTATCACGTCACCCTCGATGAGCTCTTTTATACCTGCACCAAGGAAGGATATTGACATTACAAACATCAATATACTTGTTGCAGTAAAGAATGGTCTTAAAGGTATTCTTAGGCTGAATGCGTGTATTGCGTAGTATACAAATATAAGGGCTATAAAGCCGACTATAAGTCCTGCCCAAACCATGCCTATATTTTCATCCTTAAGCATAGGCTGGAAGAAAAGAACAACCTCAGCACCTTCTCTAAATACTGCGAGGAAGGCTGTAAAGGCAAGCGCCATCGTACTTCCTGTCTTGGCACTGCTCTCTGTCTTGCTCTTTATGTAGTTTGTCCAGGCATCGCTTTCTGACTTAGATAGCATCCAGTTGCTTACATAATATAAAACTACCACTGCAGTAAGGGCTGTAACGCCTTCGATGATTTCCTGTGAAGCACTGTTTGCCAGTGTAAGTGCCTCTAACAGCCAGGCAAGTACAAAGCTTGCACCTATACCAACTAATGAACCAACATATACAGGCCTAACAAGCTTCTTTCTTCTTTCTGCGTCACCACCCGAAGACTTGGCAAGGTAGGCTATGATAGCACCAACTATAAGTATTGCCTCGAAACCCTCTCTAAGGATAATGGAGAAGCAGGCTATAAATGTAGCCGTTGCTGCACTCCTGCCTCCACCTGATTGTTCTGCAAGCACTTCTTCGACCACCTGTCTTATAGTAGCTGTATCGGCATTTCCTGCTTTTGCATTTCCCTTTGTGGATGAAGCAGGCTGCTTGCCATCAAGAATGTTTGCATCGTTATGAATCATCGACTGAAGCTTATCCACTTCTTTGTTGAATTCATCCACGGAGCCGCCATTTTTAGTCACAGCCTTGCAGGCTGCAAACTGAAGCTCTATCTCAGACTTTCTTGAACCTGATATCTTACCTAAGGTAAGCCTCTCAAATCCTGTTGTCTCATAGTAACCATAGTAGCCATGGTTTATAGTATCATAGGCTCCTTTAGAGTCTCCTGACTTATAAACCTCTTTTGCATGTTCAAACACCTTGTCCATAGCACTCGCTACATCATTCCAGGACTTTGAAGGTGCACCGCTTGCCTTGTATTCTTTCCAGGTCGCATAGTACGCATCATCAGCCTTCGCTATGGAGGTAAAACCAAAGCCTGCTAAAAATACAAACAATACCACAAAAACTCTTGCAAGCAACATTCTTCTCTTACTGTTATACATTAGTTCCGCCTTCCTTCTTTACTTTTGGCTCTTTTGTCATATTGATTGCTTAATCATCCCTTAACCGCAACCTTTACAACAATTAGGTCTCACTAACCACATATAAGTTATCCCAAAACTTTATCTTTGTCAAGTATGATTCCCAATTTCATTTCAAAAACTTTATTGGCATACTTAAACACTTCCTTATCGTGAGTAATGACTAGGACTGATTTTCCGCTTTCTGCAAGTCTCTTAAATATCTTAAGAACTGTCTCAGTGTTTTCATCATCAAGGTCTGATGTAGGCTCATCAGCAAGGATGAATTCAGGTTCATTGATAAGGGCCCTTGATATAGCCATCCTTCTTAGTTCCCCTCCTGAAAGCTCAGTAGGCATAACTGAGGCAAGCTCCTCTATCCCTGTTTCTTTAAGCAGTTCTTTCGCCCTTTCTTCCACTTTCCTTAGCTCTTCCTTATCTTTTGTGCCATTCCCATACAGATTGTAAGGGAGGATCACATTTTCAAGTACTGTAAGTGTATTGATGGCTGACTGTCCCTGAAGTACTATACCAAAGTGTTTATTTCTAAACTTTGACAGGCTTACATCGTCAAGCTTATAAAGGTCAGTATCTCCTACCGTCACTGTTCCTGTACTTGGAGTAAGAAGCCCTGTAAGGATATTTAAGAGTGTACTCTTGCCACTTCCTGACTGACCATAGAGTACTACAAGTTCTCCTTCATTAAGACTAAAGTCATTTTCACCTAAGGCAAAGAACTTGTTAGAACCAGCTCTCTCCCTTAGAAACCATTTACTTATTTTATTCGCCGTAAGCTTCATCAGTTGCCCTCCCTTAGGATAAGTGCTGTGTCTATTTTAGATGTCTTAAGCGCACTTAAGGATGATGCCAGGCAGCCTGCAGCCACCGAAGCTACTATGGTTATAAGAGCAAGCAGGGCTACCTTATCTGCCCCTGGAAGTAAAAACGGAAGGTCAAAGGTAGTAAGGCTTATCTCTCCTACCAGCAAAACCGCCACTACGGCAGTCAGCGCACCAACTACACTTCCTATGAAGTTCACCATAAGGGCCTCTTTAAGGATGATGCCTGCCACCATTTTTCTTGAAGAACCTAGGACTCTAAGAATAGCAAACTCCTTCTTTCTCTCATTAGCTATCATGGTAAAGGCCAGTATTAGAATAAGTATAGCAAGGAGCCAGATTGCTATGATAAGAACGCTTATTATCCTTGAAGCGGATTCAAGCTGTCCTGCAACCCCTGATATCATATCCTGTGTCTGTATAGCCTCTACACCTCTGGTCTTTATATTTATCTCACTCATTACATCAAGAGGAGTATAGCCATCTGCAACATTTATAAGAATACAGGAGGTAAGCTTGTCAGGATCACCGTCATTATTAGTAACCATCCCTGTTTCCTCTGCTGATTTAAGCAGTGCCTTTACGGAATCTATGCTAAGATATACTGCGGTATCAAGATAAGTCCCTGTTTTTTTAAGCTTGCCTTTTACAGTGCAAACCTTCCCATAGAAGGTAAGGGTATCTCCTGCAAATGCGTTGAGGTCGTTACCTACAAGCATTTCAAATTCGCCAAGCTTTCCATCATAGGACTCTTTCACCCAAGGCTTGATAGTAAAGTCAGTCTCCGGATCAAAGCCTATAATCTGAAGCTTAGCCGAGCAGCATCCAGCCTTTGCAGACGCAAGGAAATACTGCTCTGATATCTCCTTTATGCCATCCATATTCTTAATCTTGTCTAAGATACTTCTATCCATGTAGAAATATCCGGGATTGCCCTGCAGTATCATATTGGAGAAGTTTGTCTTGGTCGTAGCTGCGTACGGAACCACCATAACATCCGCTCCAAGCCTTGACCTAAGAGACATAAGTCCTTCCTTAAGTCCTGTGATTGCAAGAGAACCTCCCGTAACCGAAAAACATAGCAAGGCAGAAAGCAGGACTAATATAATCGTCCTGCCCGGTCTTCTTGCTATGTTTTTATATGAAATACTATTAAACACTGACATTTTTACCTCTTATTTTCACTCTCAGCTTCCTTTTTACTAATCACTATGTTTACTGCTTCCACTGCAATTAAAGCTACGCAAACCCCGATAACTGCAGGACGCATTGTTGTTCTACAGTGCATATCCGGCATCATGCATATTCTTATTATAACCTGAGGAAAAAGCATCGCCATAACCGTAACAGGTATCATAGACGCAGATACGGCCGCCCTTTCTCCTGCTTTCTTAAATTTGAACAACAACAGAGACATAACTGCAAGAGCTATTCCTGTAGCAAATATAGCCTGTTCAGCCCAGTGGCAAGGCATAATCATTGCACCCTTTTCCATGCTTACAGGGCAGGAATGAAATACATATTTCACTCCAAATGCAAGCACAAGACTAAGTGCAAGCGAAACTACAGACAGCAGCGTAGAAATTTTGTTCTTTCCACTCATAAATATACCTCTTTCAACACAATATTTTCTTGATGCTTCCATCGATTTAATATTGTAACCTAAGGCAATAAATCCGTCAAGTAAAATTGAGAATTATAATCAATTTTACTTTTCTTATTTATAAAATACTATCAATTATATTAGTATAAATGGGACTGCGTTGCAGTCCCACCGCTTTCAGATTGCAAGATTTCATCTTCTTGGAATTCGAATAAGTATTTAATTATAGTTATTTATTTTAAGTAGTAGTTACTTAAGCCAGTCAGTCACACTCTCCCAAGCTTCTTTTCTTTCAAGTCCAAGCTTCCAGAATGCAATTCCTGCTACCTTATCCTTTTCAACCAGCTTCAGTTTTGCCTCAAGTGACTTCTCCTCTTCAAGCCAGATTCTCATTCTATCTTTTCCGTCCTTCCACTCAGCATAGTACTGTCCTTTTTCCTTGTCCCATTCTTTCTTAGCTTTGTTGCTGCTTACAAGATTTAGTCCGCCATCCATAGACAAAGCCCTGCTGGTAAGCTTTCCTGAATGTGCTTCCCTCCAAAGTCTTGTATAGAATGGCAGACCCACTATCAGCTTCTTCATAGGTGCACTCTTGGCGGTATTCTCTATGCTGTTTTTCACCCAGCTAAGGCTTGATACTGAGCCTGCTTTGGGAGAGCCCGAATAATGCTCATCATACGCCATTACACATAGATAGTCCGAGACAATTCCCTGCTCTTTGATGTTATAAAAAGCATTGAATTCAAGTGGAATATAGTTGTCTACAGAAAGTACCTTTTTCCTGCTTCTCATCTCTATGGATAGCTCTCTTAGGAACTCTATATACCCTGAGGCATACGAGGACTTAATATGCTCAAAATCAATATTTATGCCATCCAGATTATATTCTTCAATAAAATATATGATATTTTTAATCAAGTTACCTCTTGTTATAGTACTCATAAACAGCCTATTGTAGTCAACATCCTTGTTAAAGTCACTGATTAAAGGCCATACATCCACATTTATAGCCTTAAGCTTTGTCACATAGTCCTTAGATGCAAGGCTTGTAACCTCACCTTCAGAGTCTGCCACCCCAAACCATGTAGGAGATATTACATTGAGGCCTTCCGCCTTGGCAAGGGCAGTCCCCCAGCCCGCATTGGCTGCAGTGCTTGTAACCTGATGCCAGCCAAGAACTATAGGTTCATCTTTCGTAATGCTCGTATAGCCTGCATCTTCTTTTTCTCTGTCAAAGCTGTACTTTTTGTGCTCGATATTATCTGTATCAAGATCAGAGGTCTTAATATATCCTGTCACGCCATCCTCGGTAAACACTCTGGTATAGTCATTCCCTGTGCCTTCAAGAAGATATACCTTTTCTCCCTCTTTTAGCTCCTTTAGGATAGGCTCTTTTTTGTCCCCTGCTTCTCTAAGTGTTGAATCACTTTTAACACCTGCGTACTCATATTCAGCGTTATTCTCATCAAAGATGACTACTCTTCCCGGATTTTCATAGACATCCGCCTTCATCTCGTGCCACTTTTCTATAAAATCCAGAGCAACATAGAGATTGCCACCGTCTTCTATAAAGCTTGGTACTTCTTCTGTCTCATCTTTCCCGTTTACCTGATATTCTTTTTCTCCTGCCGTGTAGACGTATTTTTCAGTAGCAGTCGTATATACTACCACGTCATCCAGGGCATCATAGTATATCCTTGGCATCATCTTTTCGGCCGCAGAATAAGGCAGATAGGTCTTTCCATCCTTTATAATGGCATTTTCATCTGACTTAATAAGGTCAACTACAAGCCTTGCCTCACCCTCAGGGAGCTTATAGTAATCTGTTAGTGAAATTTTCGTATTGTTTGAGCCACTAAAATCAAGCTTTTTTCCTAATACAAGGATAACAGCAGATATAATTGCTATTACAACTACCGGAATAATAATCATAATAGGATTTAATTTTTTAATCATTGGTACCTCCAAATAATAAGTTTCCTAATTATGATACCACTACTATGGAGATTTGTCATTTATTTTTGTACACACAATAAAAACACCGGACTCTCTAGGTAAGAAAGTCCGGAGTCATTCAATAAGCAAACCTTGTGATGTAACTACTCCTTTTTATTCCAGTAAGCAGCAGCTTCTTTCCATTCTTCGTCTTTGCCGGCAAGCGTCCTTTCCCGCCTCTCTCTTTCACCTTCAAGTGATTTGTCAATGTGCATGTCATACGTGTAGCCTGATAGATTGTTTGTTATCTTCTTTGGGCTTAGCAGCTTTGCTGCTCTTTTATTTACAGGATAATTAACCTTATGTCTGTCAGACTGCTTTCCTATAGTGAGGTATAGCTTCGCTCCCTCAAACAATTTGATATCGGAAAGTGCACTTTCAAGGATTATTATTTCTTCTTCACAAAGTGCCAGATAAACCAAAGATTTTTCCTTAGACTTGTTAAAATCCATTATCTTTTTTTCAGATACTACAGTATAATTGCGTCCGTCAGCCAAAGACAGCCTGACATCCGCGTAATCTCCAACTTTTAGGAGTTCAGGCAGCAGGATATCTGAGTATTCACATATAAACTCATTTTCTCCCAACTCCGTTTTCCTGCCTACAGGCAAAGCAAGCTCATTTCCTGTCTCAGACATTTCATTTCTTGCTGTTTCTTTTAGTTCCATTTCACTCTCTGAAACCACGGTCTCGTCCACCGTCTCTTTCTCAGGTAAAATATTAACCTCTGCCTGTTCTACATTAATGTTCTTATCTGATGGCCTGTTTAACAGCATAAATGCCGATATTGCAGTTACTGTGACCACAAGCAATATAAATAAAAATACCACTAGCTTCTTTCTTCTGCCAACTCTTTCAAAATCATCATCAGATAATAGTTTTGCTTCTTCCTTACTAATAAACATAAATCCTCCTCTTATTATATCCTCTCTCTTCCTATTCCTCTGCATCCCGGTTTTATCTTAAGCCAGTTAAGAAACTTTCTTGTCTCCCTAAGACTTGCCTCATCCGATAAATTATCAATTATAAGCCAATCCTTTTCTCCAATATCCTCTCTATGTGAAGTTAAGAATGCAACCGACCTACTTCCCTTAATAAGGTTGTTTTGTATGACGATTATCTTTTCATCACAGCTGTAGAACAAAAGAGAAAACTCATCTACTCTTCCAAAGTCAATGACAATGTTGTCAAAGCCTTTTTTTATAATATAAGCCACATCTTCCTCCGCCACTGAGTTAAAAATTCTGATGTTTTTTAAGTCTGTCATGCAGTTAAGGTTAGTCTCAGTCCCGTCTTCATCCCTAATTAAAGACAGGAATGCAACCTTTCTTCCCTTTGCAGCCAACTCCTTTGCTAAAAGCAGGGCAATATGAGTGGTGCCTACTCCACTCTCTGCTCCACAAACAGCTATCATCTTCGAAGATATATCCCTAATTATGCCTCTTTGCTGATTCTTTTGCGAAGTCGGTAGTGCTTCTTTACAGATTTTTTTTACAAGCTTTTCAACATCCTTTATATCAGGGCGTTCATCAGGACCTTCTTTTAGACAAAGGCTTGATAACCTAAGCAATTTGTCTCTGATGCTCTTTTTAAACAAACTGTTTTTCTGTCTGTTTTTTTCTGCCAAATATCTTACTAAAGAGCCAAAACCATAGATGTCCGTTGCCCTTCCTAAGGCCTTCCCCTTTATTAGTTCGGGAGCCGCAAAGCCACTTGTTGCAAGAGGCGTAAAACCATCATTTCCTTCTGTATAAACTACTGAACCGAAATCTACTACCTTAAGTCCGTTTTTTGTAAGAATTATATTGCCGGGTTTCCAATCGATGTAAAGCACAGATTCTTCCAAAGAGTTAATAAATTGCAGAAAGTCTAAAAGTCCTTTTACTATATATGAAAGCTCCTTCTCATCAAGACAGTTTTGCAAGAATTCTTCTGATGCAAGACCAACTCCTTCAACGTACTCTTCAACCAGATATAGGTTTTCGCCATCTTCCTCAACATCATATAGCTTGGGTATAAAGTTAGAACTATACCTAGACAGAAACTTAGCCTCCGTCTTTAGCTGATTAAAAAATGGATTGGTTTTTGATATTTTTTTGATTACACGATATTCTTTAAGCTTCACATGTGAAGCAAGGAACACGTGCGGATTAGGATTTAGGGGATCCAGAATAGAGAGAATATGGTATTTACCTAACCATAGGTTAATCCATATCAGCTCCTTTCACTTTAGGAAATTTCCAAAACTAACATTAATGTACCCGTATTGTACCTGTTTTATGCGAAGATTTCAACGGCATTTTCACCAAAATTTCGAAGGTTTTTTCGGCATAATTACCAAAGCTTTGAGTGGTGGCTGAAAGTCAAGGAAAAAAGTAAGTCACCACTAAAGATTGACAATATTTCTCTTTTATCCTATACTAATCTTTTAGAAAGTCCTAACAATCAATAGGCAGAAAGGTCAGTTTATGAAAATAGAAAAACTTAATGAAAATCAGCTTAAGATAACCTTGGCGCCTGAGGACCTTAGTATAAGGGGACTTGCTCTAAATGAGCTCTCTTATGGTTCTCCAAAGACCAAGGAATTATATAATGAACTTGTTGATCAGGCTCTTACTGAATTTGGCTTTGAAAGTGAAGATGGTGCGCTGGTTATAGAAGCTATCCCTACTTCCAAAGGAAATCTCGTCATCTTCATCACTAAGAATCAGACTGCGGATGACCTCGATACCAGGTTCTCAAGATTCTCACCTGATATACTAGAGGAGGTAGAGGAAAATGAGTTTGTACCTCTTACCGATATGCTAAAGTTTTCGGGGCTTAATGATAAGAAGACTAAAGCTTCTGATAGGGGCCTCGGTGAGAAGGTACCAAAAAAAGACGGAGATGCCAAAATCTTTGTATTCAATACACTTGATGCTGTTACTGAGCTCTGTGTCCACATAAAGGATATATTTATTGGTAAAAGCTCTCTGTTTAAGAGCAACCAAAGCAAGCTGTATTTCCTAATCCTTGAGAAGAATCTTTCAGACAAGGAAACCTTTGGGAAGATATGCAATATTGCGTCTGAGTTCTCTACTCAGGGCAGAAGCAACTATGCAACTACCTCTGTAATAAATGAGCATTGTGAGAAGATAATCGGCTCAGATGCCGTTACCATACTTGCGGCTATTAATTAGATTAGAAGCCATAGACTGTATCAAAGCCGGGGGATAGCAGTACTGTCCAAAAACTCTTTATTAAATATCGTTTATTAGCAAAAAAAGAACTGTAGCGGATATCGTTACAGTTCTTTTTAGATAAATTACATTAAGCTACAAACTCATTAAGAAGCTCACAAAGCTCATCAGCATCAATTCCGTGAACCTCTGCAGCCTCCTCTAGTGTCTCTCCCAGAGATGATGGGCATCCTACACAGTGCATACCTGCGTTTAGAAGCACCGGAATAAGGTTCTCATCTACCTTAAGAATATCAGCTATTATCATATCCTTTGTTATTTTCTGTTCTGCCATAGTTTTACCTCTTTCAAACCTGATTTTACTGTAAAATGTGTCTACATAGTACCAAACACACATACCATTATAAGCTACGAAGCCTCCTTAGTCAAGAAGTGGTTATGGTGTTTCTGCCGTACCATCTGAGTTCTCTGTTGCACCTTCTGTCTGTCCGTTGTCGGCATTATTATCTTCAGCACCGCCTGTGTTATCAGAGTCCTCATTTGAAGGATTATCTTCGTCTACCGTTCCTTCTTCAGGATTTTCCCCTTCATCTATAGTAGTTTCATCCTGTTTCCCAGTATCTGTATTAGTATTTTTCTTCTCTTCTTCGGCCTTTTTCTCTTCCTCAAGCTTCTTTTCTTCCTCTTCCTTAGCCTTTTCTTCCTCTTCCTGCTCTTCTTCAGTGTCTTTATCTGTCTCCTCAGTATCTTCTTTTGTAGGAGCTGCAGTTATCTTATAGTCGTCAAGCTTTGCCAAAGGAAGTCCATTATTAATGCTATCCATATAGGTTTTCCATATGCCAAGAGGTGTAGCAGTATAGGTTAGTCCCGCAAGGCTTTTCGGTATGTCATATCCCACCCACACGCTGGTGGTGTAGTACTTGGTAAAGCCAACGAACCACAAGTCCTTACTATCGTTAGTCGTTCCTGTCTTACCTGCACAAGGCATAGTGGCAAGCTTTCCACCTACACCTGTTCCCTTGGTCATAACTGCTTCCATACAGGTTATCATCATCTTGCAGGCATTTTCATCATAAATATACTTGCTTGTTCCCTTTTGATAGAACCCGTCAGCAACTATATCATTGCCGGAAGAATCAGTCATTTTCATTATGCAGGTTGGCTCCCTGAACTCTCCTCCATTTTCAATGGCTGCGTAAGCAGACGCCATTTCGACAGCATTTACACCCTTGGTGAAACCTCCAAGCGCGGCCGACGGATAGTAATCAGTGTCGGCTATGCCGGAAAATCCCATATCAAGGAGCTTCCCTATACCTATAGCAGGGGAAATCTCTGTAAAGAGCTTCCAGGCAACTGTATTCTTAGACTTGGCAAGTGCATCTAAGATAGTCATATCTCCACTAAATACTCCGTCTGCATTTACAGGACCGCCCTCTATCTTCTCGTCTTTTACTATGCTTTCCGGTGTGTAACCCTGTTCAAATGCAGGGGTATATACAATGAGGGGCTTGATTGTACTTCCAGGCTGTCTAAAGCTCTGATATGCCCTGTTTAGAGTACTTCCCTTTAGCTTCTGGCTTCTTCCGCCAACTATAGCAACTACTCTTCCGCTGCTGTTATCTATGGTTACTGCTGCTCCCTGTAAGCTGTAGATGCCTGACTTGCTCTTTTCACTTGAGACGCTAAGTCCGCCATCAACTGTATCCTGAAGGAGCTTTTGCTTATCAGGATCAATGGAGGTATATATCCTGTAGCCTCCGGAATACAGCCTTGTCTGGCAGCTTGAATATACTTCACTGTAGTTCTCATTATAAGCTTTTCTATCTTCATCTGAATTAAATGAGTATCTGAAATTAAAGCCTTCAGACTTCATTAGTGCCTTAACCGCCCTATCAAGTGCAAATGTAAGGGCGTAGCTGCTCTTTTCTACTTTAGGCGCCTTTAACTTAATTTCCTCAGACTTAGCCTTAGAAGCCTCTGCCTCGCTAATCTTGCCATCAAGTACCATTTGGTCAAGGATTCTATCTCTTCTGGCAAGGGTTCCCTCGATATTTTCGTAAGGATTGTACCTTGTAGGGCTGTTAGGAATGCTTAAGAGGAATGTAATCTGCGAAAGGGACAAAGAATTGACTCCCTTTCCAAAGTAGCCAAGAGCCGCTGACTGTATACCATAGTATCCATTTGCAAAGTATATGTTGTTTAGGTAGAACTCCATTATTTCTTTCTTTGTATACTTTTTTTCAAGCTCTATAGCAATGAATATCTCCCTTGCCTTTCTCTGCCAGCTCTCTTCAAAGGATAGGAAAATATTTCTCGCAAGCTGCTGTGTAATGGTGCTTCCGCCCTGGGTGATTACACCCTTATTCTTGATATAAGCAAGGCCTGCCCTGATTATGGCTTTCAGGTCATAGCCTTTATGCTTAAAGAAGTTCTTATCCTCGATGCTGGTTATGGCAGAGACAGCCACCTGCGGGATGTCACTGTATTTTATGTAATATACATCCTTTTCGCCCTTTAGCTTGGACATTATATTGCCGTTTGCATCATAGATTATACTGGTTTCATTTTGCCTAAAGGTCTCCATAGTACTCTTTGACACTATCTTCTTAGCATCACTCTCCATAGCAATGAGCTTCTTCCCATATTTCATATATATAAGAACTCCGCCTATTACAACTATGGCAAGCAAGAGGGCTATGATAATCTTAATCACTATTCCTATAGCTCTTTCAACAGGATTTTTCTGTCTTTTTTGTTTTTTTACTTTTTTAGCCAAATCTCAGTCCTCCTTATCAGTTCATTGTAGCACAAGCTATTTAAAAATAAAATTATTAATCCTTAAGATTTACTAATCTATGATTATACCACATATTTTTGTCAAAATTTTGCCCTTGAAAAATATTTTTACCTGTACTATACTAAGAAACTGAGTGTTATAACCTTCCCACTCGTATAAAAACTAAAGGAGAATAAAATAATGGAAGAATTAAAAGCAATGCGCGTTCAGGGTATGTCACGTACCCTCGTTATCACCCAGGCGGCTATAATAGCTGCTCTCTACACTGTAC